>JBGPNZ010000076.1:0-9016 GCA_041487795.1 Nitrospiraceae bacterium
ATCTCCGGGAGGAAGATCTGAAGCGGTTCGTACCCTTTCGGGAGCGTATTCCGATCGTCAGAACGACCAAAGAGACCCTGGCGGAGGACCTCTGTGCCTTGCTCTGCGCGCCCGCGCGTTGGCAGGATTTGAGTAAGGCCGGCCGGCAGTTCGTGCTGGACGTGCACGATCCGATGAAGATCGCCGAGAAAACGATCGCGGCCTATCACGGCACATGTGTGGCATAGCGGGGCTGTACAACAGAGACGGTCGGCCGGTTGATCTGGGTCTCCTGGAGGCGATGACGCAGGCGCTCGCCCATCGCGGCCCCGACGGGGAGGGGTATGTTCTGATGGCTCCGGGAGGGAGAGAAAAAGCTGTTCCGATCATCGGGCGGCTCTCGGATTCCGTAGGGCATGGCACGCACCGGTATGCCATCGGATTCGGACATCGCCGGCTGGCGATCATCGATCCGTCGCCGCTGGGGCACCAGCCCATGGCCTCCGAGGATGGGCATGTCTGGATTACGTACACTGGGGAGATCTACAACTACCGCGAGCTGCGTGACGAGCTGCGACAGCGGGGCCACCGTTTCCGATCCGGAACCGACACAGAAGTCATTCTGCAGGCTTATTGTGAATGGGGAGACGACTGCCTTTCTCGGCTGAACGGCATGTTCGCGTTTGCCATCTGGGACGGCGCGCGTGACCGCTTGTTCTGCGCGAGAGACCGGCTCGGCATGAAGCCCTTTTACTATCGGGTTGACCGGGGGCGTCTAGCCTTCGGTTCCGAGATCAAGGCGCTGTTGGAAGACACCGGCCAGCCGACCTCGCCGAATCACCGCATGGTCCACGATTTTCTGGCGTTCGGTCTCCAAGACCACACCGAGGAGACGTTTTTCGACGGCATCCGGCAACTCCGCCCCGGGCACTATCTGTCAGTGGAAGGAGGAGGCCTGAACGTCGGGAAGTGGTGGGATCTGGAGCCGTCGGCCCCGCAAGCCGACAGTGGCGACGAAGCCGCGATCCGGTCCTTCCGCGCACTGTTCGACGATACGGTCCGCATCCATCTTCGCAGCGACGTGGCGGTGGGCAGTTGTCTGAGCGGTGGCCTCGATTCCTCCTCGATTGTGTGCACGATGCAGCGGCTGCTGGCGGCGGGCCCGCGGCTCCAAACGTTCTCATCTTGCTTTGAAGAAGCGGCCTGTGATGAACGGCCCTACCTGAACCTCGTGGTCGCTCAGGCCGGCACGGAGAGCGTGGAAGTCTTTCCTGATGGTCGTCGCTTGTATGACGAGATGCCGCGCATCCTCTGGTTCCAGGAGGAGCCGTTCGGGGGGACCAGTTACCTGGCCCAGTGGGCGGTGATGCGGGCCGCCGCTGAACATGGGGTCAAGGTCCTGCTGGACGGGCAGGGCGGGGATGAGCTGCTCTGCGGCTATCCCGGCTATTGGGGGTCGTATGGGGGCGATCTGATTCGTCGCGGGGACGTGCGACGATTTGTTCCCGAGGCCTGGGCCTATTGGAGGCAACAAGCCCGGCTGCATCCGACCGTGTACGCCAACTTCGCGCGTGCCCTGCTTCCGCTTGGGGTGGTGTCGCGGGCGCGAGCATGGTTGAAGGGCCACGATTTGTGGATGAGTTCCGAGTTCGCATCGCGGTACGCCGACTCCGGTGAGCGGCTACTGTATGGACAACGCTTCCCGAGCGCGGTCGAAAATCACGTCGCGGCCTATCTGCAGAGCCACAGTCTGCCGGCCCTGCTGCATCATGAAGATCGCAATTCAATGGCCTTCTCCATCGAAGCCCGGCTGCCCTTTCTGGATGCGCGCCTCGTGGATTTTTCCCTCCGCTTGCCGACCCGGCTCAAACTCAGAAACGGGCGGAGCAAATTTGTCTTGCGGGAAGCGATGGTGGACGTTCTTCCTGAAGCGATCCGACAGCGGACCGACAAGATGGGATTCGTCACGCCGCAGGACCGGTGGCTGCGGGAGACCTTGCGGCCTCAACTGGAGGACCTGTTCAGGACGCGGGCCTTCGAGCAGCGGGGGTACTGGGACCCTTCACGGCTGAGGACGGCCTATCGCGAGTACTGCGAGGGGAGGCATCAGCTCGGGTCCAGTGTGTGGCGATGGGTCAGTCTGGAGTTATGGCACCAGAGATTTTTTCCATAACGCCGGCGGGAGGCAACGTGACCGCCGGCCCGGCGGATGCGTTCCGGGGCGCGCCGGATCGCGCGATGCCGGGTAATCCTTCCCGTCGTATCAAGGTGATGCTGCTCATGGTTGGACTGGGCGTGGGAGGAACGGAAGGGCAGGTGCTGGAGTTGGCATCACGGCTCGATCGCCGCCGCTTTGAGGTCAGCGTCTGTGCGTTGAAAGGAGCGGACGTCATCGCCCATGAATTGCGCGCGCTGGGAGTCCGGGTCATCACCTTGGACGGGAAAGGCGTGTGGGATGTCCGGGTACTGTACAGGCTGTACCGCGTGATTCTTGCGGAACGGCCTGATGTCATCCATGCGTTCCTTTGGCTGGCCAATCTGGCCTCCTCTCTGGTCGGACGATTCCTCGGCGTGCCGGTCGTCATCTGGTCATACCGCGATGTGGAAGTCTGGAAAACGAAGGCGCACTGGCTGGTGGATCGCGTCGCCGTCCGGTGGGCCGACGCCGTGACCTGTTGCTCAGATGCCGTGCGCCGGTTTGTCCTGACACACATGAACGAGCAGGAACACAAGTTCGCAACCATTCACAACGGCGTCAATCTCGAAGGGTTTGGTTCGTCTCGCAGAGTAAGCCGATCGGAGCTGGGGTTGCGCGAGGGAGTGTTCGTCATCGGAACGGTCTGTCGCCTGTACGAGCCCAAGAAAGGACTTGCGGTCTTTTTGCGTGCGCTGACAATGATGCGCGGGGGAGCGTCGGCACCTCCCTGCCAACTGCTGATTGTGGGAGAAGGACCGGCGCTTGGGTCTCTTCGCGATCTCAGCGTGGAGTTGGGAGTCGCCGGCTGGGTTGTGTTTGCGGGAGTGCGTCGCGACATTGCGGGCGTGTTGCCCTTGATGGATGTGTTTGTCATGCCCTCCCTCTATGAAGGGTTCGGCATCGCCATCGTCGAGGCGATGGCTGCCGGCCGTCCCGTCATCGCCAGCGCCGTGGGGGGCATTCCGGAAATCGTCGTGCACGGGGAGACTGGCCTGCTGGTTCCCGGCGGTGATGCCGTGGCGCTGGCCGATGCGATGGAAACCCTTCTGTCTCATCCCGAGCAAGCTCGGGCGATGGGCATGCGCGGGCGGGAACGGGTTCGAGAAAGATTTTCGATTGAAACGGCCGTCCAGCGGCATGAACAGTTATATGAGTCGTTGAAAGCGCGTCATGCCGGGCAGGCCAGGCTGGCGAGCGGCGCAGAGGTTCATCGGTCATGAACATCTTTGTCCTGGGGCTGACTTTCGTGCTGTCGCTGCTCTTGTCGCTGTACGGCGTGCCGATGGCACGCCGGGCGGCGCTCGCATTCAATGTTGTGGACCGTCCGGATGGGCGGCTCAAGTTTCAGGCCGAGCCGGTGCCCTACTTCGGCGGATTGGCGGTGTACCTGGCGTTTTTGATCAGCCTGGCCCTGACGTTCGAATTCCGGCAGGAGGTCCTGGGCTTGGTGCTGGCCGGCACGCTCATGGTCATGGTCGGCCTCATCGACGACTTTGGGGTGCTGAAACCGTGGCCCAAGCTGGTCGGGCAGCTGATCGCGGTGTTCGTGTTGATTCGCAGCGGCATCCGGATCGAGATCGCCGCCCTGCCGGATTGGCTGGCCATCGCGCTCACCGTGTTCTGGATGATCGGCATCATCAACGCGGTCAATATCATCGACGTGATGGACGGGCTGGCGGGCGGCGTCAGCGTGGTGGCGTGCCTCTGGCTCTTTGTCGTGGCGGTGATCAATCACGATATGATGATCGCCGTGATGCTGGCCGCGCTGACCGGCAGCTTGATCGGATTTCTTCGATTCAATTTCCATCCGGCCAGGATTTACCTGGGAGACTCGGGCTCGCTCTTTATCGGGCTCATGCTGGGGGCGCTCGCGATGATCGGCAAATACACGGCGGTGAATCCGGTGTCCCTGCTCGCGCCCGTGTTCGTGCTCGGCGTGCCGATCTTCGACACGTTGTTCGTGATGTACATCCGCAAGCTGCGGGGCCTCCCGATGTTTTTGGGGAGCCCGGACCATTTCGCGCTCCGCCTCAGGCGGTGGGCGCTGTCGGTGCCCCAGGTCGCCGCGCTGAGTTACGGCGTGGCGTTCGTGCTCGGAGGGATCGGGATCACCATCATGTTTGTCCGGGCGGAGATCGCGCTCGGCCTCGTGGCGGGAACCGTTCTGCTGGGGATCGGCGCGGCGCTCTGGCTGAAGCGCATTGATATGTCCAAGCCGGCAGACGAGACGCATCTGCCTGAATCATCTCCCGCCACGGCGTCCAAAGCGCCATGATCCTGATTGTCGGCGCCGGCCTGGCCGGCCTCAGCACCGCGTACCACCTGAAGGGCCGGCCCTGCCGGGTGGTGGAAAAAGAAAAAGAGGCGGGCGGGCTCTGCCGGTCCTATCAGATGGACGGCTTTACGTTCGACATGACCGGCCATCTCCTGCACTTCCGGCAACAGACCATTCGGGCCCTGGTGGAAGGACTGCTCGCCGGGCAATTGCAGCAGCACAGCCGCCGCTCCTACATCTATTCGTACAAGACCTATACCGAGTATCCGTACCAGGTGAACACCTATGGCTTGCCGCCCGAAGTGGTCCGCGAGTGTCTGATGGGCTTCATCGCCACGCTCACGGCTCCGCCGTCCGGGCTCAAGCCGGAGGAACGGTCCTTCAAGCAATGGATTCTCGAAAGCCTCGGCGAAGGCTTCGCCAAACACTTCATGGTGCCCTTCAACGAAAAGCTCTGGCAGGTGTCATTGGACGAGCTGACAGCGGACTGGGTGTCGTGGCTCGTGCCCAAGCCGGAACTCAAAGACGTGATCAACGGCGCGTTGGGCATCAAGGACAAAGCCTTCGGCTACAACCCGTCCTTTCTCTATCCTACCCAGGGCGGCATCGGCGTCCTGCCGAAGGCATTCCTGTCCGGTATCGGGGACATCGTCTATGGCAGCGAATTGATGGAGGTGGACACGACCCGCCGCCGCGCGACCTTCCATGACGGGCGCGTGGAATCGTATGACACGCTGGTGTCCACCATGCCGGTCCCCGAACTGGTCCGCCGGTGCCCGGATCTACCAAAGCCGATTCGGGAGGCCGCCGAGGGGTTGCGCTGCGCGTCGGTGTACAACATCAATCTGGGCGTGGCGCGCGAACAAGTTTCCGACAAGCATTGGATCTATTTTCCCGAACGCGACTATCCGTTTTATCGAGCCGGCTTCCCGATGAATTTTTCGCCGGCGTTGGGGCGCCCCGGTTGCAGCTCGCTCTATGTGGAAATCTCGCATCAACCGGAACAGACGGTTTCGCCCGCGACCCTGATCGCGCAGGTTCGGGATGGATTGGAGCGGGCCGGGATTTTCAGGCCGTCCGACGAGATCGTCGTCGCCGACGTCAAGGATATCCGCTACGCCTACGTGCTCTTCGACAGGCATCGAGCCCGCGCGCTACCGGCCATTCTGTCTGAACTGGAGTCGAGGGGCATTCATTCCATCGGGCGCTACGGCCGGTGGGAGCACACCTCCATGGAGGACGCGATCGCGCAGGGCAAGCAGCTCGCTGAAAAATTGCGGGCGGTCTGACCCATGGCGCAGACCGTCTGCCACATCATCACCAAGCTCGAGCTCGGCGGCGCGCAGCAAAACACCCTGTTTACCGTGTCGCATCTCGATCCGGACAAGTTTCGTCCCATGCTGATCGCCGGCGAGCCGGGCCTGCTCGACGCCGATGCGCGCAAGCTTGCGGGCGTCGAGTTCCATCAGATTCCCTCGCTCGTGCGCGGGATTCGGCCGCTGTCGGATTTCCGCGCGCTGCTGGCGCTGACGCTGCTCTTGAGACGGTTGAAGCCCGCCATCGTCCATACGCACAGCTCCAAAGCCGGCATCCTGGGGCGCGTGGCCGCGTGGCTGGCCGGCGTGCCGGTCGTCATCCATTCCATCCACGGGTTCGGCTTTACCCGATATCAATCTGCCGTCGTCCGGCGGACGCTCATTGCGCTGGAATGCCTGGCCGCGAAGGTGACCACGCGGTTCTTTGCCGTTTCGGAGGCCAATCGGCAGCTCGGCATGGAAATCGGACTGTTCCCGGAAAGCCGGTGCACCGTGATCCGGAGCGGCGTGGACGTGGCGGCGATCCGAAGATTGGAAGTGGACACCACGGCGAAAAAGCGCGAGTTGGGGCTCGAGCCGGGCCGACCGGTTGTCGGCATGGTCGCGCCGATGAAGTCGCAGAAGGCGCCGCTGGATTTCGTGCGCGTGGCGGCCAAAGTAGCCGGGAAAAAACCGGAGACGCAGTTTCTGTTCGTCGGGGACGGCGAGCTGCGGAAAGCGATGGAAACCGAAATTGCCCGGCTCGGCTTGACCAAATCGTTCCGGCTGGCCGGATGGCGGCGTGACGTACCCGCCATCATGCGTTGTCTGGACGTGTTTGTGCTCACGTCTCTCTGGGAAGGGCTTCCGCGGGTCTATCTCGAAGCCCTCGCCAGCGGCGTGCCGGTCGTGGGGACACGGGTGGATGGCGCGGCGGAAGTCATCCGTGACGGCGTCAACGGGTATCTGCTCGCGCCAGGGGATGTGCAGGGGCTGGCCGACCGGGTTCTTTCCCTTCTGGCCAATCCGACGGCAGCAGCCGACATGGGACGGCGGGGAGAGTCGCTGCCCCAGGAGTTTGACATCTACGACATGGTCCGTCGTCAGGAGCAGGAATATGAGCGCTTGCTGCCGGGAACAAAGCACAGAATGTCTTGAGCGAAACGAAGTCCTGTGTTACACAAACCAAACACCGAACGAACGGAGAAGCGATGAACGTTCCCTTATTGGATCTGAAAGCGCAGTACCGCACCATCAAGCCGGAAATCATGGCGGCGATCGAAGCCGTCTGCGACGAACAGGGGTTTATCCTGGGGCCCCGCGTCGTGGAATTGGAACAGGCGCTGGCCAAGTATGTCGGCGCCAACCACGCCGTCGGCTGCGCCTCCGGTACCGATGCCATTCTGTTGTCGCTCATGGCTGTCGGGGTCGGGCAGGGAGACGAAGTCATCACGGCGCCGTTCACGTTCTTCTCCACGGCCGGCTCGATTTCCCGTCTTGGCGCCAAGCCGGTGTTCGTGGACATCAAGCCGGACACGTTCAACATCGATCCGGGGCGGATCGAGCAGAAGATCACCGCCAGGACCAAAGCCATCGTGCCGGTGCATCTCTTCGGCCAGTGCGCCGAGATGGAAGCCATCAACGAAATTGCAACGCGCAAGAAGGTCAAAGTGATCGAAGACGCGGCCCAGGCGATCGGGGCGGCGCGCAACGGAAAAAAGGCCGGTGTCCTGGGTGACGCCGGCTGTTTCAGCTTTTTCCCCTCCAAGAATCTCGGCGGGTTCGGCGACGGCGGTCTGGTCACGACCAACGATCACGGTCTCGGCGCTGCCGTGACCATGCTGCGCGTGCACGGCAGCAAGGTGAAGTACGTGCATGAACGGGTCGGGTTTAACAGCCGGTTGGACGCGCTGCAGGCGGCGATTCTCAAGGTCAAACTGAACCATCTGGATCGGTGGGCGGAGGGCCGGCAGAAGAACGCCAAGCGCTACGAGCAGCTCTTTGCAGACGCCAAACTGCTGGAGCGCGTGACGCTGCCCCGGACCGATAAGGGCAACGTGCACGTCTACAACCAGTTCACCATCCGTGCCCAGAAGCGCGATGAGCTCAGAGCCTACCTGAAGGACAAAGGTATCGGAACAGAAATTTATTATCCCATTCCGCTCCATCTGCAGAGCTGCTACCGCGATCTGGGCCACCAGAAGGGGGCGTTCCCTGTTTCAGAGAAGGCGGCGGAAGATGTGCTGGCGCTTCCAATCTATGCCGAGCTGACCGACGACCAACTCGCCTACGTGGTGGCCACCATCAAGGAATTTTACAGCCGCCCCTGAGTCCTCCTCGCGCCCACCGGCAGCGAAGCCAGGCATTAGCGTACCATTCGTACGCCATACCCGTGCAATTCACCAACAGTCGGCCGAAGCCGTGTGAAATTGCGCAAGGGGCGGGCTGCGTGGCCGCAGCCCGCCCCTTGTTGTTTCGTCTGGCAGCGGTCGGGTCGTCCAGGCGCGAGGCATTCCGCGCCAGCACGGCGTCACTCCAACCCGATCACACCGACATATTTATGTTCAAATTCGAAAATGCGGAAGGGAACGTGGCGGCGGGTCACGTAGTCTCGGAAGAAGAAGTTGTCTTGTATATCGTCCATGACCACAAGGCCGTGCGGAGTCAGATAGGAGGCGATCGTATCGAGAGCGAACTGCCGTCCGGAATACGACTTATCGGAGTCATAGTGGAACAGGTCAACCGTGTTGCAGCGGGCGATGATCTGCGGCAGGTTTGTACGATCTCCCAAGGTGAAGAGTTCCCACCATCCTCGCAAGCTGTCGTCCACGAGAAGTCCGATATACTGCTCCGGGTTTTCGAAGCGAAAATAGGGAAAATCGCTCGAAAACAGCCGGCCTCGTCCGTTGGCCGCGAGGGCGGCCAGGATCGTCTGCGTGGAATGGCCGGCAGCGACACCGGTCTCGACGACCACGTTCGGGTTTTTGTGGCGGACCAGGAAGTAGAGCAGTGGATAGTGCCCTCCGCCTCCAAGATTGACGTTCAGGGGTTCCAGTTTTCGGCGGGCCTCCGCCTGGAGGGCGGCGTGGAAGCGTTGGGCCTCAGCCCACAAGCCGGGGTCAATCGTGCAAAGCGTGCTGGCCGTGTCCTCCACATGCTGGGCACACCATCGCCGCATCGGCGTTTCCTCGTGGCGGCGTTGGAATTCCCTCATGCGGACGAGAACCTTCCGAGCCATCACAGAGGCATAGCCGGGGCACATCAGGTTGG
>JBGPNZ010000077.1:0-9007 GCA_041487795.1 Nitrospiraceae bacterium
AAAGCGTGCTGGCCGTGTCCTCCACATGCTGGGCACACCATCGCCGCATCGGCGTTTCCTCGTGGCGGCGTTGGAATTCCCTCATGCGGACGAGAACCTTCCGAGCCATCACAGAGGCATAGCCGGGGCACATCAGGTTGGTCACAATGTTTTTGAGGGTGCGCAGCATCAAGATACCCTGCGTGCCGTGCGTGCGGCACGGTTGTGCCGGGTCAGATGTTCAGTCCAAGGATTTTCATGGTTGATTCACGCGAGGGGAAACGGGCATATAGTGAGGTGAGGATACCAGCGCGAGGAAGGCCAGGCAAGGACGAGCGGGAATCGCGCGAGGTGTTCTGTAGACATCGGTGAGGCAGGAAGGGCGGGGACGCCCGCATCAAGGAGGGTCGCATGACGGAGAAGACATCATCCGCGGGCACTGAACTCGCGGGTGCCGAGAAGCGGAGCACGGAAGGCCGGCAGCGCCCCTATCAAGTGCTGCGCGTGCTGGCGAAGGTGTACACCATCGTAGCACCGCTCCTGGCGGCCGCGATGCTCTACAATGCCGGCAGGGCTTGGTTCGTCGAGGAAGAGATGATGGCCAAGGTGGGCGTGAGCCTATGGTTTCTCGTTCAGGCCGCCATGATCTACCTCGTCATGAGAGGCATGGCCCAGATGATCTATCTGGTGTTCGACATCGCGCGCGGCGTCAACAAAATGAGTGGCGAGGGCGAGAACGGAAAAATCTAGGCTGGTTCGCTAAAAGTACGTCCGGAACACAGCGGGGACAGGCTCAGAAACGGTGCCTGTCCCCGTTCATTTTTGCCCCGTACACTGTTCGCGGTTACGATTTGCGACTCTTCTTGCAGGGTTTCCCCTACACCTTCTATCCCTCTAGTGTAAATAACCCATTGAAATAACTTTGATTTTTGTGGTGGTAGAATTAGGAGCATGAATTGCACCATTCCCGCAAAGGGGATGTGGCCAGCCGGTTGAGTTACCTGGAGTTCGGACGACATGGAACAAGAAAAGCATCCGTTTGAGTTTGGGGTCAGTGGCAGGGTAGTGGACTTCGGGCGCAAGTTTGCTCGGAGTTCGGACAACATGGAACAAGAAAAGCATTCGCTCATCGAGAAAGCGGTGGCCCTCGAACCGGATGGTCAGAGAACGGCTCGGTATGGTCCGGTTGTCTGGTTTGTCGTGGCAGTGCTCCTGGCCGGAGCGTATGCGGTTGCCGGGAAGCTGGGACTGCTCCTGGCTTTTGTGCATGCCAGCGCAACGGCTGTTTGGCTGCCGACGGGAATCACCCTCGCCGCTTTCCTTATTCTGGGATATCGCGTGTGGCCTGGCATTTTTCTTGGCGCCTTCCTGGTCAACATTTCGACGGAAGGCTCGGTGGCCACCTCGATCGGCATTGCGACAGGGAACACACTGGAAGGAGTAGTAGGCGCCTACTTTGTGAACCGATTCGCCTGCGGCCGGCGTGCCTTTGATCAGCCGCAGAATGTCCTGGTCTTTGCGGTGCTGGCCGGATTGGCGAGCACGACGGTCAGCGCCACCTGCGGGGTCACGAGCCTGGCGCTGGGGGGCTTCGCCGACTGGGTGAACTATGGCTCGATCTGGCTGACCTGGTGGCTGGGCGATGTGGCCGGTGATCTGATCGTGGCGCCGTTCCTGATACTCTGGAGCGCGAATCGACGGCTGCAGTGGAGTCGGGCGCAACTGGCCGAGGCCGCGCTGCTATGTGCCGCATTGGTCCTCGTGACCCTGACGGTGTTCGGAGGATTGGTTTCTTCTCATGTCAATAAATATCCGCTCGAGTACCTGTGCCTCCCCGGTCTGGTCTGGGCCGCGTATCGCTTCGGGCCGCGCGAGACAGCAACGGCGAGCATCATCCTGGCGGGGCTCGCCATCTGGGGCACCCTGCGGGGGTTCGGGCCTTTTGCCGGGGCAACGCCGAACGAATCCCTGTTGTTGTTGCAGGCGTTCATGGGCGTTACCAGCGTGTCGGCGCTCACGTTTGCCGCAGTCGTGTCGGAGCAGCGGCGGGTCGAACAATCCAGGGAACGGCTGCTCGGTGAATTGCAGGACGCCTTGACCCACATCACGACCTTGCGCGGATTGGTCCCTATCTGCTCGAGTTGCAAGAAGGTTCGCAATGACCAGGGATATTGGGACCATGTTGAATCCTACATTCAACAGCATTCTCTCGCCCTGTTTACCCATGGGTTGTGTCCGGATTGCGTGACAAGGCTTTACGCCGACTATCAGAGAGCGAAATAAACTCCTGGCAGAAACGAAAAAGGGGGCAAGCTGCGCAGAGCAGCCTGCCCTCCTTTTCTTCGAGCAGTTTCTGTTCTAATTCGTGACCGCTCCCTCTGACGCCGACGACACATGCCGGGCATACTTTCCCATCACGCCAGAGGTATAACGCGGCACCGGCTGCTTCACTTTCTTCAGCCGGGCCTTGATCTCCTTCGCGGAGAGTTCCACATCCAATTTCCGCTTGGCGATGTCGAAGGTGATCATATCGCCATTTTTGATTGCGGCAATTGGTCCACCCCTGACGGCCTCGGGCGCGACGTGCCCGGCCATCAAGCCGTGCGTGGCGCCTGAAAAACGCCCGTCGGTGAGCAGCGCCACGGAATCGCCGAGCCCTGCGCCTACGATCGCCGCTGTCACGCCCAACATCTCGCGCATGCCCGGTCCGCCTGACGGACCTTCGTAGCGAATCACGACCACGTCGCCGATTTTGATCTGCTTCGCCTTGACGGCGGCGAAGGCGTCTTCTTCACGGTCGAAGACTTTTGCCGGCCCGCGGAACGTCATGATGGAATGCCCTGCCACTTTCACGACGCAGCCTTCCGGTGCGAGATTGCCTTTCAGGATGACCATGCCGCCGGTCGGTTTGATCGGGTTGGCGAGCGGACGCAATACTTGTTGGCCAGGCGTCTCGGTCGCCCGTCCGGCTTCCTCGCCGATGGTGCGGCCGGTCACCGTCGGCTGGCTGCCGTGCAGAATGCCGGCGTCCAGCAGCCGCTTGGCGACCAGTGTTGTACCGCCCGCGGCGTAGAGATCCGTCGCCATGAAGCGGCCTCCCGGCTTCAAGTCAGCCAGCAGCGGGACTTTCCGGTTGATCTTGTCGAAGTCGTCAATGGTGAGCCGGATGCCTGCTTCCCGGGCGACGGCGAGGAGGTGCAGCACGGCATTAGTCGAGCCGCCGGTTGTGGCCACGGCAGCGATGGCGTTCTCGATGGCCTTGCGCGTGATGATCTGGCGCGGACGCAGGTCTTTCTTCAGCAACTCCATGACCATCTGCCCGCACTTGAACGCGACGTCGTCCTTCTTGGTATCCATGGCCGGCACGCCGTTCATGCCCATCGGCGAGATGCCGAGGAATTCGAACGCGATGGCCATGGTGTTGGCCGTGAACTGGCCTCCGCAGGCGCCGGGTCCCGGGCAGGCGTGATCTTCCAGGTCCTTCAATTCCGCGTCGGTCATTTTTCCGGCCCCGTGCTTCCCGACTGCTTCGAAGACGTCTTGAATGGTGACGTTGTGGCCCTGAAATTGTCCGGGCATGATCGAACCGCCGTACAGCATGAGCGAGGGCAGGTTGAGCCGTGCCAGCGCCATGACGGTGCCTGGGATGGTTTTGTCGCAGCCGGAGAGCGCCACGACCGCGTCGAACAGATGCCCGCGCGCGACAAGTTCGATGGAATCGGCGATCACCTCGCGGCTAATCAGCGAGGCCTTCATGCCTTCCGTACCCATCGAAATGCCGTCGGAGACGGCGATGGTGTTGTATTCGATCGGCGTGCCGCCCGCTGCGCGGATGCCGGCTTTCACCTTTTCCGACAAGCGGCGCAGGTGATAGTTGCAGGGCATGATCTCGATCCAGGTGTTGGCGACCCCGACGAGCGGGCGGGAGAGATCGGCGTCGGTGAACCCGACGGCCTTGAGCATGGCACGGGCCGGCGCTCTTTCAGGTCCAACGAGCAGGTCTGCGCTTTTTCGCTTTGTGTTATTCGTCATGCCACTCCTTGCTTAGGCAGGATGTTGAAAAAGGCCTCCAGCGGCGTTCTCGCATCGCTTCCATCCTGCGACGTACTTAGAAACAGTACGTCTCGGCTGTTCGCTCGCTGTGGCCTTGCTGGAAGACCTTTTTGACCATCCTGCGAGTCATCAGAAAGAGTTCCGCAGGCGTGCAATGTCGCATAGAAGACAGGAACCGGTCAATCGGCTTGGTTAGTCATCCGGTGCGCCGGAATCGTCGTAGTATTTCTCGCGGTAGATCGGACAGAGCCCCTTTTTATTGATGAGCGCCATCACGTCGGCGAGCATCGCGCTGTTTCCGCAAAGATACACAGACAGGTTCGCCACAGACCTAACGTGTTCTTCGATCAGTCTGGTCACGCGGCCCGTCGTTCCGGTCCAACCCGGCTCGGGGCGTGACAGGGTTGTGATGGCCGTGAAGTTGGCGTGCTGTCTGGCCAGTGCCGCCAACTCGTCCTGACAATACAAATCCCGCTGGCTGCGCAGGCCCCAGAACAGCGTGATCGAACGGTCACTGCCCCGTTCAAGGCGGTCGTGCAGCATGGACCAGATCGGCACGATACCGGTTCCGGTGGCCACGAACAGCAGGTCTTTGGCCGGGTCGTCCCGCAGATAAAAATTCCCGGCCGGGCCCTTGAACTGCGTCTCGTCGCCTTCTTTCAGGCTAAACAGGTAGGTCGAGCCGGGCCCGCCCGGCACGAGATTGAGCAGCAGAGTCATGGTATCCCGCTGGCTGGGTGGGGACAGGATCGAATAGGGGCGGGAGACCATCCGGCCGGTCTTTGGGTTCACCACCTCGAAGGAAACGAATTGCCCGGCCTTGAACGCGATCTCACCCGGCTTGCGCAGCGCAAACCGGATCTCCCGCACGTCGTGCGTGAGGTTGCGGATGCCATCGATTCTGGCTTTGAACAGTTGTATGGCCATGAGAATGCGACGCTCCCTGGAGGGATGATCCGCCAGGGAGCGTCGTGCCGACGACGTATGCCGGCGGTGCCCTTACTTCTTGCCTTTGCCTTTCTTGTCTTCCTTCTTCTCTGCTTTCTTGTCCTCGACGTCGATCACCGCGCCCGTTGCGGCGTCAATGTGGACTTCGGAGACCTTGCCGTCCGCACCGACAATTTCCACTTCCCAGATCGTCTTGTCGTGTTTCTTCTCCAGTTCGGCTTCGACGACCGTGCCCTGGATCTTCTCCGTGGCGGTTTTGATCGCCTGATCCACGGTGACCTTGGCTTCTTTCGCCAGGTCGGCGACGTTGGCTTCTTCTTCGTGTTTGCCTTTCTTATCGCTCCAGGCCGGCCCGGTCGCGATAAGGCTGATCCCGACGAGCAATGCAAAAACAGTGATGCCGATTTCGAATCTCTTCATGGGTACTCTCCTTTGTGTGAATGATTGTTCAGTGCGCCGGGTCCATTCGCTCTGCGCCCGGCTTCATGCCCTGGCCCATCCCGTGTTCCATACCTTTCCTCTCGCCCATCCGGTGTTCGCCCCGTTTCTTCATCATTTTTTCGTGCTCGGCTTTTTCTTTTTCGCGCTGCTCCGGGGTCAACAGCGCCATGGCGTCCCGCTTGGTCTTGATGGCCGCAAGGCGCAAGCTGACTTGCAACGCTCCGCTCTGCTTGAGATTGGCCTCAATCGCCGCGAGGTCGGCCTTCGCGTCCGGGACGAGTGCGTCCAGCTCGCGCTCCGCAACCTGGATTTCGGCTTCGGTCCGGATGCGCGTCTTATCCAGCTCGAGCTGGAGGGCGTTGATTTTGGCGACTTGGTCCTCGTTCAACCCGATTTCTTTCTGGTGCATGAGCAGATGGCGCAAAAAGTGTCCGGCTCCGCCGTGGTGGCCCTTCATGCCCCCGCCGCGGTGGTCGCTATAGCCCTTGCCCTGTTCCTTCGGCCCCCCCTGCGGCTCGTCCGCCCACAGCGGCTGGATGGTGAACAGGCCCACGATGGCTCCCAGTACGATCAATACTCGCACGTTCATGAATCCCCCCTTTTTATATTCACGTTGTTAATTGCTGCCCGGCTTGGCCGGGCAGGTGTTGACCCCGAACAGTTTCCACGCCGGGCAGAATCCGACTGCGCCGGTGACCAGTGCAATCGCCCCCACCACATACATCGCAATCGCCGCTTCTTGAGACAGGCCGCCCAGGTACCCTGCGCCAATCAAGGCAAGGCCCAGCCCAATCCGAATCGCACGTTCGACAACGCCAACGTTACAACTCATAACGCACCTCCTATTCAGCGACCCAACAAACCACTTTCTGCTTTCAGCGCATTGAAAATGAACTGGATAGCCAACGCTGCGAGCAGGAGTCCCATCAACCGCGTGATGATCTTTTCCGCGATGGGGCCCAGCCAGTGCGCCGCGCCACGCGCAGCCAACGCCAGAGTCATGTAACTGACGATGCCGATGGCCACAATGCAGCCGAGCAGCACGCCCCGTTGCGTCCAGTCGGCGGCCTGCGATTCGAGCAGGATGACCGCCGAGATTGCGCCGGGCCCGGCCATCATCGGAATCGCCAGCGGCGTAATGGCGATGTCGTCCTTGCGCGCGCCGGCCGCCGTTTCTTCAGCCGTCTCCTGTACGGCGGACCGTTGCGCCCGCAGCATGTCCAGCGCGACCAGCAACAGAACCAGTCCACCAGCCGCCTGGAGCGCGGGGAGCGACACGCCCAGCGCGCGAAAGAGACCCTGTCCGATGAACGCGAACGATGCCAGGATGCCGACGGTCACCAGGCAGGCGACCCGCGCCATGCTGCCCCGCTGCGCGACCGTATCCCGCCCAGTCATGGCGAGAAATGCCGGTACCGCGGCGATCGGGTCCACAATCAGAAACAGCGACCCGAACGAGAACAGGGCGTATTCAACCAAGCTCATGTTTCTTGCCTCGTGCCCCGCGCCTCGAGCCTCGTGCCCGCAAGCTAGGCGTGCCGCGCCGCCCGCAGCAGTTCGGCCCGCGGGTCTGCGTGAGGCGTCCGGCTCAATTGTTCGTACAATTTACGGTCCTCGTCCGACGTGGATGCCGGCATGACGATCTGCAACGTATAGAAGAGATCGCCGCGTCCGCCCGATGCGGTCGGCAATCCCTTGCCCTTCAGCCGGAGCTTGCCGTCGGCACGGCTGCCGGGCGGCACCTTCACGCGCACCGGCTCAGCCAGCGTCGGCGCCAATACGTCAGCCCCAAGTGCGGCTTCCCAGGGCCAGACGGGCAGCGTCACGTGGAGATCGGCTCCTTCACGGCGAAACACCGGGTCCGGCTCGATATGCACGCGCAGGTAGAGATCGCCCTGTTTCCCGCCGCCGCGGCCGGAAGCGCCCTTGCCGGAGACGCGCACACGCGTCCCGTCCTGGACGCCGGCCGGGATTTTGATGTCGATCGTGCGTGCCGCGGTCCGCCCGTTGGGGCCGCCCGGCTCCGTGACTTCCACGCGCCGCGTCACGCCTGTGAGCACTTCGCGTAGCGTCAATCGGGCATCGGTCTCCAGATCCTGCCCTGGCGCAGCACCCCCGCGGAATCCTGCGCCGCCCCGCGAGCGCCCGCCGAAGAGGTTTTCGAAGACGTCGCCGAAATCAAAATTTTGCTCGGCCGTGAATTCGGGACCGGCGCGCCGTCCCGCGCCGGCCTGCTGGCGGGCCTTTTCGTAGGCTTCGGCGTCCTGCCAGCGGTGACCGTAGCGGTCGTATTTTTTCCGGATATCCGGATCGCCCAGGACCTCGTTCGCCTCGTTCAGCTCCTTGAACTTCTTTTCCATCTCGCCCTTGCGGGAACCCGTGTGCAGATCGGGGTGATACTGCCGGGCCAGTTTGCGATAGGCCTTCTTAATCTCGTCCGGCGTGGCGGACCGGTTCACGCCCAAAATATCGTAATAGTCTCGTTGAGAAGTCGGCATCGTCGCTCCGTGTTGGTACGTGCTTGCAGCTTACGGCGTCCGGGAAGGCTTTTCAAGGAGTAGCGGGTAGTGAATAGCTAATAGCGGGTAGCGAATAGAAGATAGCTGGTAGCTCATAGCAGATAGCCAATAGCTCAGAACTGCTAGCTGCTAGCTGTTCGCTATTTGCTTACTTTCGCGCGCGTCATCATCTTGCAGTACGAGCAGATCTCGCCGGTGGTGGGCTGACCACAAGTAGTGCACGGATGCAGCAGGGCCTGGTCCTTCTCGGCCATGGACGTCGCAGCCGGCTGGGCGCGCGTCTGTTTCTCAAGAAAGCCCCAGTAAAACCGGTGCTTGGTGCCCGGCGATTCCGTTTCGAGGCGGTTCAGGACTTCCTTATAGAGGAGCATCTTCGAGCCCTTGGCCATCGGACATTCTTCCACGATGTAATCGATCTTATTGAGCACCGCATAAGCGGCGAGCTCGCGCTCGCTCAGCCGGTAGAGCGGTTTTACTTTTTTTGCGAAGCCTTCGACCGAGGCGGGGAGTATAGGACTCTGTTTGTCGAGGTACTCGTCCTGCCAGTGGAGCACGTTGCCGAGCAGCCGGGACGCTTCGTCGTCCAGGTTGTGGCCGGTGGCCATGACATCGTACTCCTGCTCCACGGCGGCCTTGTTGAATTGGTAGCGTTTGATCGTACCGCATGTGGCGCAGGTGGGGCGGTGGACGAGGTTGGAAAGTTCCTTGATGCCCGCGCCCTCTTCTTCCTGCACCGTATGGATCTGCAACGTGGCTCCGTGCGGCCGGGCCACGGTTTCAGCGAATCGTTCGACCTTCGCGCGTGATTTCTCCGAGTAGTCGGGAATGCCGAGGTCCACGTAGAGCGCGTCGGCCTTGTAGCCCCGCTTCAGCAGAATATCCCATAGGGCCAGACTGTCCTTGCCGCCCGAAACCGCCACGAGGATGCGATCGTCCGGGCCGAACATGCGCTGGTGCTTGATCGCGTACGCCACCTGCTCGTGCACGTAGGTTGTGAAGCATGGCGTGCAAAAAGCCGCGTTGTGACGCGGGAGATCAATGACCGCCTTGGTTTTGCATTTGGTGCA
>JBGPNZ010000078.1:0-8953 GCA_041487795.1 Nitrospiraceae bacterium
TGCAGCGGGTTTGGACGGGAGTGGGATAGGAGAAAGAAAAACATCCTCTGTGGGCGGTTGCGGTTCTGCTTGAGAATGCGGCAGCTTTTTTGTTGATTTCTTGTCAGAAGCCACGTGAGATTTCTTTTCTTTTTTCTCTGCAAGTGCTTTTTCCTGGTCGGTCTGCTTGGCTGTTCCTGCTGTCGGTGCGCTCGGGTGCGCCGCAGTAGTTGATGATGCCCGCTGGGGAGGTTCTTTCGCAACGCCGGGCGACGGCGCCTCGTCTGTCTTTTTCGTGGTGGCCTGTTTCGCGGCTGGATCTTTGCCCTGAGCCGTCGGCTGGGACTCAGCGGAAGCTGCTTGTTTTCCCATCAACTGGTCGAGCTGCGCGCAACCGGCGAAGAAAAGAAGGAAGGACAACCCCAGGAAGGCAGTGAGCCCGTAGTGATATGGCCAATGTTGCTGTGCACTGCACTCGGTCCGCTGCCTTGGCCTATCCATATACCGCGGTTCCTCAGCTGCAGCCACGATTATACTCCTCAGGTCTGCCTGCGTCCAGTCCTATGTTATTTCAATATGTTAGAGCTCTTTAGAGTACACGTCCTGTTTTCTGTTTGGTCAGCCGCCTGCACCGCCGAACGTTGGCTGCCTGAGTGGAGGTGGGGGAACGAGTGTGTCCGTGCTGGGTTCCTGAGGTTGTTCCGGTTTCTTGTCTGGATATTTTTCAGCCGCTACCGAAGGTTTTTTCTCTCTCGGAACACGCGGTTTCGATTCAACGGACTTGGTCTTGCTAGGCTGCTCCGAAGGAGACGGGATTGCGGCGGCGGGTTTGTGCGGCGAGGATGTTTGTTCGGTTGCATGATGCATGCACCCGACTATCTGCACAATGAAACAGGTCACTACCAAGAAACGCAGACCCGCACTGAGACGATACCGTAACCCAGAAAGTGGAAACGCTCGAAATTCTCTGCGATCCATTAGCTGGCTTCCTCTCGCGTATATTCGTCATAATACGCTCTCGAGAGAAAAGGCGTCCAGTCAAATACAATTAAGGGATGGTGTAAAGTCTGGTGCGCCCGACAGGACTTGAACCTGTAGCCCCCAGATCCGTAGTCTGGTGCTCTATCCATTGAGCTACGGGCGCGAAAATGAACCACCGTCAGGTGTCTTACAGTTTGGTCATTGCGGAGAAATCGAAAGCCCGCCTTCCTATTTTGAACTCGATGGCTTGCCAGCCGAAACCTGCCGGAGCGTTTCGCTCCAGGCGGCGAAGGCTGGCGGAGAGGGCGGGATTTGAACCCGCGACAGGCTTTTGACCTGTGCCGGTTTAGCAAACCGGTGCCTTCGGCCGCTCGGCCACCTCTCCACAGAACTTGTTGGGCGGGCGCGCCGTTTACATAGTGCGCCCTCGAATACCTCGGTTTATTGCTTTTCTACTCCCACTGCATTTGTATGGCACGCAATAAAATAAGCGGAGGGATTATACCCGAACCGCACGAGGATTACTGACGGATATTATCCGTCGCCTCAGTTACGAAAAAGCGATAAAGAGGCGATGGTACTAGAGAGCTTGGTCTGGCGGAGGGGGTGGGTATTCGAAGTCGCGCTCGCAGAGTCTGCGAGTGCTCCCACTGAGGGGGCCAGCCCCCTCGTGTCTCCCCACGCAGGGGAGCTTCTCCCCGCGATCCCCCAGTTCGAACCCCATCCCTTTCAAGCGGCTGTTGGCGCCTCAACTGCCCCACGGAATATCGAATGGCCACGTGGCTCTTTGGCGGAGGGGGTGGGATTCGAACCCACGGTCGAGTTACCCCGACTCTGGTTTTCAAGACCAGCGCTTTCGGCCGCTCAGCCACCCCTCCCAATTACCGCCGCTGGAGAAACCCTCAAGCGTTTCTTTTCCTTAAATTATACGCGAGATGATAATGACTCTGTTTCCAATGGCTTAGATTCTTTATGTTAAACCTACGTGTCAGCTCTTCACAATCCGCTCAACTCCACCCATATACGGTCTCAGCGCATGGGGGATTGTAACAGACCCGTCTGCCTGCTGGTAATTTTCAAGAATTGCGATCAACGTTCGGCCGACCGCCAGCCCTGACCCGTTGAGGGTGTGCATGAAATCAGTTTTCCCGTCCTTTCGTCGATACCGGATGCTGGCTCGTCGCGCCTGAAACGCCTCACAATTACTGCAGGATGAAATTTCCCTGAATCCGCTCTGCGACGGAAGCCAGACTTCGATGTCGTATGTCTTGGCGGCCGAGAAGCCCATATCGCCGGTACACAGCGTGACGACTCGATAGGGGAGTGCGAGTTCCTGCAGCACAGCTTCGGCATGGCCGGTGAGGCGCTCAAGTTCCTGATAGGAATCTTCAGGTCGGGAAAAGGCCACCAGTTCCACCTTGTTGAACTGGTGCTGCCTGATCAGCCCACGCGTATCTTTGCCGTACGAACCGGCTTCACGTCGGAAGCAGGGCGTATAGGCCGTATACCGGATCGGCACGCGGTCATTCGGCACAATTTCTTCCCGTAACAGGTTGGTGACCGGAACTTCGGCGGTCGGAATTAAAAAATAATCGTCATCGCGTAGCTTGAAGAGGTCCTCTTCGAATTTTGGCAGTTGGCCGGTTCCCGTCATGGCGGCGCGGTTGACCATGAAGGGGGGCAACACTTCCTGATAGCCATGGCGAGTCGTGTGCAGATCGAGCATAAAGTTAATCAGAGCCCGCTCCAGCCTGGCGCCGAGGCCGATGAGCACGGCAAACCGCGCTCCGGCAATTTTGGCGGCACGACCGAAGTCCAGAATGCCCAGTGCTTCGCCGATGTCCCAGTGGGCTTTGGGCGCAAAGCCAAATGCCGGGGCGGAGCCGACACGGCGCACTTCCAGATTACTTGCCGCATCCGTGCCGACCGGAACAGAGGCGTGCGGTACATTGGGAATACGAAGTGTTATCTCAGCGATACGCTCTTCGGTGGCGCGCAGGCGCTCGCCTGCGTCCTTGATACGATCGCCGACCGCTTTCATGCCGGCCATTACGGCATCGGCCGGCTGTTTCTCACGCTTAAGTCGCGCGACGTTATCCGATCCTTTCTTCAGCTCATGCCGAAGGGTGTCCACGGTGACCGTCAACGAGCTGCGTTTTTCAAGCAATGCCCGCAGATCATCCCAGGCCACGTCGCTGCCGCGAGGACCGAGTTGGCTTTTAATGGCGTCTAAATTGTCGCGGAGAACGCGTAAATCGTACATGGCTGTGCGTAAGCGGCTGGCAATCTAGCATCTGACCTGTGGGGAGTCAATGAAGGCACATGCGCGCAGGTGCTTGACAAACGACGGTGTGCGAAGAAACGATGGGGTGACGCGCCGGCGTCGTTATTTCAGGAGATGCCATGAAACATAATCCAGGATTTCTCAAGTTGGTCGAGCGGGCGAAGCGTACGATCAAGGAATGCACGAGCGCGGATGTGAAGGACAGGCTGGATCGCCGGGAACCGTTCCATTTCATTGATGTGCGGGAAGACGAGGAATTTGCCAGGGATCGCGCAAAAGGTGCCCGGCACATCGGACGTGGCGTGATCGAGCGGGATATCGAGAATCTCATCCCTGACAAACAGGCCGATATTGTTCTCTATTGCGGCGGCGGGTATCGGTCTGCGCTTGCTGCTGAAAGTTTTGGTCAGATGGGCTACACGAACGTACGTTCAATGGATGGTGGTATTCGGGCTTGGCGGGAAGCCGGTTATCCGCGTGAGCAGGGAAGTGAGCGGAAGGACTGATGGCGCCATCCAGTCGCTGCGAGGGCTTCACAGTGCAACGGGCTGAAGCCGATCCGGCTCCAGCCCGTTGAAATCAACTCAGGCTCGGCTTATTTCGCATCCTTCGCGCACCGGATGCCAATATACACTCGACGCTCACTGGGGGCATGCTTGTTACGGTTGGCTGCTCTCAGCATATCGGCTGTATTACGCCACGATGCGCCCCGGATGGCGCGGGCCTCGCCCTTGGCCGGTCCAGTCGGGTTTTTCGCCGGACTGCTCTTGTAATAATTTTCATCGTACCAATCCTGCACCCACTCCCAGACGTTGCCGGCCATCTCAAAAGCACCATAGGGGCTCCGTCCGAATTCATACTGGTCCTTCTTGGCCAGGGAGGCGGGACCGTCCCATATGGAAACAGGGTCGAAGCTATAGTTCGCCCGGTTTCCAGAAGGAGGTTCGTTGCCCCAGGGATAGGTCCGGCTGTCCGTGCCGCGGGCCGCCTTTTCCCATTCCGCTTCGGTCGGCAACCGACTGCCGCTCCATTTGCAGAAGGCCACGGCATCATCCCAGCTGACGTTGACGACTGGAAGCTCCTCCACGCCTGCCGGTATCGCGTCGCCTTTCCAGAGGTTGAACTTGGGATCGCAGCAGTTTTCGGGCAACCGGTGACCGGTCGCTTTGACGAACGCGTGGTACTGTGCGTTCGTCACCTCATGTTTGCCGATCAGGAAGGCGTCCACAGAGACTTTGTGCTTCGGCCCTTCATCGGCGGACGCAGAATCGCCTTCAGCACCCATTCCAAATTCGCCGGCTGGAACCGGCACCCATTCCATCGGGATTTCCTTTGCGGCCTGTGTTTTAGCGAGGAGCGCCAGCATTTTCCCCCGTTCCGGGTGCGTCTGGGGCGCCAGCTTGAGCCACTTCATGACAGTTTCTTTGCCTTCGGGACGTCCCATTTCCGTCTCGCAGATTCCTTTGATCCGGATCAGCATTTCGTCTTCGTGCAAATCCTTCATCGCCTCCGCCACTTCAGCCATGGCGTTGTGGCACTGGCCTTGGTTGGCCATGTTGGCGGCGAGGACGGCTCGGTCTTTGCCTGACAGCCCGGGAATCGGTTTATAGTCTTCGGCCTTGGCAGTTCCTGCTCCCAGCAGGACTAGGCAAACCATGAACGCGCATGTGTGTGTGAAGGGAGGGGTCACTGTCGGTCTCATGCATCCTCCTCGAACAGCGGACATCATTTGTTGAGTTTGTCGAATTCCTTGATGACCTGTTCCGTCAGATCAATAGTGTCTTTGTTGTAGATGGGGTTGGCTGATTACTTTGCGGCGTCTATTGAGTCCTTCGCACAGCGAATGCCGACATAGATGCGTGCGTCGATGAGGTTGTGCTTATTACGGTTGGTGGACCGCACCGTTTCCGGATTGCTCTGCCATCCACCGCCTCGCACCACGCGCTCTGTTCCGCTGGCCGGGCCGGTCGGGTTCTTAGCCGGGCTGTTCTTGTAATAGTTTTCATCATACCAGTCCTGGACCCATTCCCAGACGTTGCCCGCCATTTCATAAGCTCCATACGGGCTTTTTCCGTAATCGTACTGGTCTTTTTTGGCCAGCGTTGAAGGCCCCTCCCAAAACGTGATGTTCTCGATGGAAAAGTTGCTCCGATTGCCGGTGACCGGGTCATTCCCCCAGGGATAAATCCGCCCATCTGTTCCGCGGGCCGCCTTTTCCCATTCCGCCTCGGTCGGCAGGCGGGCACCAGCCCACTTGCAATAGGCGACGGCATCATTCCAGTCCACGTTGACCACCGGGAGCTCATCCACCCCCTCCAATAACATGTCGCCCCGCCAGAGACTGTATTTGGGGTCCTCGTTTGTCGGAGGACGATGCCCAGTCGCTTTAACGAACAGACGGTACTGACGGTTCGTCACCTCATATTTGCCGATGGAGAAGGCATCCAGCAGCACGCGGTGTTTGGGCGCTTCATCAGGACCGGCCGGTGTGCCTTCAGCGCCCATCTCGAATTCACCGGCTGGCACTGGCACCCACTCATTCGTCGCTTCGCCCAAGGCCTGGGTTTTGGCCAGCAAGGTCAGCATCTTCTGGCGGTCCTGGTGGGTCTGCGGTGCCAGCTTCAACCATTTCATGATCGTTTCTTTGGCCTGGGGCTGCCGAAGCTCGATTTCGCACATGCTTTTGAGCCGTAAGAGTGCTTCGTCATTCGGCAGTTCTCTGCTGGCTTCCATAACTTCCGTAAGGCCGTTCTTGCACTGCCCCTGTTCGACCATGCCCGTGGCCAGCATGACGCGGTCCTTTGCCGACAGCCCTGGAATCGGTCGGTATTCTTCTGCACGGGCGTCAGGCAGGAAACTGGCTGCCATGCCTATTGTCATCAGCATGACGCTGTTCAGTACACCCTTTGTTCTCTGCCGCATGCGTCCCCCTTCTCTCGTTTGCGTTCGGGCTGGTTCGGCGCTACTTGTTCTGTCGATCGAATTCCTTAATGACCTGTTCCGTCAGATCAATGGTGTCTTTGTTGTAGATCACGATTTTGATGGTTGCGTCGCTGCCCTTGTCCACCACAAGCGCCACGCCGCCCCTTTCGGCGACGGCTTTGGTGGCGACCTGAATTTTCTTCATGTACTCGTCCACGAGATCTTTTTGCTTGCCGGCCAGTTCCTGATTAAAGTCTTGGACGCGTTTTTGATAGTCTTGAATTTTCGTCCTGAATTGCCCCTGCAAGTCGCGCTTTTTGGCCTCGGACAGTGAGGACTCTTGTTCCTTGACCTGCTTTTCCAGCGTCTTCAGGTCGTCTTCGTCCTTGGCGAGGAGCTTTTGCCTGGATGCGGCATGGTCTTTGAGGCCGTCGAGGGCGCGGCGGCCGGCCTTGGATTTTTCCAGCACCGCCTGCGGATCCACCACGCCCATTTTGAAGGCGTCGGCGGCATGGCCGGTTCCGGAAAACGCAGCCCCCAACCCGATAATCAGCGCAGACGCGGTCAGTGCGACCATCTGCGCGCGCATAGATATCATTGAGACATCTCCTTTCTCACTTGCACAGCGAAGGGATAGCGTTGGCTCATTGCAAACCGCGCGAGAATAGCGGTTGTGATTGCGTGTGTCAAGGTTCTTGAGATGCGGCTTTGCCTTGACATTCTGCGGCCAGCGCCGCTATATCCCGCCGACTGGTAGTGATTGAAAATCGGAGGACGCTTGCACCGGTTTTATGTCGTCCGCGTACACCTGATCGGGTGGTTCATGCTCTGGGCGAGCATCATGCCGGCCTATGCCGAGGAGGTCTCACCCGTCGCCGCTGAAGCGAAGGATGTGAGCGACTGGCACTACGGCGGCTTTGTTGATCTCAGCTATCCGATCAACTTCAATTTTCCCGAAAATCACCGCTGGCGCAGCCGAAGTACAGTCCCCCGCCATAACGAACTGGCTCCGAATATGGCCGTCGGTTATGTCAGGAAGGATACCTCTGCTGAATCGCGGTGGGGCATGGAGTTGGGCGTGCAGGGAGGGTACGACTCCAAGGACTTTGCGTTCCTGCAAGGAGAGAAGGAAGTGGCGGGCGCCGATACGCTCCGTCACGTGCACCGCGCCAACGTGTCGTATCTGGCGCCGTTGGGCAAGGGATTGACGGTGACGGCAGGGCTATTCAACAGCCTCATCGGCTACGAATCCCTCTACGCCCGGGACAATTTCAACTATACCCGCTCATGGATCGCCGACTACACGCCCTACATGATGTTCGGGGCCAAGGCCAGTTACCCTGTGAGCGAGGAGCTAACTGCCACGCTATTCGCGATCAATAGCTACTTCCACCTTTCCCATCCAAACGATCAGCCCAGCTATGGCCTTCAGGGAGCCTGGAAGCCGACGTCGCGGTTCACGCTAACGGAAACCTTCTACGCCGGTCCTGACCAGACCGATACCGACCTGAAATTCTGGCGGACGTACCTGAACAGCATCGCCGAATGGAAAGGGGATGCGGTGACCGTCGCGCTGTCCTATGACATTGGGACGGAAAACATCGTTGGCCGTCCCGGCGACCCTCGTGCGTTTGTGATGGGTGGCGCGCTGTTTACCCGGTGGAATGTCTCCGGACCGTGGAGCTTGGCGGTTCGGCCGGAGTTCTACTGGGACCGGAACGGGCGGTGGACCGGTCACGAGCAGTTCGTCAAGGCTGTCACGTCAACTGTGGAGTATAAGTTGCCCTTGGCAAAGACGACGACGTTGTTCCGTCTGGAACACCGGTTCGATGAATCCACTGGCGCGGCGGGCGGATTTTTTAAGGGCGGCGATGTGAGTCCCGGCATGCCCAGTCTGACGGGCAGCCAGCATCTGCTGTTGCTATCGCTGATTCTGTCGTTCGATTCGTGAGGTGACCAATGACGTCCGACCAGTCCGTGATGCATCAGCAGTTCGTCCATGCGTTGCAGCATGAACCGATTCATTGCGCAACGGCAGGGTGTGCCGGCTCCGTGGAGGTGCACGATCTGTCCCAGGTTCGTGACCGGGTCAAAGTTTTTGAGGTGCGGTGTCCGCAATGCGGGTGGCAGGCGCGGTTAACCGGACAGGAGCAATTAAGTCCTCCGTGGGACGACGCGGCGATTCTCGTCATGGCCGACGAGCATTTGATGCACCAGCAGCCGAGTTGTCCTTTCGACGGCACGCCGGTTGTCTTCACATCGTTGCCCAATCCGCGCCGCCGCGCCAAATACCGGCTCTCGTGCTACTACTGCGGGCGGCAGATGGAGATGGACTGGCCACCGACTGAAGCGCGGCGGTAACGAGTCGAGCCGCACACTTGCATGAGTCGGAATATTTCCCGGTCCACGGCGGTTCCACTGATCGTCTGTTTCGGCGACAGCCTCACGGCAGGCTACCAATCTCCCACACCAGACTGGCCGCAGCTTCGCGAAACACCCTATGGCGCGTTTTTGCAGGAACGTCTTGGTGCCTGCGCCACCGTTGCCGTGAGCGGCGTGTGCGGAGAATTAACCAGTGAGATGGTTGCAAGGTTTTCCCGCGACGTCATTGCGCTGAAGCCGGCCAGCGTCGTCATTTTGGGAGGCACGAACGATCTGGGCTGGCAGGCTGCGCCGGCTGAGATCCTACGCAATCTGCTTGCGATGTACGACATGGCTCTGGCTGAACAAGTGCGCCCGGTTGCCGTGACGGTGCCCTCGATCCGTATTGCGGGGGATGTCGGAGAA
>JBGPNZ010000079.1:0-8944 GCA_041487795.1 Nitrospiraceae bacterium
AAAACGTCGCTTAACGCAGCCGCCCAGACTTGACGACTTTCTGACTTTCAGACTTTGGGACGATCCTCTGAGAAGCTGTCCGATCAGTCACTACTGACATAGAGTGGCATGCATTGTCATGCAGAATTGCTTGACATTTTTCAGATCTGCTTCTATCGTCGATTCCAATGAGCAGAGGGTTTCACACGCGCAGGCGCATCGATGGGAGCATCCACAGAGAGCGAACTCTTGACGGCGGCCGAAACCTGCCGCTATCTCAAGGTCACACCGAGAACGCTCTACCGGTATATCCAGGTTCGCCATATGCCCGCCTTCAAGCTGGGCAAGGAGTGGCGGTTCGTACGCTCCGATCTGGATCAGTGGTTGCGCCGCCGGTCGGCCCACTCGCAATCAATATAACGAAACGAGGCACCTGTGTTTGCCGGTGAGTATCTTTGTAAACTTGATGAAAAGGGGCGCTTCATCGTTCCAAGCTCCATGCGCGAGCGGCTGGAAACTGAAGGGAACGGCGTCGTGTTTCTCAAAGGGCCGGAGCAGGCGCTCTGGGCCTATTCACCGGTCGAATGGGAGAAGGTTCTGGAACGGACTCGCACCAAGCTCGATGAAGACCAGAGCCGACTGTTCATGCACTTCGTCGTCTCGGAAGCCGGCACCTCCGACGTGGACAAGGCCGGGCGCATTCTGATCCCCGGCAAGCTCCGCAAGCTGATTCCCGTGGAGGACGATCAGGAAATCATCCTGGTGGGTCTCTACAATCACATGGAAATCTGGAATCCGGCCGAGTGGCGGCGTTACGTCGGCAAGTCCGAAGAGAAATACGAACAGCACCTCAGCAAGATTCTCAATCTCCTGTGATTCGACGCGCGCCACGGCGCCTTACCAAAGGTCTCTCGCGGCTTCCTGCTGTATCTCTCCGGCTGACCTCCTATCGAACCAGCGCTCCGGCACCTCGCTATTCGAGCATGGCGAGCATGCCCATGCCGCTCCCCACACGCAAACAATCAGCCAAGCGGGCGTTTTCATTGGCTGTGCTCACACGCGCCGGCTCGGAGGGCTCCTCCTCAGCGCTGCTGGAGCTTCGTGCATCCATTACCCCGCAGCGCCTGACACTCACTTTGCCGGTTCCCCCGAGCATCAATCACCAATATGCCACCGTCAATGGACGCCGTCTTCTCTCCGCGGCCGGCCGCGGCTACAAATCTACAGTCGCCCAGCAAGTCCTCATTGCTTTGGCTCGCTCGCCCCATAGAGAATCTCTGCTTCGAACCTTGCGGGGGGGCTATCTGACGCTCTCGATCCATTTTTACTTCGCCTCTCCGCTCCGTCGCGACGTGGACGGCGGCCTCAAGATCGCCCAGGATGCCCTCTGCGAAGCGCTCGGCCTCAACGACAACCGCGTCACAGAGATCCACCTTTATAAGACGCGAGACGCACACCATCCCCATATCGAGATGACGCTCGGCTCCTGCTCGTAACGCCTGCGTTCTGTGTGCGTCTACCGCGCCGCGTTACTCATATCGAAGAGCATCGATCGGATTGAGGCGGGACGCTTTATTGGCAGGATAGAGGCCGAAGAACAGCCCCACCGCGAGTGAGAACACAAACGCTGCGGCGATGGATTCGAGCGAAATGATCGTGGGCCAGCCCGCCACGACCGTCGTCGCGCGGGCGCAAACGACTCCCAGCAAGATCCCCAGCAGCCCCCCGAACAGACTCAGCGACATCGCTTCAATGAGAAACTGCAGCAGGATGTGCCGCCGCTTGGCGCCGACGGCCATGCGCACGCCGATCTCCTTCGTCCGCTCCGTGACGGACACCAGCAAGATGTTCATGATCCCAATGCCGCCCACCAGCAGCGAGATGGACGCAATGGCAAACAGCATGACGGTGAGCGTTTGTCCGGTTCCTTCCTGGACGGCCGCGATATCGATCTGCGTCCTGACGGTAAAGTCATCGGCCTGATCGGGCTGGAGGCGATGTCGGGCTCGAATCACCTCCCGGATTTGCACGACGGCTTCCGGCAAATCCTCGGTCCGGTCGGTGGACGCGAAGATGGCCCCGATCGAGCCGAGAAACTGCGTGCCCAACACCTTGCGTTCAGCCGTCGTGAAGGGAATGAACACGATATCGTCCTGGTCGGTACCCTGGGACGATTGCCCTTTCGGCTCCAGCACGCCGATCACCACAAACGGGACGTTTTTGAGACGGATCGTCGCTCCGACCGGCTCTTCGCCCGGTTCAAAGAGATTGTCCACGACTGTCTGCCCCACAAGGGCCACGCGGGCCGCGACATCCATATCCGTCTGCGTGAACGGCACGCCGCTGGAATACGACCAGTCGCGAATCGTCAGGTAGCCGGGGGAAATGCCGTTGACCGGCGCGTTCCAGTTCCTGTTGCCATACACAACCTGCATCACATCCCGCTTCCCCCACGCCGTATCGGTCAGCAGCGGAATTCTCTTTTTCAAGTCCTGCGCATCCGCCACCGTCAGGCTCACCGCACTTCCCTGGCCGCCCCGCACGCCGCCCGTCGTGGTGGCTCCCGGCAGAATAATGATCACGTTCGTGCCCATGCTCGCCACTTGCGAACGCACAGCAGCCTTGGCGCCCTGCCCGATGCTGATCATGGCAATGACGGCGGCCACGCCGATAACGATGCCGAGCACCGTCAGTCCGGCGCGCAGCCGGTTGCGGCTGAGAACGCGAAATGCCGTCGTGACGGTGAGCAGCAGGAAGGCGCCCATATTACCGCCCCCCCGCTGATACGGCTGTTCTGGCGCGATCGGTGACAATCTGCCCGTCTTTGATGATGATCTCGCGTGACGTGTAGGCGGCAATGTCGGCCTCATGCGTCACGACGATCACCGTAATCCCCTCGTCGCGATTCAAGTTCTCCAGCACCGTCATGATCTCCCGGCTGGATTCGGTATCAAGATTGCCGGTGGGCTCGTCGGCCAGCAGAATGGACGGAGTCGACACCAGGGCCCGCGCGATGGCGACACGCTGCTGCTGACCGCCGGACAGTTGCGCCGGATAGTGATGCTCCCGGCCCTTCAGTCCAATACGGGCCAGCGCCTCGGCAGCCCGCGCGCGCTGTTCGCGCAACGGCAACCCGCGATAAAACAACGGGAGCTGCACGTTCTCCAGCGCGCTGGTTCGAGGAATGAGATTGAAGTTCTGAAAGACGAAGCCGATCTCCCGGTTTCGGACCTCCGCCAACGCATCGGAGTCAAGCGACCCGACATCCGTATCGCTCAAGCGGTAGGTGCCGCTGGTGGGGCTGTCAAGGCAGCCGATGATGTTCATGAGCGTGGATTTCCCAGATCCCGACGCGCCCATGATCGCCAGGAATTCCCCGCGCTGGATATCCACCGTCACGCCGCGCAGTGCCTGGACCTGCACATCCCCCAGACGGTAGACCTTCCAGAGATCCCGGCACTCGATCAGTGAACCCATAGTCAGATAGGTTGAGGTTGAGGTTAAGGTCAAGGCTCTGGCGAGGTCAAGGTCAGCATTCTGGCTCCGCTTACCTTAGCCTCAACCTAAACCTCATCCTAGGTAGCTCAGAGGCCCCGATCCCGTCCACGCGGGCGGCTGTGCGAGCTGCCGCCGAACCCCGGTGGAAGCTGATCGGATCTGGCCGTGGTGCGCGATTCGAGACCGACGACGACTTGATCGCCTTCGTTAAGCGACCCGCCGATCACCTCGGTGAAGCTGCCGTCGGAAATACCGGACTGCACGGTCACCGCTTCGGGATCGCCTGATGCGCCCATCTTCCACGCGGTCTTGGCCGCGGCAGAATCGACTCCACTCGCAGCGACCTGGCGTCCCCCTGCTCCGCCGGCCGGAGTCGCCATGACAGTTTGGGGAGGCTTGAAGCGAAGGGCCGCATTCGGCACCTTGATCGCCTGATCCTTTCGCGCCACGATAATGGAGACATTGGCCGTCATGCCCGGCTTGAGCCGCAGATCCGCATTCTCGACGCCCACGACGACATCATAGGTGACAACATTCTGCACATTGATGGGCGAGTTCCGCACCTGGCGGATTCGGCCCTGGAACCGTTCACCCGGATAGGCGTCGACCGTAAAGGCCACCTCTTTGCCTTCCGTCATGCCACCGATATCGGCCTCGCTCACGTTGGCATCCACCTGCATTTTTGTCAGGTCCTGGGCGACCATGAAGATCATGGGGATGGATACACTGGCGGAAATGCGTTGACCCACTTCCACCAGGCGGGAGATGACGATCCCGTCGATCGGCGCTTTGATCACCGTGTACGTCAGGTCCAGTTCCGCCGCTTCGAGGAACGCCTGGGCTTGCTTGACCGCCGCCTCCGCCACCGCCAACTGCGCCGCGGCCCCTTCGTAGGCGGTCACCGCCATATCCACGTCGTTTTGCGAGACAAACTGCTGCTTGATGAGGGATTGAACGCGGTCCAATTCGCGCTTGCGCTGGGACTGATCGGCTTTCGCTTTGAGAACGGCCGCCTTCGCATTGGCGAGACTGGCCGCCGCCTGGTCGCGCCGCGCCCGATAGGGAAACGGGTCAATCCGCGCGACGACCTGATCCTTCTTCACGACGGAATTAAAGTCCGCATGCAGGCTTTCGACCATCCCCGTCACCTGGCTGCCGACCTGCACCATTGTGACGGGATTGATCGTGCCCGTCGCGTTGACCACCGAGATGATGGAGCCCCGCTCCACCGGCGCCGTCTTATAGCGAACGGGAACCTTCCTCTCGCCGCCGAAGAACACGTAGCCTCCGATGGCGACGCCCACCACCAACACGCCGATGATCCACACCGCTTTTCGCATGCTCAGCACACCCTTTTACTCACATCCGCGGCCAGCCGTTCATTGTGTGATGGATCAGCCCTAAACGCAACCGGCTGCTCGCCTGAGCGATTACCGGCAGCAACACCGGATGAGCCTTGGGCACGATGCCGACCTCTCCTCACTTCCGTTCCTGAGCGGCTTGCAGATAGTCTCGCGAACCTTGCCAGTGCCGCTGGAGTTTGGCATACAACCCGTCCAGTTTCACCTGTTGGTCCGCGGATAACTTTGGCTTGAGTTCGACGATGCCCCTGGCGAAAATCCGTTCGACTTCCGGCTGATGCTGGACACGCAACTGCAGGATGTCCACGTGGGCCCGTTTCACGATCGGCTGGATATCGGCCTGCTGCGCCGGCGTGAGCGATAGTTCCTGCGTCAGATGTTTCATGAGCCGCTCCTGCCTCGCCGCCGGTCCTCCCTCACCACGATGTTGCTGCTCATACCGATGATAGAAACAGGTCCCGACGATGCCCGTCAGCATCCCGGCAAGAAACAGAACGATGAGTCCGCCCCACAGTTTCCCTCGTGCCATGCCCAATCCCTCCTGCGTACGCCCGCTACTCACTAAGCGCTGCTGCAGCCTCCAGATCATCCGACAACAGTGCCGTGAGTTCGCCTTCGCCCTGGCCGGTGTACACCAGTGACGAGGCGGCAACAATCAGGGCCACCGTGGCCGCGACCGCGGCTCCCCGCCACACGGCAAACGCGATCCCCGCGAACGGCATCGCAGCCCGCTCCTCTTCACAGCGAATGTCCCGCATGACGTGGCGGGTCCAGTCTGCACCAAATGCAGGTTCCTGGCGGGAGCGATGGGCTTCCGCCAGCGCGCGCTCGAGTTTTTCGAGGTCTTCGTCACTGCGTCGTGTCATGGCTCTGCGCCTCCCTTGCACGGAACAGCTTGCGGAGCATCAGACGGGCCCGATGCGCCCGCACCTTGACGTTGGCAACGCTCCACCCCAACAGGCCGGCCGCTTCACGAACGGAATAGCCCTCGAGGTGGACCAGGGTGAGCACAAGACGGTTTTCAGCCGAGAGATGGCTTAGTCCCCAATCCAACAACTCTGTGGCTTCCCGCCGCCTGGCCTGTTCGCGAAACTGGTTGTCCGATTCCGCCGCCAGCACCCGCTCCATCCACTGTTGATGCTCTGTGGTCAGGGCGCTTACCGGCAATTCCTCTCTCCGGCTCGCCCGCCAGAACTCATAGCTCGTCCGGACGGCGATGCCGGACAGCCAGTGCTCGAACGGCACGCGACCGGAAAAATCCGACAGGCCCGCGTACGCCCGGACAAACACGTCATGGGCAACCTCCGCCGCGCGGTCGTACGGCACGTGCCGGCCTACAATTTTAGCCACATGCCGCTGATGCCGGGCGATTAACTCCGCAAACAGGTCGATCTCCCCATGCAACACCCGATGGATAATCTCAAGATCATCGGCCACCTGAGTCTGCACTCCCTAGGGCCAATACGGATGAGGGCCTCGTCCCGTGATGACTCCCGCATCATACCGCACTCGCACACGCCGCGCACGGGACCTTGGCTGATCTCAACCGGCCTGCAACTCTCTGTGTCCCTCGCGTGGCTCTGCCTCCGGCGCCGAGGATGCACCCTCGGCCGTCTTCTCGTAGACGGACGGCTCGACGCCCTGGCTGGACATCCCGGCTCCATGAGATTCCCGTCTCTGTTCGCGCATGGTCTTGAGTTTGTCGCGCTGTTCAGACGTCAACACCGCGAGGAGCTCACGCCTCCCCTTTACTTCCATGAACCGCAAGTTGGCTTCGAACGTTGCGCGCTCTTTGAGCTTGGCCTGGATGGCGGACAGATCCGCCTTCTCATCCCACACGAGCGCTTTGAGTTCCCGTTCCGCCACCATCACATCCGCATGGGCCCGAATCTTCGCTCGGTCCTGGTCAAGCGCCAGCACCTTGAGTTTGCCGACCTGCTCGTCCGTCAGGCCGATGTCTTTCTGGTGCCGCAGGAGATGATGGAGCATGTGCGAGTGCCTTCCCCCATAATGCTGCTCCCCATGCTGTTCCATCCCATACCCATGGCCGCCGGCCCTGTGGCCATGCCAGCCGTCCGCCCATGCAAGTGAGGACGTGAAACCGAGCAGGCCGAACAGCGTCGCTCCTGCCATAATCGGAAGGGTCCGCCTGATTCCGCCATTCATAGCAACCTCCTTCTTGATAGCGAGAGAGCCGGCGACCGGTTTGTGTCGCCAAGCACCCCCTACAGTTAAGTTGTTCTGAATGGGAGAAAGGTTACGTGCGCGTCAGGCCTGTGCAGGAAGAAGAAAATACCGACCGGAGAAGCCTCTATCTATCAATCACCCGTCCGGGTCAGGCCACCCGGCTGGGCCTGACGTTCGTTCATTATTGGGCTACGCTGATCCGATCCTTGATCGCATCGAACTTGGCTTTCGGCAGCGCGTTCTTTAGAACGATCTCTTGCTTGACCTTGTAAGGCCGGCTCGCCACCACCTTCTCGGCTTCTTCCTTGGTGATTCCGAGGAACAGCACCATATCATTCGCCGAGGCGGTATTGACGTTGACAGGAGCTAACCCTGTCTGCGGAGCTGCGGGCACAGGCACGGCCGGCACCGAATTGGCTTGCGGCACGGCGGCCGCAGGAGCGGCAGGCGCAGCGGGAATCGCAGGCGGCACAGGCGCAGCCATCGGCACCGAGGCCGGAGGCTCCTTGAGCGCCTTTTGATATCGGGCCACAGTGTTCTTCAGCGATTCGTTTTGCTTCTTTATCGAATCCAACTCTTGCTGGAACGCTCGGCTCCTGGCGGCCAGATCGCGGCTTCGCTGCTCCAGATCGCGGACGCGCGTGTTGGTCCCACCCCGCTCTTTGCCAAGACTGTCCTCCAATCGCTGCCGCTCGGATGACGCCAAGTCAAGATCCGCCGCCAGTTTGTTCTTTTGATCCCGTAGGCTTTTGACTTCCTGCTCCAACGTCGACTTCTGAAGCTGAACCTTCTCCGCCTTGTTCTTTGCTTCTTCGGCCTCTGCGACGGCTTGCTCGTATTTGCCGGAACCGACGCACCCACCGGCTGCCATCGCCGACAGTATCAGCACGCCAATCACCGCTCCGCTCCTCATTCCCGCCTCCTGTCAAAAATTAAGCCGTCCACCGCATCACGCATGATGTGTAGTGCATCCCCTGAATTTTGTCAATAGAGACAAGGATTTAGAGGCCTTCCTGGCGCAAGATACTTGACGTGCCACAGTGACTCTGTGATCATGCGCGCCCATGCAATCCTGGGGACCAGAACTCGCCATCATCCTGGGAATCGTCGAAGGACTCACCGAGTACTTGCCGATCTCGTCCACCGGACATCTGATTCTGGTCGGCCATTGGCTGGGATTTACCGGCGAGACCGCCGCCAGCGTGGACATTGCAATCCAGTTCGGCGCAATTCTGGCTGTGATCGTGTATGAACGGCGCAAGCTGGCATCTTTCCTGTCCCAGGCCGCCACCGAACAGGTCGTATTCAGATCGTTCTGTGGACGGGGCTCCTGGACGGCGGCCGTCACCCAATCCATGGCGGAGCACAAAAGTCTGTGGTTTCTGATCGGTCTCTTTGTCGCCTTTCTTCCCGCCGCCGCCGTCGGCTTGCTGAGCCATCACTGGATCGAAACCCATCTCTTCAATCCGCGCACGGTGGCCGTCGCATCGATCGTGGGCGGACTGATTATCATGGCCGTGGAAGCCATGCAGAAAGAGGCTCGCGTGACCCAACTGGAGCAGATTGGCGTGAAGATGGCGTGGTGGGTCGGCGTGGCCCAATGCGTAGCGCTCATTCCAGGCACTTCCCGCTCCGGCGCCACGATCATCGGCGCCCTGCTTGCCGGCATGGACCGTAAAACCGCGACGGAATACTCGTTCTTTCTGGCCCTGCCAACGCTGCTCGCCGCCACCGGCTACAAGCTGGCCAAATCCGCCGCGCTGTTCTCGGCGCAGGACCTGTTGGCGCTGGGGCTGGGGTTGATCGTGGCATTCCTGGTCGCCTGGGCAGTGATCGCGGGATTTCTTAATTTCGTCAAACGGCACAGTCTGTTCGTATTTGCCTACTACCGGATCGCGATGGGGCTGTTGGTGTTGTGG
>JBGPNZ010000080.1:0-8919 GCA_041487795.1 Nitrospiraceae bacterium
ACCGCCGGACCGGTTGCGTTCCACGGTACCCTGCAGTGGCGCGCGAAAGCTGTCGGATCGCCAATCAGTCTTTTGGCGTAGGACTTGTCTGAGGGGGCGCAACCGGGAGGACCCGGAGCTCCCGCCGGTCGCGGGCTGCCCGTCGCTCGCCTTGGCAATTTACCGTGGTATCATCCAACTGGATGCCGCAGCTCATTGTCTTCACAGACCTGGACGGAACGCTGCTGGACGCTGAGACCTATGCCTTCGACGCCGCAGGGGAGGCGCTGAATGCGCTCCGCGTCCGCGGCATCCCGCTAATTTCGGCCTCAAGTAAAACACGCGTGGAGATTGAACGGCTCCGCGCCAACCTGGATCATCACCATCCCTTCATCGTCGAGAACGGCGGCGGGGTGTTCATTCCCAAGAGCTACTTCGACTTTCCCCTGGAGGGAGCTGTGCTTCGCGGTCCTTATCAGGTGATCGAACTCGGTCTGCCCTACGGCGCCTTGCGGCTGGCGCTGAAGGAGATCGCCCATGCCCTCAACTGCCGGATCCGTGGATTTGGAGACATGACGGTGGAGGAAGTTGCCGAGCGGATGGGATTGAGTTCCTCCGATGCGTTGCTCGCCAAGCAACGGGAGTATGACGAGCCGTTCATCATCGAATCGGCTCCGCCTCCTGTCGACGCCATCCGCCACAAAGCCGAGGCACGCGGACTCCGCTGCACGAGCGGCGGGCGGTTCTATCATCTGATGGGACCGAGCGACAAAGGATTGGCCTGTCGGTATCTCATCGACTGCTACCGACGCCGGTACGGCGCGATCACAACCGTGGCGATCGGCGACAGCTTCAACGATCTGCCGATGCTGGCTGTGGTGGACCGGCCGGTCCTCGTCCAACGGACCGACGGCACGTACGACCCCAACATCACTCTCCCCAACCTGTTCCGCGAGCAGGGAATCGGTCCGATGGGGTGGAATCAGGGGATTCTGACAGTCCTGAAATCCTGCTAGCGCATCCCGGGAAACCGGGCTTAGAGATGCCGCAGATCGTCCGGGTGGCGGTCGTGCGGACGGCCGGAGAGCCCTCGCTCGAGAAACTCCTTGGCCAGATCCTTGGCCCCAAGCCCGAAGGCGATGGCGGCCGCGAGCACGACACCGCCGAGCACAATCCCGAAGCCGACCACGACCACCGTCTCCGCAATCCCCAGTTGCTCCAGCGCCATTGCGACTGCGATCACCTGGACGCCCCACCGCGAACAGGCCGCGAGCACCCGTGCGGGCGGCAGGCCGGCATTGACCGCCGCAATCAGCACGGCCTGCGACACGAAATTCGACAGCAGATATCCGGCGAACAGAATGAGGGACGCCATGAACAAGTGGGGCAGGTACGCCAGGAACGACTGGGCGAAGGCGTTTACCGGCTGCAGGTTCAGCGCGCCCAGGGCCGCCATGACCACAAACAGCGCCACAACCCAATAGGCTGTGCGTCCGATCAGGCGGGACGGATCCGCTTTTACGCCTCCGCGGACCAGGGCTGCGTTCACGCCCAGCCGGTCACAGAGCGGATCGAGTCCGATCGCCCGCAAGATCCGTTCGGTCACAACACCGGTTACCCAGGCGACGATCAACCCGCCGGCCATGATGATGCCCATAGCCAGCAGGTTCGGCAGTACAGCCAACACTTTCTTCCCCAACGCTTCCACCGGCCCCAGCAAGGCAGTCTCCCAGAATTCCTTCATAGCCGCCTCCATCGCTCAACCGGCAACCGGCAGCGAATCGCACGGCACGCGTCTGGTTGTTCGCCGCCGGTTCTCACGGCTTCGCTTGTTTGGCCCATTGCTCAATCAGATACGGCTTCTGCTGTTCAAATGCCACGCACAAGGCTTCGACCCGGCTCTCGGCTTCCACCGAGGTGAGCCCCTGGGTTTCAAGCACAAAGCTCGCGGTCCGCCCCAGATACAACGGGAGGAACGCTTTCAACATGTGTTCGCGCGGCATGACGCCCCGGTGATGCGAACCTGCCACGTCGTAGATCAGCCGCGCCCACAGATCGTCCGCGATCCGGAACTCCTGCGGCGGGCGGTCCTTGAGCGGCAGGAGTGCTTCGATCGTCTCCGGCGCCAGCATCTGCCGCCAGATCGGCTCGAGATCGGCCACGCCCTGCCGAAAGATGCCGACCATGCGGTCCACATTGACGTGGATGGGTTCCACGCCCACGTCATACTGAAATCCAAATAGATCGACCGATTGCGACCCTTCCACATTCGGCCAGAGCGCCTGGTGCTCCTCCATCAGAGCCAGCACGGCGCCCATGACCTGAACCAGCATGGCCGAGAGATCAGCCGCGGGGTCCTTGGGATTGTGGATCTTGGCGCCCAGAAAGCTCTGGCAGACCCGGGCGTCGCTCGCGATCGCCTCGGTCGTCATCCAGATGTCGATCCCGAACCGCGCCACGTCCGACTCCCAGACATGCTTGTCCAGGTAGTGCTTGGTGAGCCGTCCGGAAAAACCGAAGTCGCCGCCGATCGGCTGGCGGATGCGCTGCCCATAGAGCGCGCGTGTCAGGGGATACACGATGCTGTTCGTGATGGTTCCGTCGTATTTGTGGCGAAGATAGTAGGGCGCCACGTAGTCATAGTCTTTGCTCAGCACCGGGCGGATCAGCAATTCGATCCATTCGGGCGTGATGCTGCGCAGGTCCGAGTCCACCACGGCGCAGGCCTTCGCGTTCAGCCTCCGCGCGATTTCGAAGATGGTGCGAAACGCGCTGCCCTTCCCCGGAATACCGTGATACGACGTGATAATTTTGTGAAGCGGGCTCTGCCGGTCGCTGATGAGCATCGCGCCGAAATCCGCGCCCGTGCGGGCGACCACATCCGGCGTTCCATCGGATGACCCGCCATCCGAATTCACGATCACCGACCGGGCGCCGGAGAAATATTTGGCCAGCCCGGCGCTCACGGCCCGGACCACGTGTCCGATCGTCGTGGCATTGTTAAAACTCGGGATGCCGACGAGGATGTCCGCTTCCCCGACTTCAAGAACCCTGGCTTCGGTCTCCGTCGTCAGAGGCGTGACCGCGACGGTCATGTCCGGACCCGTTCAATTTTTTCCGCCGGGTTCCACTCATGATCTTCTTCAACCGCCTCGAACAGACGGCTAAAAATGTCGGGGACCGCGGCCGCAACCCGGCTCCAGTTCGAGATCATCGGCACCCCGAGCGGATCATCCAGGAATCCCTCCGCCGCCAGCTTGATGCCTTTGAGAAACACCTCGACAGCCATGCGTTCCTCGTGGCGGTCGAACTTGAGGCTGTTGATGGCCGCATCGTTCTCGTACCGGCTGATGGCCTCCTGCGCCGCCTGCAGATAGGTGGCCCGAAGCGTCTTGAGCGTTCCCTCCGGCAGCACGATGCCTTCGCTGGCCAGGTTCCGGAACAGCGACTTGGTGATATCCACGCACATTTTGAGCAGGCCCGTGCTGGGATCGTCGCCCGAGAGCGCCTGATGTTTATGCTCGTACGCGTCCGCAATGTCGGCCTGGCAGATCCGGCGCAGCGCGCAATTGCGGTACACCTCCGCAAGCACGCCGATTTCCAGCCCCCAGTCACTGGGGATCCGGTTGATCCAGGCGAGATCCCGCACCATCGCGAATTCCCCCGACAGGGGGTAGCGGAAACTATCCAGGAAGGTGAGCAGCGGGTGGGGCCCGACGAGCCGCTGCAGGCTGCGGAGCATCGGCGTGATGAACAGGCGCGTGACCCGGCCGTGCAGACGGTCCGTCACGCGGCTGTAGTAGCCTTTGCAGAACTCGTGTCCCATGTTGGGATTCGCAATGGGGTAGCACAGCCTGGCCAGGTATTCACGGGTGTAGCTGAGAATGTCGCAATCATGCAGCGCGATGACGGTGCTCTGATGGCGGGCGAGCACATACCCGAAGGCCATCCAGCAGCCCCGCCCTTTCCCCTGCAGACCGATGTCGATTTCCTGGGACGCCAGCAGCCTCAGAATATTCTGGATGCGCGGCCCGTCGTTCCAGATCAGCCGAACGCGCTGCGGGAGCACCGAAAAGTATTCTTTCGCAAGGCGGAATTCCAGGGCGGAAGCCTTGTCCAATGAGATCACGATCTCATTGAGGTAGCGGACATCCTTCAGCGTCTCGACAATGCCTTTGAGGGCCGGCCGCTCCAGCTCGGCATACAAGGACGGCAGCACCAGCGCAATCGGGTTGGCCGTCGCATGCCGTTGCAGTTCGGCTTCGAGTTGCTCCAGGTTCGGCTGCCCGAGGCGGTGCAAGACCGCCACGACCCCGTTTTGATGAAAATCAGACATGCTGGCCTCCGCGAAACCTTAGCGCGACAGGGTCCCGGTCATTCGCGATGAGGTTCAGATGGTTCCTACTGCGCGTTGATGACCCGAACAGCGGCCTCATGGTTGAGTTCGATCCCCGGGCGGCTTGCGTCAAGGACGCGGTACGTTTGGCGGCCGACCGCCGAAAAACAGAGGCTCGCATTGTCATCCGGAAGAATGACGGCGGTCATGTGCGAATTCGTGGAATTGGAGAATCCGTGTTCGCACGACACTTCTCCATGCTGCAGCCCGTTGAAGACGACGGACACCGGGGTCTGGCGCACATTAACCCATCGGACTTCCTCTCCCACCTGTGCCCGAACATCATTGTCCGAGACGCCATCGTCAATCACCACATGGTGAATGCGACCAGGCGCGGGCGGAGCGGAGGGATTCGTCTGCGCACAGCCGGCCGTCAGCATGGAAGCAAACAATCCGAGGACAATAATTCTCTGGCAGCGTGCTGGTGTCTTCATCAGGCAACTCCTCCTTCTTTAAGAACGCCTCCGCCCGTGCATTGAACAATCCTGCCCTAGGGCCTTTCCTTGATGGAAAGAACCACCCCGTCGGGCGTCGCGGATATCTCGATCTTCTGGCCTTCCTTGACCGACCCATCGATTTTCGTTTCCTTGTCTATCTTGAACCTCACGGACTTTCCTGTGGCATCCCTGACCACACACACCTTTCCGGACAGCATGACGACTTTACCTTTCATCAATTGCGGAGAGGATATCGCCAGCTTTGAATCGGTGCCGGCGCGCGCATTCTTTCCCCCGCCCACTCCCAACGGAAAAAAGATCAGCATGACCAGTCCTCCATAGATGAGATACCGATGTTCATGACCGTCCCTCCTTACATGCCATCGTTCACGCCATGATGTCACGTGAGCCGCGCGATTGTTTTGTGTCCGTTTCCGTGGTGGCTGCCGTCGTGGCCAATGACCTCATCCGGCAGTGGAACCGGGAGCCGGTTTTGGAGTGGACGGGCGGCGCGGCATGTTCGACGAATAGTGGAGGTGCTTCTTCACCACCTCGGGGTACAGCCGTCGCACGCAATCGGAGCAGATCCCGTGCGTGAATTTGATCGCGAACTGTTCTGAAAAATAGGACTCCAGATGATGCCACAGTCCTTCCTCATCGCGAATTTTTTTGCAGGAGGAGCAAATCGGGAGAAATCCTCGCACGGAGTCGAGAGGGTCTTCGACACGCAGGCAAAGCAGGCACAGACTCGCCGACAGCCAGACGGCCAGCAGGGACAGCACGCGATTGACGACGGCCACACCGAGAACGGGCGGGGCCGATGCAAGCGCAAACCCCACGACCGTCAGGACGGAACAGACGCTCGCGATCACGATCATCTGGGGGTTCCGCCGAGCAGCCACAAGTCCGACCAGCAACACAGGCGCGACATACAACACGCTTACGGCATTGCCGAACTTGTCCAGGAGGTCCAGCCCGAATACCAGACCGGCCAGCACGAGCGCCCTCAGAAGCCTTGGGACATCCAAGGAAAATTTTTCCCAGATCGCCATCGCCAATCCTCTTCGCGAGCGATCACAACGCTTGTGCGTTATGCCTTCTCCTCGCTCCGGCCCCCATCACTCGAGAGAGTGCAGAGCGATTTTCGAGGATGACCGGGTCAAGCACGTTGCCGCAGCCGGGGCACCGCCACCCGTGAAACCCAATGGTCCAGCTATCCGCCCTGATGTCTTCAAACGTTTCCTCGAGCATCGTGGCGTGGCATCGTTCACATTCCATCGCTCTCCTCCTTGCGGCTAACTGTGGCCGGCACGGCGAAGCGAGATGCAGTAGGTCGATTCATCCGGTCGTGCAACCGTCAGCACGGCCTTCATTCTCAGCACGTCCACCGCGCTGAACACCTGGCGCCAGGCATAGCTCGGCAGCGCCTGGACCAGGTCCTCGATATTGGCGGAGCCGCGGCAATGCAGCACCTCCAGAACCGCTGCTTCAATCGAGGGCTGCGCAGGCATACAGGGAACGCTTCTCGGCCCTTTGGGCTTTCTTCGGCTCGGAGTCTGGGCTCTCATGGGAATTGCCCGTTGGTCGCGACCGGGAGCGCGTGCGGTCGCCGTTCCTTGGCCGCATCCCGGCAGGCGTCGAGCAGCACGTGGCCGCCCCATGTGAGATCCACCGTGCGCCAGGGGTTAAGCATCCGCCTCACCGACACGGCCTCCGACGATTTGATTTGGAACCCGCTGATCACCGCTAGCAGCTTGCACCGCGGAGCGCGCGCGCTCAACGCAGCCAGAAGATCGGCAATGCCGGCGGCATCCGCCTCAGCGAAGAATTGCGCGACAACCAGATCGAACAGCATGGCGCCGGAAGCCGCGAGCCCTTCCTGGTTGTCTTTGACGGCCATCACGCGAAACCCGTCCCGTTCCAGCGCAGCCTGGAAAAGGGATCGCATTACGTCATCCGATTCGACGAGCAGAATGTTCATCGGGTTTTCCGCACATGGCCGCCGGGGCACGCCGCTCGGTGTCCCGGGACACTGAGCGTACCCGCGCAGTGTACCGTCCGCTGAAAAATGACAGTAGACCCGAACCGGTTTCTTTTGGAAGTTTTGTGGGCCTACTTACTAGGCCCGGATGGGCCTATCGAGAGAGAGGTTTACGAAATAAGGCAACCGCTTGGGCGCGGCGGGTGATTTGAAGCTTCTGAAAGGCGTTGGAGAGGTAATTCTTGACGGTGTTGGGACTCAAATCAAGCTCCTGAGCGATTTCCTTGTTGGTCTTGCCTTCGGCGACCAACGCGACAATGCGTTGCTCCTGCGGCGACAAGGTCTGCTGCCCTGCCGGCGAGACTCCGCCGCTCCTGACCCAATCCAGCATGCGTTGAGTGGCGACCGTATCCAGGACGGACTCCCCGGCGGCCACCCGTTTGATGGATTGGACCAGGCTCTCGACATCCATCCGCTTCACGCAGAACCCGTGCGCGCCGGCCAGCACGGCAGCCAGCATGGTCTCGTCATCGGTAAACGACGTCAGGAACAGCACGCGGACACCCGGACAGGTCGCGAGGATGTCCCGGCAGGCCTGAATCCCGTCTCCGTCCGGCAGCCGGATATCCATCAACACGACGTCGGGGCGGTCGGCCTGCGCATGTGTGACGGCCTCCCCGGCCGTCGCCGCCTCCCCCGCCACGACCATCCGAGGGTCCGCCTCCAGCACTTTTTTCAACCCCACACGGACGACTTCATGATCGTCCACCAGAAGGAGACGGATGGGCTGCGCCGCGCTCATGGCCGGACCGTCTCTTCGTAGGGCACCTGGACCATAATCCGCGTTCCCTGTCCGGGCGAGGATACGATGGTCAGCGTCCCGCCCATCTCTTCGGTCCGGGCCGCCATGTTGGCCAATCCGTACCCGTCCCGTCTCGCGTCGTCGGGATTGAACCCTACTCCATCGTCATTGATCTCAATTTGCAGCATTCCATTATTGCGCTGCACGGTGACCAGACCCTGCGTGGCCTGGGAATGCCGCGCGCAGTTGCTCAGCGCTTCTCTGACGATATGCACCACGTGCTCGGTCTTCGCGCGCGACAGGAGAACCGCCGACAAGTCGGGCTGCAGGTTGAGATTGAATTGGGGGCGGCCCGCCACCGCCATGCTCTGAACCAAGTTGGCGAGCGCCACGCCGACCGGCGGCTCGCCGTCGACCGTCGGTTGTGGTCCGGAGATGTAGTCACGCAGGTGCTGCATGGCCAGCTCCAGTTCGCCGATCGTGTGGCGGATCTGCCCGGCGACGTCCGGCGGGCACGTCTTCAGCGGCGGGACCGCCGTCTTTAAGTTCAGCCCGGCCGCGTACAACAATTGCAGGACATCGTCATGCAGATCCCGGCCAAGCCGCTCGCGCTGTTCCACGGCAAAGAGCAACGCCGCCGTGCGCGCCGTGACGAGCTCTTCAAGATTCAGATTGACCTGCCGGAGCCGTTCCTCCGTACGCATGTACAGCAGCGCCAGGACGGCCGTCAGCCAGATGAGGCCGATGCTGACCACCCGGTTGAATATGGAAATCTCGGAAGGGTCCCCCGACCCAAAGATAAAGCCTGCAACCGTCAACACCGTGCAGAGCCAGGCCAGAAGTTTGACGAGTCGCTGGTTATAGGTCCAGACGGAGACCAGGAGCACCACGGCATACAACATTTGCGGAGCCATGCCGCGCGGCGTCATGAAATCCAAGATGAAAATGCCTCCGGCCAGCCCCAAGGCAATGCTCAGGGCCGGCAAATTGTTCTGTGCTCCCGATGTCTGCGCGCTCATCGTTGCATAGTATAGTGGATTTTCTGGAAACTCGCCTTCTTCCTGCGGTTGCGTTCGCGCGCACGGTACAGTATCGTGCCGAGGCCATGGACCTGCCGCAGTTGCTTCTCAGTCTAATCGTGATCTACGGCTCCGCCCGACTGTTCGGCGAACTGGCCACCCGCGTTGGACAGTCAGCAGTGCTGGGCGAATTGCTGGCCGGTGTGCTGGTCGGCAGCAGCGTGCTGGGCTGGGTGGAGCCGACGCAGACACTGAAGCTGATGGGCGACATCGGCGTCATGCTGCTCCTGTTCGAAATCGGCCTG
>JBGPNZ010000081.1:0-8881 GCA_041487795.1 Nitrospiraceae bacterium
CCCGACCAGCTCCCCCTTCTTCTCGACAAATAATGAGCCGATTTTCTCGGCGCTCATCTTGCTGGCCGCTTCGTTCACCGTCGTTGTGTGGGGAACCTTCTTAATCTCTCGTCTCATCGCACCTGTAATGGTGGACATTTCTCACTCCCTTCCTTTCCTAGGCAACCGATAGGACCAGCTTCCCGAAAAATTTCCGGCTGAGCATCTGCTCCTGCGCCGCGCGCGCGTCCTGCAGCGGATACACGTGGTCGATCACCGGCTTGAGCTTCCCCGCCCCGATCAGCTTGGCAGCTTCCAGCAACTCGGCCTTCGTGCCCATATAAGAGCCTTTAAGCGTCAGGCTACGCGAATAGAGAGACCGTAAATCTATCTCGGCTTTGGGGCCGGTCGTGGCGCCGCAGGTTACGAGCCGCCCTCCCTTGGCCAGCGATTTCAAACATTGGTCCCAGACTTGAGGCCCGATATGCTCGATCACGACGTCCACCCCTTGACCGCCGGTTAATTCAAATACCCGCTTGGCCACGTCGTCGGTCGCGTGGTTGATGACCTCATCGGCGCCGATCGTAAACGCCTTCTTGACCTTATCCTCCGACCCGACCGTCGTGATGACTTTCGCGCCGATGTACTTGGCGATCTGAATGGCCATGCTGCCGACCCCGCTGCCGGCTCCCATGATCAGCGCCGTTTCGCCGCGGCGTAACCAGCCCAGCGTCACCACCATGTGCCAGGCCGTGACCGAGACGAGCGGAAAAGCCGCCGCCTGCTCGAATGTCAGCGAGCCTGGAATAGCGATCACGTTTGTCCCGGGCACCGCGACGAACTCGGCATAGCCGCCGTCGGTCTTGGCCCCGAACACACCGAACGAGGGGCACAGGTTGTCGTGACCGACCTTGCACTCGTCGCAGGTCCCGCAGTTCAGCCCCGGCGAGACGAATACTTTTTGCCCGACCTTGACGCCCCACACCTGGCTTCCGACCCGCTCGATCTGCCCGGCGACGTCGCAGCCGGAGATATGCGGTAAGGGAATCTGATAGGCGGGAATCCCCTGGCGAACCCAGATATCCAGATGGTTCAGCGCGCAGGCCTTGACGCGGACCAGCACTTCGTCCGGCTTGATCTGAGGATCAGGCCGGTCTTCATACTTCAGCTTCTCCGGCCCGCCATGCTCATGAAAGACGACAGCTTTCATCTATTCGCTCTCGCTCGTAGCAGGTTCGAGGTTCTGGGTTCGAGGTACGAGGTGCGAGGTATGCGAAAAACATCCCACCACGAACCTCGTACCCCGTTACCTCGCTACCCTGTTTTACAGGGTTATAGTGCCTTCGATGACCATAACGACTTCCCCGCCGACTTTTACTTCCTGAATCATGTCATCGTCGGACTCGACCTGGATAATGATGCGGGAGGGACGGTCCATCTCATAGCCCTGCTCCGCGATGATCTCCGTCGTGATGGCCACCTCGACGACGCCATTGTGAACCAGATAGGCCCCGAGCGCGCCGCTCGCGCTTCCGGTCGCGGGATCTTCCAGGATGCCGATCGGTGACGCGAACATGCGCGTGTGGACGGTCGAGAACTCGTCCACCGTCACCGTCGTGAACACCATGATGCCGTTGGCCCCATGCCGCCTGCAAAGTTCCGTGATCGCGGTGGGATTGGGCACGATGGACCGGACCGCCGTGAGCGTCCGCACCGGCACGATGATGACCGGCAGGCCGGTCGAGACGACTTCGATCGGGAACTTGGCATCGGCGATGGCGCGCTTGTCCATGCCGAGCGCCTTCGCGATCTCCGGCAGGCTGTCGGGCGAGTCTACCTTGCCCAGAAACTCCGGCTTGGGCTGAGTCATGACGACGCGCAAAATGTCGTTTTTATGGACGTGCAGCTCGATCGGGAACACGCCGATGTTGCATTCGTAAAAGAGCGAGGTGATCGGCTCGGTGAGCGGCAGCCGCTTCAGCTTCCCCAGGATGTAGAACGTACCGAGGATGGGGTGGCCGGCAAAGGGAATTTCCTGCTTGGGGGTGAAGATACGGACTTTGGCGGAAGCTTTGGGGTCTGTCGGTAGGAACACGAACACGGTTTCGGAGAGATTCATCTCCCGCGCGATCTTCTGCAGCTCCTCGTCCGCCAGCCCTTGGGCGTCCGGCAGGACCGCCACGGGATTGCCGCCGAACGGTTCATCGGTGAACACATCCGCCTGATGGAATTTCAACGAGCGGCGCTCTGAAGCCATAGTACGGTGCACTCTAGGTCACGAGTGCACCGTTGTCAAACCGAAGGAAATGAAGCGGACTCGCCTTGACTTCACGGTCTGGGAGCGTCTACGTTACGCCCATTCCATCGCATTTCGACGAAGGACAGCGCGTGGCCAAGGAAATGGAAATCAACGTTCAGCCGATTTTTTCGACGCCCCTGTTCGCGTTCATGGTTCCGGACCACGCCACGATCAATCAGACGCTCCGCCACGCCATTCTCGATCGCGAGGCGTCGACTCCCGCCGCTCCGGACTACGAAGTCGTCGGATGGTCCTCCCCCCACGATCTCTCGATGCTGGATTGGGCCGGCACGGATCTCAAGCGGCTGTTCGACCCGGTCGTCCAGGTGGCCACACAGGTCACGGAGTATTCCGACCGGGTGCCGGGGCAATCAGGCAATCGTCCGGAGTGGCAGGTCGCCGAAGTCTGGGCCAACGTGCAGCGAAAAGGTGGCAGTAACGCCGCCCACCCGCACCCTGGGTCGTTCTGGTCCGGGGTCTATTACGTGGATGTGGGTGAGATTTCAGAGGACGGCAAGCATGGAGGCGCGCTGCAGCTCTTCGACCCGCGTGGATGCCTGCCCCGGATGCTGGCGCCTTATCTTCGCTACACCATGCCCGAACTGCACGACGCAGGCAAAAACATTTCCTTCACGCCATCCGCCGGGCAGTGCCTGCTCTTCCCAGGATGGCTCTACCACGCCGTCGGCATCTACACCGGCGCCAAGCCGCGCATCAGCGTCGCGTTCAACCTCGACCCGGTGATCCGCAAGTAACTGCTCCGATTTCAGGCTGAATTTCTAGGCTGGAAGAGGAAGATCTTCGTACGATTGCGTGAGCGGATTCCGCACGTAATCTTCCACATAGTTCTTCAGGAGGCCGTTGCGCCACAGGCGGGTATTGGCGAATTTCGTATCGATCTTGTGGAGAATGCGCGCCTTCACGCCGGTCTGCTTCATAAAGTCTTCGACCGTCACGCCCGCAATGTCGGTGTACGGGCCCCGCCCGGACTGCATCATGGCCTTCGGGATATAGACGTGTTTCTGGTTCGTGAGGCAGCGCGCGATGTCGTCGAACGTGAGGAGCACGGTGCAGTCGGAATCGCCGCCGAGCGTCGCGTTCGGCACCATCAGATAGCGGGCGCGGTTCTTTCTATACATGTTCAAAATCTTATAGGCGCTCCTGGCCATCACGACCGTATCGCGTTTCTCGAGTTCGAGCGCGTCGAACGCGCTGACGATGCGTTTGCGGTTCAGGAAGGCGGTGATGGGCGCTTCGGTGTGGATCGTCTGGATGTTCGGCAAGCCGGCGTCGTAGATGCGCTGGGCCTCGGTCGCCAGATGCTTGCGCCCCTGGCGCATGATCGCCGCCGTCTCGTCTTTGAGCCCGCGCACAGGTGTCAGGCAGCCCATCCAGAGAATGCATTTCTGATTTACCTGGGAAATGGCGATGGCGTCGTCCGACATGGTGTGGTCGTCGAACGTGTAAAAGTTGGCCGAGGACACCGCCGGGCCGTCCAGCACCTTCATCAGATGCTTCACCGACGGCGCGTGCGGCATCAACCGTTCGCGGTACTGGCTCAGCGTGATGGCGGACAGTTCGAAATTGATCCGGCTGGGATACTGCGCCGCCAATTGGTGAATTTTGGGCACGTGGACGAACCCGACCGTGAAAAAGGTGATGTTCTTGTCCGTGTATTTCAGAAAGTCTTCGATCCACTCCATTGTTTTGGGATGAAGGAACAGGTCCGTCCATTCCATGTACTCGTTCCCGCCTATGCACCAGAATTGGAGCGGGTTCGTCGGCTTCTTGCTGATGTAGTCCAGGATGAACTTCCAGTCCTCGTCGGTCGTTTTCGGCGGGTCCAGCGTTTCGCGATAGGAGTGGTCGATCTCGTAGCAGAACTCGCACTTGACGGGGCAGCTCTTCCCAAGGCTTAAGGGAATCTTGCCGCCGTCCATTTCTCGTCGGAGAACCTCTTTGTAGTCTTTCCCCTCCAGGACTTTCGCCGGCTGGAGCATGGGGAGCGGTGAGGCCATCCGATATCCTTAATTGACAGTTAAATTTGCGCCTGACACACTAGCCCCATGGCTTCGTTCAAGCAACCGGTCAAGCCGGTCACCCTCGAAACGGCCCTGCAACTGTTCGAACTCACCGACCCGTTCACCCGCGAGCAACTGGATGGACGACGCCGCGCTCTACTGGAGACCTGGAACCCCCACCGCTTTGCCAATCTCACGAACAATCCGAGAAAGTACATGCAGAGCTACAAGAAAGGCGAAGCAATGACCAAGGAAATCGGCGTGGCTTACGATTTGCTCGTCGCGTGGCTGACGACCCGGGCCATGGACTGATTGCTCTCCGCTTCCGCATCCCCGTGCGCCACCGGCCACGTGACGAGCCCGGACACCGCATCACCGTCCTTCTGTTTGGCATAGATCTGCGGCAACGTGTTCGTGCCGTACTTGGAGATATAGAGAAACACGTGCTCGCGGGCGTTGACCCGCACGGCCCAGGGCTCGAAGTCGTTCCGGTAGAACTCCTCGCAGAGCTGCATGGCGTCCAGGCAGGAAATCCCGATCGGCTCGTTGAGCGTGTAGTAGTAGTCCAGCGGCAGGTCGTACTCCTCCTGCTTGTGGATCGTGATGCCGAACTTGTCCGGGTTCCGCACCATCGGCGTGTGCCGGTAGGCCACGAAATAGAACAGCTCGACGGAATGGATGGCGCGCTTGTTGTCGAGCAGAAACTGCCGGGTCTCTTCCGCCTCATCGCGCGTCTCGCCGGGAAATCCGTAGAAGGCCATGACGTGGTTCCAGATGCCCGCCTTGGCCGCTTCCTGGAGTTTGCGCTCGATCACCGACTTCTTCGCATGCTTGTCCATCAGCTCCAGCACGCGCTCGTTGGCGGACTCCATGCCGTAGTAGAGCGTGCAACAGCCGGACTTCGCCGCCATCTGCATATCCTGCTCGTCCAGCGACTCCTCGAATCGAATGAGCGTCGTCCACTTGATGCTGACCTGCTGGTCGACCAGCAGGCGCGCTACCTTCTTGAAGAGCGCGGGCGGATAGGATTCGTCGGCAAACAGGAAATGCTCGCAGCGATACTTCTCTTTCAGCGCCTTGATCTGTTCCACGACCTGATGGGCCGCCATCCCGCGATACTGATCGAAATACCCCTGCCCGTGATCGCAAAACGTGCAGCGGCCCCAGTAGCAGCCGCGCGTGGCGAGATACGGCAGGATGCGCACCGGCACGAAGTAGCTGTCGAGCGGAAAGCCGTCGAAGTCAGGCAGCGGCAGCGCGGTCGTCTTTTCGGTATAGATCTCCTTGTTGACCTGGACCCCGGAGGCATCGCGATATATGAGATTGGGCACCGACGCCTTGTCCCGTTGGCCGGCCAGCGCTTCGAGCAGCCAGAGCAAGGCGTGCTCCCCTTCATACATGATGGCCGAGTCGAACACTTCCGTGAAGAACCGTTCGTGCTTCGGCAGCTCTTCCTGGAGCCGCGTGATGACATTCCCGCCGACCACCACGTGAATCTGCGGGAAGGCCTCCTTGATCATCTTGCAGAAGGTCAGCCCGGCCATGAGCTGCATCTGCGTGCCGATCGAGACACCGACCACGTCCGGATGCTCTTTGCTCACGGACGGCAGCACCAGTTGCCGGCAGACGTCGCGATAGACGTTCACCCGCTCGTCATCCAGGCAGGCGAAGACTTCCTTCGAAACGCCGGGGCGATAGCCGAGATTGCTCTCCATCGGGTAGAACACGAGCGAGGCCGGGTAATAGGCCGCCGAGATATATTGCATGACTTCGCGGAAAATATTGAGTGCCCCCTCGAGCTGGCTTGCGTCGTAAAACGCCTCGCTGCGCGTGATGCGTTTGGCTTTCTCCACCCGCTCGATCAAGTCGAACACGTCGACGCCGGCTTTCGCCTCCAGGCAGGCCTTCTGCCCGGCTTCCTGATCGGTCAGCCAACTGCCCCTTTCCTTCATCTCCAACGAGTGGAGTTGCCCGGCGATTCTCGTTTTAACCCAGATCAGGAAGGTGTCGCTGAAGAACAAATCGTACATTTCAATGTTGACATCCTTTTGGACGACCTCGTGCCCGTGCTGGCGCAAGACGGCGGTGAGGCTCGGCAGTGCGAGATACGGCGCCGTCGGCACCCATTCGGGCGGAAACAGCAGCATGGTCTTCAGTTTGCGGGCTGGAGCGGCGTCCGCCTGCGCGGCCTTCGGCATCTTACTCGCGACGTTAATCAGCATGCTCATGACTCATAACTGGGTACGAGGTACGCGGTGCGAGGTTCGAGGCAAGAGCATTAGCAATACAATTGAAGCGGCTATCCTCATGTAATTCATTTCAATCTGATTCTCACCTCGTACCCCGAACCACGCACCCCGAACCCGCATTGCCATTTCCTAACAGACTTTCGCTTCCAGCGAGGGCCGCGCGCCTGTGCCGGTCTTTGCCGCGTTGAACTGCAGATCCGGCAATTTGCCCAGGCCGAAGCGGGCAATGTAGAGGAAAATGTACTCGCGGATGAAGAGGCGCAAATCCCAGTTGGATGGATGATTCTGTTCAAATTCCTCGAACACCTGCTCCGCCTCTTCGATGCTGAGGCCGTTCTTGACCGTGTAGTAATAATCCAGCGCCAGGTCCCACTCCGGATTGACGTAGGCCGTGACGCCCCATCTTTCAGGATTCTTGGCCACCGGCGTGTGGCGGCTCAGATCGAACGTGCCAAATCCCACGGAATGGACGATGTCCTTGTTCTTCGCAAGAAATTGGATGGAATCCAGCGCCTCCTCCCGGGTCTCGCCGGGAAAGCCGAAAAATCCCATCGCGTGGTTCCAGATGCCGGCGTTGGCAGACAGTTGTAGGCTCCGCGTGATGACCTCAGTCGTCGTCGCCTTGTCCATCAGCTTGAGCACGCGCTCGTTGCCGGACTCGTAGCCCACGTGCAGGTATTTGCAACCGGAGTGCTTGGCATCCTCCCACACGGGTTCATCGAGCAGACTCTTCTCATAGCGCATGTGGGTCGTCCAGACGATGCCCATGTCGCGCTCGATCAGCCCCCGGCAGAGCTTGCGGAACAGCGCCGGCGGATAGGACTCGTCCGTGAAATGGAAGTGCCGGGCCCGGTACTTGTCGCGGAGATGCCGGATCTCGTCCAGAATCTGCTGAATTTTTTTGGTCCGGTAGCCCGCCGTGTAGCCCTCGCCGTGATCGCAGAACTCGCACCGGCCCCAGTAGCAGCCGCGCGTCGCGAGATACGGCAGAATCTTGTCCGGCAGAAAATACTTGTCCAGCGGCAGGCCGTCGAAGTCCGGCGGCGGCAGCGCCTCCATGTTTTCCGAGTACGTCAGCGCCGAGGTGTGGACTCCGGACGCGTCGCGGTAGAGCGCATTGGGCACGTCTTTCAAGCTGCGTCCCGCCCCGACCGCTTCGACCAATTGGAGGAACGCCGTCTCCCCTTCGTAGAACACCGCGCTGTCGAAGGAGGCAAACAGCGGCGATTTGGGCAGCGTGTCGCGCAGGCGCGTCACCGTGTTGCCCCCGATCGTGACGTGGATGTTCGGGAAGTGCTGCTTGATCAGCGCGCAGAAGGTCATGCTGGAGAACAACTGCTGCTGGAGGACGATGGAAATCCCGATCACATCCGGCTGCTCGGCTTCGATGGCCGGCTTCACGATATGCTCGAACACGTCGCGATACACGTTGACCTGCCTATCTTGAATGGCGTCCACCACTTCCGACGACATATAGACCTTATAGGAGAGATCAGTCTCCATCGGCGGCATGCAGATGCGCGCCGGCGCGTAGACCAGTGAGATCGCCGCGGTTACTTCACGGAACGTGTTGATCGCCCATTCGAGTTTATCAATGTCGTAGAAGATCTGGCCGCGGACGATGCGCTTGGCTTCTTCCGCCTTTTTGATCAGCTCCGCGATGCGGTCCCGCGTCAGCTCGCACAGCGCCAGTTGCAGGTCTGTCTCCCAGCTTTCCAGATCGCGCTTCTTCGCCAGCTTCCGGAGACGGTCCAGCTGCTGCGGCACTTTCTTGAGGACCCGCTTGAGAAAATCCTCGCTGAAGTACCAGTCGTACATTTCCAGATTGACGTCTTTCTGGATGACGGTATGGCCGGCGGCGCGAAGGACGGCGGTGAGGGTCGGCAGACTCAGATAGGGTTCGGAGGGGTACCAGTCGGGCGGAAAGATCAGCATCACCTTCATCTTCCGCCCGCTCGTGGCTTCCGATGTCCGGCGATGCAGTTGGATCAGATCGAGATCGGCCTTCTCGCCCTTGGAATATTCAATTTTCATGAGGACTTCCGGCCATTAATCCACAATGAACGTGGCTCATTCTAGAGCCCCGCCGAGAGGTTGGTCAAGCGGGTTCAATTCTAGTCGAAAGTCCGTAAAGTCTGTACAGTCATCAAGTCCGAAGACTTTAAGACTTGACGACTTTATGACTTTGAGACCGTCGAGCCCGGAGTGTCGAGCCCTTGCAGAAGCTCTTGATAATACTTGGTCAGCAGTTCCGCGCTTTGGTTCTCGACAATCACCAATTGGCGCTGGTCGAAGGTGTTGGCGCAATAGAGATAGGTCAGGCCCTGCGATTC
>JBGPNZ010000082.1:0-8781 GCA_041487795.1 Nitrospiraceae bacterium
GATCATGGGAAGCTCGCGGCGGCCCTCGGCTTCCTCCTGAATGCGGAGGCGTTCGGCGCGGGATTCCAGGAGGACGTGCTCCAGCATGTCGTCCGTCACCTGGGTAAGGCTGGCGGCCGCGTCTTTCAGGGCCCCGTGCTCGACGGCGCGGGAGAGCACCTCGGCCTTGGTCGCGCCCTTCCCCTTCCCCAGGAACGGCTTGAAGATGAGGTAGACGACGTCCCTGACGGGCATGTAGCGGAGGAAGCGCCGCAGCAGCCGGACGGTTGACGCGGGGTAATGGAGGAACTTGTAGAGGATCAGCCGCCGCAGCCCGGCCCGCCGCACATCGTTGATCGTTTCTCCCGGCAGGCAGGTCGGATCGATCGAGGAACACTTGAAGTACTTGTACCAGTCAGTCGCCTCGCTCACCAGCCCGCGCTTCACGTATTCCTGCCACAAGGGCGTTCCCCGATAGACGCAGAGGCGGTTGAACCCGAACGTGTCGAGCGGCAGCCGGGAGGCCAGGTCGAAGGTGGCTTCCATGTCCTCCACCGTTTCATCGGGATTGCCAACGGTGAAAAATCCGTGGACGATCTCGATGCCGGCCTGCTTGGCGTTGACGACGGCGCGTTCCACTTCGGCCAGCGTCTGTTCCTTTTGCAGCCGGTCCAGGATTTTCTGGCTGCCGCTCTCTATCCCGAACATGATGGTCCGGCAATGGGCCTTGGCCATGGCCGGAAACAGGTGCTGGGCCACCGAGTCCACGCGCCCCTCGCAGCCCCACTGGATGGTGATGCCGTTGTCGACCACCCCCTTGCAGATGGCCTCGATGCGCTTGGGTTGGAGCAGGAAATGGTCGTCCACGAAGTACACCGAGCCGTAGCCGAGCTTCTGGAGGTGCTTGAATTCTTCCGTGACGTGCTGCGGACTCCGGGCCCGCCATTTGCCTTCATTGAAGATCGGAATGTCGCAGAACACGCAGGGCCAGGGACAGCCACGCGAAGTCTGCATGGTGGTGAACCGCTCCATGGAGAGCACGGCCGGCACATCCAGCGGCATGGATTCGATGAAGTCCAGTTCGAGGCTGTCCCGGTCCGGGAACGGCCATTGGTCCAGATTGCGTTCCATCGTCCGGTTGGCGTTCTGCCGGACCTGCCCGTCCCTGGCCCAGGTCAACCCGGCCACGGGCTCCGGATTGTCCAGGTGCTCGAGCAGGTCCAGGATCAGCTGCTCTCCGTCTCCCCGGCAAACAAAATCCACCTCGGGACACTGGAGCTTGATCAGTTGGGCACTGAGGGTCGCAAAGACCCCGCCGAACGCCAGCTTCACCTTCTGATTGACGGCCCTGATCTGTCGGGCCAGAATTTTTGCGTAGGGATAGCTGGTGGTGCTGAGAAAACTCAGACCGACCAGGTCCGGTTGACGCCGGTTGATCGCTTCGATGATGACCTCGTTGGGCGTGTCCGGGTTCGCCTGATCGAACATGACGCATTCGTGGCCGGCGCGCTTGAGCACGGACGAGAGGGACATGATGCCGATGGGAGGAAAACCCATGACCCGGATGCGTCCGTTTTTGGCGCGAGTCTTCGCGGGAAGCGCGTAGAACTGGGGGTCGCGGACGTGGATCAGAAACACCAGCATGAGTTCTCCTCTACGGACCTCCGCGGGAGAGCTATAGCGCTCTCGGTGCATCTGACACGCGGAGTGGCGCTAGGCCCATAAAGAACGCTCTGCCTAGTGCCATCTACGGAAGCGGGAACGAGCACCCAGCGGAGGATTCTCCTCTGGGTGGGGGCAGTCTATCACGGCCCCCTTCCAGGGTGAAAGGTAATACCGGAGAAGAAAATAGGGACATTCATAATTTGAAAGCCGGCCGATGGCGACGGCCGCCCTCACCCGCGCGGAGCTGATGCGGATGAGTAAAGGCGAGAGGCTGCTTTTTCGGGACGCGCAAAGAGGCTTAGGTTGACTCGCCCTCCGACAGAAGGGCCTCCACCTGGGCTTCGTTGCACGTCAGACCGTCGCCGTCGCGTTGCGGTGCGCGCGCGCTGCCCCGTTTTCGCAATGCGTCGGATTTCTGGTCGTTGTGCCCCTTGGGAAACTTGGCATTGTCCTTTTTCATGGTCTCCTCACCCTTTCGTTGATACAGAAGCCCATTGCGCCTTCGCGTGCTTCAGCATGCTCATGAAGCAGTCTGCAGCGACGCCTTCAATTCCTGAATGGCCCTCGCGACATCCTCTTCCGTGGATCCGAACCGGTCCCCCATCACCTTGATGGCCTGCTTGATCGCCGTCGTCATCTTCACGATTTGCTCTTCGGCTGTCATTGCGCGTCTCCTTTTTCGCAGTTCTCTTTTTTTTGTAAACACACCCTCTTGTGAATGAGACATGGGAACATTCCACTGTTGCGCCTGTCGCTCCAGTTCATGGCGCGTTCACTCACAGCAGCCTGTTCCTCTTCCTGCAAGCCGATTACCACTTTATCGATCACCGTCACCCCTTCCTCTCACCAACCAGCTGCTCGCGTTCCCGCCGCATGCCGTCACGGCCGGCCTTGAACACACCAGCCAGGACAGACTTTTTTTCCTGGATGACCCCGCGTCCCGCATCCACTGCCCGACCCAGGGCCTCGGTGGCCTCATCGGCCAGTTCATGAAAATTCTCTTCAGCGCGCCGCACGGACCGCTGCAGTTGCTCCCGCGACTCGCGACCGGACTGGGGCGCCAGCAGCAGCGCCGCCCCCGCCCCCGCCAATCCCCCGATCAAAAAGATCAACCCCACCGCTCCTGCTGAAAACCCTCTGTCATCCGCCATTAGATTCTCTCCTTTTGCTTCTCGCACAATGAACGATCGTTCCCACAGACTTCTCACCGGCTGGACAGCCCGGCATTCCCCGGTCACGGGGCCTCAACGGTGCGTCCCGTCGCCAGATGGATCACCATCTCGACCACGAACAGGACCGCGGCAATCTGAACCGCGACCGCACCCACCCCGTCCAATCCCAGGATTGTCGCAATCACTCCGACCAACAAGAGCATGCACGTGTAGTAGATCATATCAAGTTCCTTCTCACGGATGACGGATGTTCGTTGAGCCGCCTCTGCGTCTCCGCGTACCCGTCCCGGCCTCACGTCATCAGACAGGCTCCGGCCCCGGCAGTGATACCACTGCATGCTGCGGTGCCGGGAGACTCTGGCGTAGAAGCGGCGGGGACTGGGGAACCGGGCGCGCTGGGAAAAGAAGCGGGAAGCGCGAGGATTGGACAGTCAGCGAGCTCAGTACGTCAGGGAGCAGTATACCACGCCCCCAGGGACGCCTGTTGAATTATTACCGGCTATAGTTCCGCAAGGCGTTCACGGTTTCTTCCGGTGAGACCCGCCCTCGGTCGTGTCTGATGTGAAGAGTCAAGAATCTTCTTTGAGCGCTCAAATGCCGCCGTTTCCGCTTCCTGTTCCGTTTCGTATTCCTTCGACGGATGGCCTTCGTACGTCCCGGCTGCCGACGCCCTCAATCCAGGAATCGTAAATTGACACACCCATTTTCCGTGAGCGTTCTGGCCCGGCACGAGGACGACCTTCGTTCCTTTGTAGTAGCATGTTTCGGCCATGGCTGCCTCTTTACGGACCGGCTCATCGAGGAGGATAAGGTTTCAGGCACCGTTTCCGCTGGAATCCAGACGCGAACGGTGCGCTGCCGATCTGAGGGAACAATCGTTTGAGCCGAACAAGGGGCCGGGATAAGCTAGCCCCAGATGCGGTGCGCCTCGCTCACGTGCTCCACCCCCTCCGTCTTCTCGATCTGCCACTGGGCGTCCTGCGGAATCTCCACCACTTTCAGGGCGGCGGCATGGCCATTCGCACTCGCGCCAAGCTTTTCGACCACTTGCACGAGGTATTGATCGTCCCGGGGAATCCGCGCGCCGAACTGATTCAGGCTCGGCTCGTCCGGCCTCGACGCTGCGGGCCAGTGGGCGCCAAGATCCTCTTCCTGGAGCGCTTCGCGCTGCCCCAACTCGCGCAACTGTCGAAACGCCGAGTGGCTGAGACAAAAACCCCCGTAGCTCGTATTGATCACGATCTTCCGCGTAGATTCTGTCTTCATCGTCTCTCCTTCCGATTGGCCGATTGGACCGATTAGGCCGGCCTGGATGGCACGTCAGCCTCCTGTGTGGCACGTTCACTTCGCAACAACAAACCGGTCGGCGGCAAAGGTGGCGTGGAGCCGCTCCGTGATCTGGCGGCGGTACCCCTCTTGCTGCCTGAGGATGAGGACCAGCCCGTCCTTATCCGTCAGGAGCAGCAACTCGTCCTCGGCCGCCAGGTGCATGGCGGGCTCTCCCGTCACATCGATGCGATACTGCGACCGCCCATCGGGGTTCCGGCCGGGCCCGGTGACAATCTCCGTCAGGCCATCCACGACACCGTCCTTCCCCTCCGGCCGATGCCGGACCTTGGTCCCGTTGGGAATTCTAATCCAAGGCGCCGCTCCCGCCGCCCGTCCCGCTTTTTCGTCCTTCATGATCGTCTTGCCTCCCGTGTTTAGCGACCGGGCGTGTCCTCGATCGATTACCGGGACGCCTGGTCCCGTTTGCAGCTGTGTTCGGCAATCATGCGCTCAGTTGTGTACAAAACCGGTTGCACGTTCTAGTCCCGCTTGCGTCTGGCACTGCTACCCGACGCCGGCAACGAACCGGGCGGGCGCGCCCCGTTCCGTCTCGGTTCGAGGTGATGTTTCCGATTGGCGGTAATGCCGGGATCGGTGACCTCCCCGCACTGCAGGCACTGCCAACCGGAGAAGCTATCGGTGGAGCTTCCCGCGTCCATCAACACGGTGGTCACCATCAGACCACGACAACGCGAGCAGTTCACCCGTCCCCCTCTCGGAGCGATTGCAGTCGGCGGACCACACCCATGCCTACTACGCTGCGGAGCGACTCTGGCGTCAAAGCGGCGGAGACTGGGGAATCGGTCGCGCTGAGAAGAAATCAGGACGCGCGAAGAGATAGGACAGTCAGCGGGGCTCCATACGTCATGGGGCAGCATACCACGTCCCCGGGGGCCTGCATCCAACTATTATCAGGAGGGCCCCAATTCTTTTCCGTCACGGCTTGATGTAGATGTACCCTTCCTTCTGGAGATCCGCGATGCGCTTGACCGCTACCGGATGCAGCGTCGCAACAAACCCCTTCGCCAACTGATCCAGCGACTTGCCGAACATTTTCATGGATACCTGGCACATTTCGGCGTGCACGCCCTTCTCGATGATCGTGTTAAACCGCTTGGTCATCTCCGGATCCATTTTGTCCCGTTCAAAAAGCTCCAGTGCCGGCCCATGGACCACCAGCTCGACGTCGATGTTCTCCGGGCCGCCCTCCGCCTCAATGTGTTTGTTGATGAGCGCCAGCGCATATTTGGCGACTTCAGGATCCTTCCCGTCGACGTGGTACAGGACTTTGACCTTCTCTTTGCCCTGACCGTCAGCCGCATGCGCGTCGCCTGCGACAAACGACCCGAACAGCACAGCGACCACCGCGAGCGCGCAGATGAGCGAGAGTTTCTTGAACTGCTCGATGAACATGGGGTCCTCCTTGGATTGTGGTGAACCAGTACGATCGTAGCTTATCATCTTATATCGGGGGGGGGAAGATGCCAGGCACCATTTCCGCTTCCTCCCGTCGCAGGCTCAGACCGGCCGATGGCTTCCGCTGCCCGGCACGATCCCCCCACACGCCCCATGCCGGCTCAATGGATTGACAGAATCATGTCCATCTGACACAGTAGCCCCGCTTTCCGGCTTTATCCTCCATTTTCTCCGCTTTCATTTTCAGTTTCGTGAAGTTCTCTGTCCGGGTTTCCAGCCAAAGGAGGTGCCCTATGCCTGTCGGATGCAAGCGGACGCTGTTCGGCCGGATCGGCGCGGTGCTGGGTTTTGCCTGCGGAGTCATTGGCCTTGTTGCCGGCCTGACGGACCATACGTGGAAGCTCTGGCCGTTCGGATGGTTTACGGGTGGCGCGCTCCTGACGCTGGCTTCGCTGTTCGCGCTCTTGGACGCGGCGATCGCGTCCCAAAAACCTCGATAAGAACGTTCCGCGCGACAACACGACGAGTCGCATCGAGTGGCTCCATAGCAAGGAGGAAATCATGTCGCTGATGTGTTCTCTGCAGGTCTGCAAGGCTCAGGCAGGGATGTGCGGGCACGAGAAGGCGATGCTCGGGATCGCCGTGCTCCTGGTTGCGGGTGCAGGCGCCTACTTGTTCCTCGGCTGACCGTCACCGCTCCTCGTGGAAGCGGCCCATGATGGCGTGGAACAGTTCGTGCCCGCAGATGTCGAAATTCGTTTTGGTGCAGTAGATCGTATTCGTTTTGTAATCGAAGAAGCCCTTCACCGTATCCGCCATGCTCATCTGGCTGCCGGCGACCGTGAACTTGATGGTCTTGCTCGCCGGCCTGCCTGAAACATACTGCCAGCGCCGTTGCAGGGCCTTGTCGTCCAGAAGAATCACCGTCAGGTGCTTGACCTCATAGGTCTCATAATAGAGTGCATCCTGCTGGAGCGACTCGCACCCGGCCAGCATGCCGGCGAGCATCGCCACGCTCAGTGTCATCACGATCCGCATCCGCATACCGTACCTCGTAACAATGGCCCCCGACTTGGGGGCCCCAACTTGGGGGCCACAAACTGGGCCATTCTACGTTCCTGCTGGAATCCCCGCAATGGCCGGCGCAGCAAGCCGGTTCACTTGGGCCATGAATCGTGGTATCTTGACGCCCGATCGGAGAACCCCTTAACCAAGGAGACGCGCGCATCATGCTGATGGACGGCAAGAAGGGACTGATCGTCGGGGTCGCCAACAAGCACAGCATCGCCTGGGCGATCGCGGAAGCTACGGCCCGCGAAGGGGCGCAGCTCTTTTTCAATTATCAAAACGAGCGACTCAAGGAGAACGTCGAGGAGCTTGCCAAAACGGTGTCGGGAGCCAAGACCTTTCCGTGCGACGTGGGCGACGACGCCCAGATCGAGGCGCTCCTGAAGCAGGTGGAGAAAGAATTCGGCCGGCTCGATTTTCTCGTCCATTCGGTCGCCTTCGCGCCTCGCGAGGAGCTCACCGGCCAGTTCGTCAACACGACGCGGAAGGGCTTCGCGACCGCGCTCGACGTCAGTGCCTATTCGCTGATCGCCGTCACGCGGGCGGCCGCCCCGCTCATGACCGAGGGCGGCTCCGTCGTCACGCTCACCTATCTGGGCAGCGAGCGCGTGGTGCCGCACTACAACGTGATGGGCGTGGCCAAAGCGGCGCTCGAATCGATCGTCCGCTATCTGGCGCACGATCTCGGCCCCAAGAACATCCGCGTGAACGCGATTTCCGCCGGCCCGATCCGTACCCTGGCCGCGCGCGGCGTGGCCGGGATCAGCAAGATGGTGGACCATCACCGAGAATTTGCCCCGCTGCGCCATGCGACGGAGCAGTCGGAGTGCGGCGACACCGCCCTCTTTCTGCTCAGTTCCTTGAGCCGCGGCATCACCGGGGAAGTGATCTATGTAGATGGGGGCTACCATATTCTCGGCTCGCTGTTCTCTCCCGAGTGACGTTTCCACAGAGTGAGGCCTGTTGATGGCCATCGCCACCTCCCATGATCCCGCGCTCGCGCGGATGCTGATTCTGGACGAGCTGTTCGATCTGTCGCTCTACAAGGCGCTGCAGCGGATTTCGACGGACACGGAATCGCAACGGGTGCTCGACGAGCTGGTCACCGTCGAGACTCAGCACCTGGCCTTTTGGCAGAAGTTTTTCGACTCCCATCTCACCGCCCTCGACATCGGCCGCCGGCTGAAGCTGCAGTTCATGATCCTGGCCTGCCGGCTCTTCGGCACCACGGGCATTCACCTCGTCCTCGAAGCGATCGAAGTCCACGGCGTGCGGAAATATCTCTCGTTCTGGGCCATCTACAAGGACCAACCTCTGGGAAACGCCCTCAAGGGCATCCTGATGGACGAGTTCAAGCACGAAGACGTGCTGGTTTCGCAATTGACGGAACGGAAAATCAACCCGGAGCGGATCCGGAACATCTTCCTGGGATTGAACGACGGGCTGGTGGAGATTCTGGGCGCCGTGAGCGGCTTCTTCGCTGCGTTCGGCGACGCGATGACGGTGCTGATCGCCGCCTCGACCACCGCCGTGGCCGGCTCGATCTCCATGGCCGCCGGCGCCTACGCCGCGCTGAACTCCGAGAAGGAAGTCAAAACGACGGAGTTTCTGAGGAAACAGTTTTTGGGGGAAAAGACAGATTCGCAAATGGAAGACCAACCCTTCGGATCAGCCATGGTGGTGGGCTGCAGCTACTTCCTGGGGGCGCTGGTGCCGGTGCTGCCGGTCCTGCTCGGCGCGAAGACGGCGGTCGTGTCGCTGCTCACCGCCGGCGTCATGACCATCCTGGTCTCCACCCTGCTCGCCTTCCTGTCCGGCATGGACGTCACGAAACGAATCGCGCTCAACCTCGTGATCATCACGATCGCCGTCGGCGTGACCTACGCGATCGGCCTGCTGGCAAAGACGGTGTGGGGTGTGTCGGTCTGACTGGTGGACGCTGAAAAAATCTTCCGACTTCGTTCTCGGGCTCCCGTCTCCCTGCGACGTACCGAAAAGCGTACGTCTCGGTCGCCGGGCTCCCTGCGGCCTTGTCGGAAAGCCTTTTTGAGCGTCCGCGAATGCTAAGACGGGCGGGTCAATGCGCCCAAATCTCTTCCGGCGTGTCCTTGAAGGGGTAGACGGACAGCATCCAGCCGAACAACTGAGGAAC
>JBGPNZ010000083.1:0-8670 GCA_041487795.1 Nitrospiraceae bacterium
CATGCCGATCCGCGACGTCCGATGTCCCAAATCCGGCTTTGTGACAAACGGCTCGATTGGCGTATCGTCGGATTTGACTTTCAATTCGCTCCTGGCAATAAGCACTTCCCGGTCCCGGCTCTTGTATGTCTCCTCCCGCTTCTGATCCGTCACGCTTTGATATCGCAGATAATCCGAGGCGATATCGAGCAGCAAGGCCCGCCGCTCGATCGGAAGCTGCTGAAACGCCGGGTCGCGAACCAGTGCCGGCTCCCGAAGAACCCTTCTGAGCACGCCACGCTCGTCACTGGAGAGGCGTTCGTAACGCCGCCGGATCTGCGTCGTGCGTGCCGGGCGGTAGACCGCGGCGCCGACGAGGCCTGGCTGTGCCATGAACAGCCTGACCGTGTCGCCCGGAAGCGTCCACCCTGTGAACTGATCCGTGAAATGCCAGTCCGAATTCGCCACTTCCAATAACGGCAATAGCTGATAGGAACAGTTTTCCCTGAAAAAGAAATAATCGAACGAGGCATTGCCCATCTCCCACACGTGCATGAGCATCCGGCGCACCTGCGCATCGGTCAGGTTTAACCGGTATTCCCAGATGTCCCGGTTCTCGATATCCCGGTATTCTTTAACCTTCAGATAATATGGCATTCCCGAAAAAGACCCTTTGTATCCTCCTCCGATACCTCTGAATGCAAACATGATCCCTTCATCGTCCGGTACCGTCGCCATAAAATTGATCGTATAAGCCAGAATCCTGGTCTGCGATGTTTGGCCCTTCTGGTCCACACGGAGAAGGGTGTGGCCGAACATGGAGGCCGCATTGTTCATGAAAGCCGAGGGAAAGATCAGCGTGATAGACTGCGGATTCAGCACCTCCATCCAATTCTGGAACCGTTCGCAAGGCTGCGGGGGCAGACGTCGGTCGTCGAACGACAATTTTTCCTTGAGCCAGTAGTAGCGAGCGATAAATGCGCACTGGACCGGCTGCTTGGCCTGTCCGATCAATTCGTCAGAAAAAAACTTGGTGAGCGTGGCTTCGATCTCAGCCTGTGGGTCGGTCTTGCCGTCGGGAGACAGGAAAAATCCGGGCTCATCCTGTTCGCTGGTGTGCCCGCCAAGAAAGTCTCTTCGATAGTGGAGCAGCAGATGCCACTCTCGGGTATTGGCCAGTCCGGCGCCAGTCGCCCGACGAATCAATTCGGCGCGATAGGCCTGATCGCCGATTTCACCGGCGTCGACATTCGAGGCAAGTGTGGTGACGAGCAAGAGAACAACGAAAGCGGGAATAGATTGAGACCGCCGAACCGCAAGGGAAAAGAAACGGGGGCTCCGGCGTTGAAACCGGGAGCCCCCGAGAAACATTAACGAGCGAGCGAAACCTTGGCGAGGACCGGATGAGCCGCCATGGTCTCATGCAGCGCCTTGAGCATCGCGGCCGGCGTCGTCTCGCCGGACTGAATCAACGTCGTATACTTTTCCTGAGTCATGGCAAAGAACGCCGGCTGTTGCTCGGCCGGCACGCCCAACAAGGTTGCCAGGGATGCCAGATGCTCCCCGCCACCCTGCGCCATTTCCTGCGAAAGATTGTCGAAATTCAAATTGGCGAACATGGTCTCCTGCTCGCTTTGCGCGAACTTGCCATTGTTCGTGCAGCCGATCGTGCCGGTGGTAATCCCAAAGGCTTGAAGGCTCATCGTGCCGTTGGTCGTGGAGGCCAGGATCTGGTGCAGGATGGCCTTATTGCCCTTGAAGAGGTCGCCTCCGAGACCGCACCCTGGACCGCTCCCATAGGCGTCATTCGCAAACACTGGTGTAGCCGGCAACGCCGCAACAGCGAGCGCCATAAAAAGAACTAGAAGCTTTTTCATGGGTTACCCTCCTTGTTATTGCCCCTATGGGATACGAACGGGCTAAGTATAGCACGGGCATCAGGCTCACACGATAGCAAAAAATACGTGCCATTCGATTTAACCGATCTGTACGGCCGAAGTTTCTTAGTCACTATCTTGAGTGTGGAAGAAAAGGCTCTGTGCCATCCATGGTGTCAGAACCGTATCCCGACGCCCGCCAGCGCATAATGCGCACGAAAATCCAACGAGAGCCCGGACCAGTGGTAATTGGCTGAAAAATACTTGTACTCGCTGAAGACAAAGGTGCGCGTGGAGAGAGAGGCTTGAACCCCGGCGATGAACTGATGCCCGAGTGTCCTGGCGGCTTCAAAGTCCTGATCGGCCCGTCCTGGAATGTCCGGATTGGTCAAGAGTCCCTGCGAGAGACCAATGCCAACACCGACGTACGGCTGGAAAACATCTCCTGGATGACGAAGCACCACATTGAACATGGAGTTAATGACAGCCAGATCCGTCCGGCCGACCTGGCCTGCCCCGATTCCGCTGGTAACAGGAAACGAGATGTGTCCCCCGTGGCCATAGGATTCGATTTCGATACCGAGGCTTCGCTTGGCAGCAACGGGGAAGATACCGACTTTCAGGCCGGCGCCCAGGCTGTTGCTGGGACGGCTGCCGAGAAGCTCCTGCCCTTGGAAAATTGGGTGTCGGTCCTGCGGGAAACTGCCCAGGATGTACAGGCTGACATAGACGTCATCTGTCTCCGTCGCCCCCGCAGGGGCGGTGGTGGCCGATAAGAATGCCAGCACCAGGCCGACCACCGCCGTGCCGAAGCGGCAGGTTTTCGCATGGGGTAGGGACGATCGTCGAAACAATCGCCTCCGCCACAACCTTACACAATCCGTCTAATTACCTCTGGCGATCGTGCAGACTTCCGAGTAGACCCCGAACACGTAACTCTTGATCGATTGACTCACGAAGGAAAGCTTTCGGACCCCGCCATTGTTCATGGCTGTTTCTACGCGCGTATCCCCCGTGGCAATGATACCCAGAATTTGAGTACTGCAGGCGGTGCCGGTCTTGCTCGGCGCTACGTTCTCCACCACCAAACTGCCGCCCTGAACATCCGTGAAAATCATCCCCGGGCCTGCGGTGAACAAACTGGGCTGGAAGCCCACCATCGCTCCAGAGCAGCCGGTCAAGGCAAGGCCAAAACTTATGATCCCTACAACTGCAAGTGATCGAGCCATGTGAGCCTCCTTTTATTGGTTGAAGTACTGCACGTTTCGCAGCGAAGCGCGCACCGGTCGCGATCATAGAAGTGCTACCTATCGCTGTCAAGCTGCGACGACGGGCTTAACTTGAATGGATTTTAAGGAGAGGACGTATTACGTGTTGCAGAAGCTCAGGATGACCGACAAGCTGGGGAGTCGGCTCGCTGTTAAATTCCTTTCGCGCGTACGTTCTACCTTATGGTTTTAGATAATCGAAGACCCGGACAAATCGATCGCGCCGTCTTATTGTGGTTAAAGATCGCTGCTTCGTAGCGCTTGCAGTGACGCTTATGCATAGGGAGGCGGGCTACTGTTTCTTCACTTCGTACGCCAAAGTGGTTTCCGCCCAGTCGGCAGGGTCCAGCACGCCTAGAATCGGCCGCCGCGTCGTCACCATCCACGTCAACGTGTACTGCTTCTTCACAATATTAGATGATACCCTTCTGGCGCGCTTCGATGAGGATTGACCGGTACGCGTCATTCTCCGTATCTTCAAAGGACCGGTCTCTAAAAAATATGCCGAACACCGAGAACACCCCTCCCCACAACGAACCCGTCGCCTTGCCCTCAAACTTTCCGAGCACTTTCCCATCCTTGTCCTTGAACATGGCCCGAACCAGAAGGTCATGGTCCACCATTTTGCCCGGGAGGAGAAACAGGCTGGCCCCGACCAGCACCTGCCCGCCTTGATTCGGAACGTTCCGTACCAGAGTTTTGACGACGACCTGCAGATCCGTTGGACTGCCGTCGGTCTTGACCTCTGAAAAGAGCCCGGACTCTTGAAAGACCTTGACGGTCGCCGGCGGCACTCCCTGCTGTTTTCTGCAGATCACCGTCCCGATCTCATCCGTCGTCTGGCACATGGAGCCTGGCAGGACATAATGGCGGCGCCGTTTTTCAGGCCGCTCATTGAATACGCCGCCGCCATACACCAGATTAATGCTCTTCTTTGCGCCCGGCTGCGGAGGCCATGGAGTGAGCTTGAGTTGAGAGACGTCGCCGAACGAGGCGCAGCCGGACAACAATGACAGGACGAGCGCGCTCACCAGAGCATGATGAGATACCCGCATCCGATTGCCCTCGACGGTCATGAACCGATCGTGAAGCGCCAACCGTTTCATGTCAGTCCTCCTCTGCCGGCCCTGACGGCAGGCCTTTTTCGTTTTTGCCGGTGATCGACGGTTCATGAAAATAGCCGTCGAGCGCCGTGGTGACCGTCGCATATTCTTCCCGCGACAGGCTCACTCCCGCCGCATGTTGAGCCACGGCTTTGACGACGCTGACGACAATGTCGGCGATGAGGCTCCCCGACCCCTGCTGCGGCGGAGGCGGCACATTAAACCAGGGCGCTTCGATCTTCTCGCCCAGCAATGGCGGCAACTCACTTTCCGTCACGTCCGAGATTGCAGAGCCGATCGAACCGATCGCGCCAACCATGGCTCCGATATTGCCACCCGTAGATTCCTGCGATTTACCGCCGGCGCCTCCCTTCCAGACCGTACTGCCCGTTTTACAGTCCACCAGTTTGGTGCGAGCCCGTACACGCTTGATGGTGTAGACTCCCATCGGTTTCCCGATGTATTCGTCAAGAGACCCATAGAGGAGACCATCCACCCCCAGGGTCTTGCACAACAGGTCCGGCTTCGCCATGTCGAGCTGGGCCCCCAGCGTCACACCCATTTGATCTTTGAGTTTTTGGTTGACCTCATCCGGTTCCAGTATGTCGTAGTACCGTTCGTACATCCCGGCGGTAAACCCGACCTGCATCTTCGCCGGTCCGTCCACATTGTTCGTATTGTTGATGAGTGGCAGCACCGCGACGGTTTTAATCGAGTTCGCCTTATCTACCGTCCGCTCGGGAATCGCCGTCACACAGCCGGAGAGCGTAAGGATGCACAGGATCCAGAATGCGAAGTGGGGAAGCGTCTTCCGCATCATCGTCTCCTCCTTCACGCGATCACAGGGGTCGGGCCGGCGCCGTCATGCTACTTCTCCGCATAGGCATGGGCGTAGACGACGCCCTTGTCGTCGAAAATCACGACGAGGGTTTTGACCGTGTTCACCAGGCCGGCCAGCGATGAAGAATAGACATAGGTGTACTGTTCCAGCTTGAGGCCGGCCGGCATGCCGGGCTTGTCCGTTGGAATGGATTTTTGCGTCGGAGGACCGAACCATTGTTCGATCTGGGCTTTCGTGGTCTTGTTCTTCTCGATCGCCTTCGTTTGCGCTTCATCAATGTTCTGCCCGACCATCGCGCAGCCGACTTGCAACATGACCAGCAAGGCCAGAACCGTCCCCAGGGGCTTTATCATTGCGTTCCCTCCTATTGGCCGACGATTTTGGCCCGATCCTGCTTGATCGACGCAACCAGCAACCCCAGCGCATGTTCCCAGCTGAGCTTTACGTTCTTTTTCACGTGCTCCACCTTGGCTTCAAGGGTTCGGCTTTCAGGAATTTCAGAGTGGTAGCTTCCGGTGACCGAGTATTTTGCCAGTTCCTTCCCTTCCTTCGTCAGTGTGGCGTTCACGGTCACGGTGTAATCGTGATTGTCGGCGAACACCGGGTTGAGGGCGTAGAGCGTAATGCCGATCAAGACGGCCTTCAGCATCTCGACCCCGAAATGCATGTTGGAGTCGTCCTCGTGGGTCACCGTCAATTCCACAAGAGGCTTTTCTCCAGCCGCAAGCGCCGTGGTTGCGTTCGTGAACACGTCTTCTTTTCTCAGCGCCTTGGCCACGTCGTTCTGAACCAGGTCGCCCGGCTTGCTCGGCTTGACCAGAATCGTGCCTTGAATGACCTGAAACGGTTCCACCGCCGGGATCGTTTTGATCGGGGAGATGTTCTCCATGGTGACCGTGGCGCAGCCTGTGCTGAGACAACAAGCGGCCATGATGAGCGCCATGTGCATTCTGGCTGACATCGTTCCCTCCTTGGTTAAGCGCTGAGGCTCTGCATGCGCGTGAGCGGTCTGCCCACGCCCTGTTCCCGCTTGTTTGCCGTTAGGCTCCCGGTCCCGACGGAATCATGATGCCGTACGGCTCCGTGCTGAAGCCTTTGATCATGTAGCCGTTGTACATGATGCGCACCGCGTTGATGACTTCGCCTTCCAATTCTCCTCCGGTGGCTTTGGAGACGAGCTTTTCCCCCACGCCCCGCACGATGCCCTGCACGAGCCCACCCGCGTCCTCCGCCTTCAATTCCACCCACGGCGCGGCGATGGGGTCCCCCAGCAACGGCGGAAGCTCGTCGCCTGCCCCCTTGTCCGAAGCCATGGATCCGATGGAAGCCAGCGCGCCGATCGTCCCGGCATAGAGGATGCGTTTCACCCCGATGCCGTTCTTCCAGACCGTCTGGCCGGTCTGGCACTCCACCAGCTTGGCCCGCACGCGCACGCGGCCGACGTTATAGACGCCGGTCACTTTGTGCGTAAACTCTTCCAGCGAACCGTAGAGCAGCCCCGAGACTTTCAGGAGCTCGCACAGTTTTTTGGGTTCGATCAGATTGAGCTGGGACCCCAGCGTGAGACTGGCCTGCTCTTTGAGAAGCCGATCCGTCTTCTTCACGGACTGCACGTCGTAAAAGTGCCCCTCGATCTCGCTGGCCAGCCATTCCCTGACCGCCGCCGGCGCATCCACGTCATTTGTATTATTCACCACGGGCAGGACGGCAACTTCCTTGATGGTACTGGAGGGGTTGGGAACCATTGCTGGAAGGTGCAGGCAGGCCGGCAGCGAGAGACCCGCCGACAGCACGACCAGCACGCCGGCGAGTCGTCTGATTGTCATGGTGCTCTCCGCACGATTGGTCCGCCAGGAACATCGCCAGGATCATCGTCTCGGCACCGTGCGGACATCAGGGATGGCGCTTACAAGGGACTACGCATCCCTCTCGGTCGAGGCTTATTTTTCTAGGCCGATCGAACATTTTTGTCAAGGGTCGCGGCGGGCGTCCGGACTTCTTATGATTTGGCGGGCGGCGTGGCGGGTTTCAGTGAGGCCTGAACTGCTTCCCAATCGATTGCAAACGGCTCCGGCAGGAATTTCGACAGGGCTTTCAGCTCGGCTTTGAGTTGTTCGGCCCGCCTGGCGCTCATAGGGTGGGTCGAGAGCAGTTCGACGCGTTGCATCTCTTTCTCCAATTGAGCCAATCGCTCGAAAAACGCGATCATGCCGGCAGGATCCACTTTGGCCTTGTGCAGAAGTCGAAGGCCGGTGAGGTCCGCTTCCGTTTCCTGGTCCCGATTGTATTTAAGCGTGATGATCTCGACGCCCAATTGCTTGGCGAGCCCGATCAAGCCCTGCTGATCGCCCAGCACGATGGCCGCGACCGCCATGATCCCGAGCGTTTTCACGATCCGCTCCATCCCGTGCCGCTGGAGCACATGGTTGATCTCATGTCCCAGCACCCCTGCGACTTCCTCCGGGCTTTTCGCTTCCTTGATCAATCCCGTGAAGACGACGACGGAGCCCCCCGGCAGCGCAAAGGCGTTCACGACAGGGCTTTTCACGATGGTGACGGTAAACTGATAGGGGTTGTTCGCGATCTGTTCGGTCAGCCGCGTCGTCATCTCCTTGACGGCATCGACCACCGGGCCCTCCCGCACGACCTCCTGTTGCGCGAGGACATCTTTCATGGCCGATTCGCCGATCTGTTTCTCCCACTCCGGTGGAATCAAGCTGACGGCCCAGGTTGCCAGCGGGTCCGATCCGAGCCACGCCCCCGCACCCAGCGCAACCAGCAATCCGACGGCCGCCAGCAGGACGGTGCGCCGGGTGGTGCGCACCTGTCGAACGGACGTCGCGGCCCGATCAAAATGGGCCAGCAGTTCCGGCGGAGCCGCGTGGCGGAACGCCGCGATCACGGCTGCATCTTTAATATAGAGCGTGCGGCCGGCGCCGCCCTGCGTCCACTTCACGACAAGCTGATCGTGATCGAAGCCGCCCGCTTCCAGCGAGAGCTGATCGAACGGCACGGACGGCATGGGAGGCTGACCGTGTTGATCAGAAAATGTGAGGGCAAGACCTTCCGGTGTCGTTTCGACATGGGACGGAATCCCCTGTCCCGGCAGATCAGAACCGAAACACAGAGCGTTGGACTGAAATGCCATCGCGCGAAGGCTATTCGGAAGAAGCAGGAATAAACTGACGGATCCAGCTGCCGAAGCCCTGCGGATTGCGGCTCTGGAGATAGACCAGGCCGGGGCCTCGGAACCGGCAGACGAAGCCCTCGCCCGACGTGAAACTGGAAATCCACCCGCTCGCCGCCTTTTCGATCTTGTAGGACGTCGTGGCCGTCCAGGCCACCAGATGGCTGTTATCCACGATGTATTCTTCGTCCGGCTTCAACTCCACCTTGTGAATCGCCCCGAAGCTGTTCAGGATCAACTGTCCCTCGCCGCTGATTTTCAAAATGAAGAACCCCTCGCCGCCGAGCAGGCCGCGCGCGAGACTCTGCATTTTGCTTTCGATCCTGACCTGCTCCGACCCCGCGAGAAACCCGTCTTTTTGCACGAGATACTCGTGCACGCCGTCCAGCTCGATGATCACGATGTCGCCGGGCAC
>JBGPNZ010000084.1:0-8562 GCA_041487795.1 Nitrospiraceae bacterium
CGTCACCGCCTGTGCCCCCTGTTGCTTGAGCCATGCCAATACTTTTGGCTCATTCTTGGCATTGTTGTATTCCTTAAAACTCCAGTCCCGCGGGGCCTCTCGATCCCACACGACCAACCCGCCCCGGTCAGGATCGAGATTCGCCTCATCCGGGGTGATCCAGAAATTCACGTTCACGGCTGCCGCGTCGGCATGCATGTTGAGGCCCGTTAAGGCACTGTCGTACTTGAACGCCCAGGCTTGCGTGAGCTTATGCTGCTTGAAAATGCCGGGAAACTTCAGCCGCAGCTCTTCGGCGATTTGCAACAGGAGCGGACAGGCGAATCCATCGCCGAGAAACGCGCCAAGGTAGCCGTTCGGATAATCCCGCTTCCAAATGGTGGAGTCCAGGCAGAACCGGCGGATGGACTGCAGCGCGTCCGCCGTCAGTAACCCGTCCACATGCATGATCTCCGGCCGCTTCGCGTTGTACCTGGTTTCGATCTCGCGCACGTCGAGCGCGGGATTCACCGCGCCGCTCTTCACGGGCGGGCAATCGGCGACGTGCAGCAAGCGGTTATAGGACGACGCGATGGCGGTGATCTCGCCCTGGCTGACGGGCATACGCCAGGAGGCATCTTTCTGCTGCGACGCCCGCTGGTGGAGCTGCTTCAGAGCGTCCCGGTAGCCGTCATGCTGGCGATTCAGGATGCCGCGATCCAGTAAATACTGGACCTGCTCGGCGTCATGTTTCATCCGCGCCTTTGACACCGTCGTGTCCTGTACCGGCCAGCCGTGGTTCTGTTTGGTCTCCGCCGAGGTCCGCAGATCTTCGACGGCACGATCCCGCTTCCCCTGCCATAGATAGGCAAAAGCCCGATCGTAGTGGGCCTTGACGTGGCCCGGCCTCATGGCAAGCGTCTGCGTGAACGCCACCACCGCCTCATCCAACCGGCCCTGATCTCTCAGCGCGACGCCGAGATTGTTCTGCGCCTCGACATGATGAGGATTGAGCTTCAACGCCTGTTCATACGACGCGACGGCCTGCGCAAACTTCCCCTGTTCCTTCAGCGCCACGCCGAGATTGTTGTGTGCCTCGGCGGAGTTGGGATTGAGACGCAGCGCCTGCTGGTAGGCCGCCACGGCCTGATCGAGTTTCCCCTGCTCCAGCAACACATTCCCGAGATTGCTCTGGGCCTCGACGTGCGAGGGATTCAGCTTCACCGCCCGCCGGTAGGTGTCCGCCGCCTCATCGAGCTTCCCCTGCTTCTGAAGCACGACGCCCAGGTTGAAGCAATAGGGCGCTTTGGCGGAGTCCTGTTGAATCGCGTCGGCGATCAGGCGGGCGGCTTCCTCCAGACGACCGGTCTTGTAGGCAACCAAGCCCAGCAGGTGCAGGGAATCGGCGTGACGAGGCTGTTCGGTGAGGATCTGCTGGTACAGGTCCGCTGCCTGCTGTAAGCGGCCGGCCTGATGATGAGCCACGGCCTGCGCAAACGTCTGCTGGAGATGGCCCAACGCCTGTGGTCCTTGGCGCTTCTCTTGTTTTTTACGCTCGGCTCTGTTCATAACGCTAGGCTAGGCCGCTGGCAAAAGCCTGTCAAGGCAGGGACTGCTGCAGCGAGGACGTTCGCTATCGAGCCTGTGACCGCCTCTTTTGACTGGGTGAACACCCGCAGGGATCGGATTGCGGATCGCGCAGAGCATAGTCGGCGACGCCGCGGCGGCCGTCGAGTTGAATCTCGCAGCAGGCTTCGAGCATATCCTTTAGTTGCCGGCGGCCCCGCTGTACGCGGGATTTCATCCCGGACAACGAGAGACCCAGCCGTTTGGCGGCCGCCTGCTGCGTCAAACCGTCCAGTTCGACGAGCGTGACCGCCTGCCGATAGTCAGCCGACAACCGGTCGATCATCGGCCGCAGACAACCGGCCAGCTCCGTACGAAGCTGGCCTGAGTCCTCCGCTGCTTCGACGGCGGAAGAAGTTGACACTTGGTGGTCGGCATCCAGATCGGCCGAGAGGCCGGCGGGTACTTCACGATACCTCGCCGGCGCCCGATAGTAATCCGTGATCGCATTGCGCGTGATCTGGAACAGCCACGACACCACCCGACGAGGGTCCTTGAGGCTGTCGAGCTTTCGATGCATCCGCAGGAAGACCTCCTGCAGGATGTCTTCGGCTTCTGCCTCGTTGGCGACACGTTTCGCGACAAAAACCCGAAGGCCATCGTGAACTTGTTGCCATATCGCCTGCGTGTCCTGAGCCATAGCCTCCTCGCCGTTCACTCTGTGCACACGCTACACCGCATCACGAGGCCGCGCAAGTCGCCGGCTGAGCGGTGTCGCTGTGCTTTGGAACGCAACAGCCGGTTCCCTTGAGCGGCCCTGAAACCGGCAACTGCTCGTGCACCGTAAAGACTTCCCAGGCGTTGCCGTCCGGATCGGTGAACCACAGCTTGTCCTGCCGCGCAAAGCAGCACGCGATGTCGTCCTCGACTTTTTCCAGAATGCCCTGCTTCTGCAATCGCTGCTTCCACGCAGCAATTTGATCGCCGGACTCGACCTCGATGCCCAGATGATTCACCATGCTGACCTTGCCGGTGGTGGACACCAGCGAGAAGTTCAAGGCCGGCGCCGTCAGATCGAACTTGGCGTAGTCCTCCGTCTGCTTCTGAGGCGCTACGCCGAAGACTTTCTCATAAAATGCCACCGAGGTAGGCACATGACGCACGTCGATTGAAAGATGGGGTCTCATGGGAGTTCCTCCTTGTAAGAGTGATGGGGACCAATTTCCCCTCTCACTCCTATAGACGGAGGATTCCTCAAAAGGACGCAAGAATATGAGGAAGGGTTACAGCCCGATCGTTTCGATTCGCTGGATATCTTCGACTGTCAGTGTGAACTGGTCGGATTGAAGGTCTTCTTTCATATGCTGCGGATTCGTGGTGCCGGTCAACGGGAGCATTCCGATCTGCATGGCGAACCGGAAGATGACCTGCGCCACGCCGGTCCCGAACCGTGAGGCCATGGCCCGCACGTCCGGCTCAACCAACACCCCCCGATTGGCCGTCAAGAGCGAAAACCCCTGATAGATGATGCCCTGGGCCCGACAAATCTCCCTGATCTCCTTATCCCATCCCAACGCGGCATAACAGCGGTTCTGCACCACCATGGGTTTGTGCGTCGCCCGTTCGCACAACAGGGCCAATTGTTCGGCTGTGACATTGCTGATGCCGATCATTTTTGTTTTCCCGGATTGATAGAGTCCTTCGATGGCCGCCCACACCTCCCAATCCGCCGCTCCCAGGCCATACCGTGCATAGGGTCCGTGCAGGACATAGGAGTCCAGGTAGTCGGTGTGGAGATGGCTCAACGAACTGTCGAAGGACTGTTTGACCTGCGCGGTGAGATCGGCCTTCACATCGTACGGGGTACGATGGTCCTGGCCGTTGACCGGCGTAAACTTGGTTTGGAGAAACAGCGACTCTCGCGTGATCCCCTGCTTCGCGAGAGCCTGCAGCGCGTCACCCACCAGCGCTTCCTGATAGTGGATGAGCTGATTGGCCGTATCGATGGCGGTAAAGCCTGCCGCCACGGCTTGTTGGACAAGTTGGGCCGTGGCCTCTTTTTTCCACGCCGTGCCATACATCCACGGCGGAAGAGGCACGCCATTATAGGCTTTCAAGGTCATGCGTTGCCCCAAGTATACTGACTTACCCTTCGACATGGCCACCATATTTTAGTTCTTGACCGATCGTTCCATAATATGTTATCCATCCCGCCGTCAGGAAAACGAAATGGCCAGACCGAAAGAATTCAATCCTGAAGAAGCCCTCGATAAAGCGACAGAGGTATTCTGGCGTCGTGGTTATGAAGCGACCTCGATTGAGGATCTTACGACATCCATGGGAATCAATCGAGGCAGCCTCTATGACACATTTGGAGGGAAGCATGAGCTGTTTCTGGCTTGCATGGACCGTTACTGCCACGGGATGGTGGTCAGCCGGCTCTCCATGCTCAACCAGCCCGGCCCAGCGCTGGAGACGATTCGCACCTTCATTCGCACGATGCTGGAGTTCGGCATTGCATACCCCACGAGAAAAGGCTGTTTGATCGTCAACACGGTGATGGAGCTGGCATCACACGAGAAGGAGATCGGCAATCGGGTGGCACAGGCAATGGGCGATCTCGAAGAGGCGTTTTTCAAGGCGCTGACGCGCGCCAAGGAACAGGGCGAACTGCGGGAGGGCAAAGACCCGCGGTCGCTGGCCCGGTTTCTGACGACGATGATGCAAGGCGTGATCGTCATGCTGAAGGCCGGCACGCCGGCTGATGCGCTTCGAGATACCGCGCGAACAGGGCTGTCGCTACTGGACTGAACATATATTTTTAAACCGATTTTAAACTGAACGTTCCAGATCGAAGGAGTCAACATGACGTGCCATCGCTGCGGCGGCTTGATGCTGGCGGAACAGTATGACGACCTGCACGACTATACCGAACAGGCCGAGTTCACCGGCTGGCGTTGCGTGAATTGCGGCGCGGTGCTGGATCGGGTCATTGCCGGAAACCATCGGCACACAACCGTGCGCCATGCCGCAGCACATTCCACGGAATTGATCGGAAGAAATATCTGGCGAATCGGCATTCACGATAATAAGGAGGTTCGTATGCACCGCGTGATCGGTTTTCTCACCCTTTCGATGCTGCTGATCGGGTTCAGCGGCTGCAGCTATCTGTTCTATCCCCGCGCGGACGACTACGCGATGAAAGCGAAAGGCGCGTCCGGCGTGGACACGATGGTCAACTTGACGACCATGATGGAAACGAGCGCCACGGCCGCCAAAGGCGGGAAAGGCGCCGACCAGGCGATGGACGACTATCACAACCAGCTGCACGCCCTGCTGGATTCCTTCTGTGGCGTCACGAAGGAACAGGCCAAGACGCCTGCCTACGATTTGGCCGTGACGCACAAGAAGGAATTGACCGCGATCTTCTGGCGGCTGTGGAAGTTTAAAGACAATCAGCCCCAGCGCGACCAACACCTCGATCTGTCCATTGCCGAATTGAAGGAATTGCGCGAGACGCTGCAAACGATCAAGTAGTCAGTAAAAAGGAGGAAAGAAATGTCACGCTCGACAACCACGGTTCCGCCGCAACCCGCGATCGGCCCGGTCACGCTGCTGATCGGCACACGCAAAGGTGCCTTTATCCTGCGCGGCGATCGCGCCCGTCGAACATGGAAACTGTCGCCCCCGCATTTCCTCGGCCAGATCGTGCATCATGCAGTACTCGACCCGCGCGACCGGCGGACGATGCTGGTGGCCGCACGCACGGGGCACCTGGGTCCGACGGTCTTTCGCTCGACCGACTTGGGCAAAACCTGGAAGGAAGCCCAAGCCCCACCAGCCTTTCCGAAGGCGCCGGAGGGCGAGAAGGGCCGGGTGGTGGATCACGTGTTCTGGCTCACGCCGGGTCACGCGAGCGAGCCCAACGCGTGGTACGCGGGGACCTCGCCGCAGGGACTCTTCCGCTCCGACGACGGAGGTGTCACGTGGGAACCGTTCTCCAGCATCAACGACGATCCGCAGTACCGGGCCTGGATGGGCAGCGTGCAGGACGGCACGCCGGATGGACCGAAACTGCACTCGATCCTCATCGACCCACGCGATCCCGCTCACCTCTACTTCAGCATGTCGGGCGGCGGCGTGCACGAATCGGGCGACCGCGGCAAAACCTGGACGACCCTCGTACAAGGAATGGAAGTGGTCGAGGGGTTCGACGCAGCCAATATCGCCGTCCACGACCCTCATTGCGTCCGGCTCTGTCCAAGCAACCCGGACCGGTTGTATCAACAGAATCACTGCGGCATCTACCGACTCGATCGGCCGTCGAACCAGTGGGTGCGCATCGGGAAGAGCATGCCGAAGCGGATCGGCGATATCGGGTTTCCCATGGTGCTGCACCCGCGCGATCCCGATACCGCCTGGGTACTCCCCATGGACGGCTCGGGAGTGTGGCCGCGCGTGAGCCCGGGCGGCAAGCCTGCGGTCTACAAGACGCGCAATGCCGGTCAGACGTGGGCACGACTGAACAAAGACTTTCCGAAGGCGCAGGCCTGGTGGACCGTCAAACGCCAGGCGATGACGGCGGACGCGCACGAGCCAGTCGGCCTCTACTTCGGAACGACCAGCGGTGAGATCTGGGCGAGTCGCACCGGCGGAGTACGCTGGACGTGTCTGGCCAGCCATCTGCCGGAAATTTATTCTGTGGAAGCGGCAGAGCTCTGACCGTGACGGTCCACATCCCTAGTCCGCTTCGTTCTTACACCGGACAGACGAACACGGTGGAAGTCGAGGGCGTTACTGTGGCCGAGGTCTTGTCGGCATTGGATCGTCGCTATCCCGGCCTTCGCTTTCGCATCATCACCGAACAGGACACGATTCGAGAGCACATCAGGATTTTCGTCAATGAAGAACAGGCGCGGGATCTGTCTGCCGTGCTTCGACCGGACGATCAGATCCACATCATCTGCGCGTTGAGCGGCGGATAAACGAACAGGAGGGCTCGTATGTTGAAATCAATCTCGCTTGGCGGACTCATCATCGCAAAAGTCGCCGCAATTCCGACATCGTCTCGCCCCATTTAGCGGAGGACTCCACGATGCCCAGTCAGGCACCCGAACAGATCATCGAAAGCCAGCGTCAGGATTGGAACCGTGTGGCCGGTGGATGGGAGAAGTGGGACCGGTTCTTCGACGAGCAGATGGCGTTTCTGAATCATCGGCTGGTGGCCGATGCACGACTCCGATCGGGCATGCGCGTGCTCGACCTCGGGTCCGGCACGGGCTATCCCGCTCTGCTCGCCGCACAGACCGTGGGACCGAGCGGCAGCGTGACGGGGATCGACCTCGCTGAACAGATGCTGGACGTGGCGCGTCGCAAGGCATCGTCGCTTGCACTCACTAATGTCACATTTCGAACGGGCGACGTGACGTCGCTCCCCTTCGAAACAGGCTCGTTCGACGCCATCACGAGCCGGTTCTGTCTCATGTTTCTGCCGGAAATTCCCAAATCCGCCACCGAGATTGCGCGAGTCTTGAAACCCGGCGGCTGGCTGGCAGCCGCTGTGTGGTCCACGCCGGACAAGAATCCCTGGATCCGCGTGTCTATGGAAGCCATCAAGCAAGTGGTCGAGTTGCCGCCGCCGGACCCCACTGCCCCCGGCATCTTTCGCCTCGCCAAGCCGGGAGATCTTGCCGGCATGCTGCAGCAGGCCGGATTGACCGACGTGGCGGAACAAGAATTTCTCGCGGAGTGGTCGTACGGATCAGCCGAGGAGTATTACACGAGCTTGATGGAGCTTGCCGCGCCGATTCAGAATCTCATGGCGAAACTCACACCCGATCAGATGCAAGACGTGAAACGTCGTATCATCCAAGCCACCACCCAGTACCGGCGAGGCGACAGAATCGCCTTTCCCATTGCCGTGCGGATGGTGGCTGCGCGCAAACCGGTGTAAGCGCTTCAATGGCGATCAAGACGGACAGCTTCAAAGACTTCGTGCTGGATCAGCTCGACGGTCTCCGTGGCGTCACTTGCCGCGCCATGTTCGGCGGATACGGGCTCTATCGCGGCGATGTCTTCTTCGGGATCATTCACAAGGGCCGGCTCTACTTCAAAACAGATGAGGCGAGCCGCGAGACCTACCGCCAGCGCGGCATGAAGCCGTTCCGGCCCAACGCCAAGCAGACGCTCAAGACCTACTACGAAGTGCCTGTGGAGATCGTCGAGGACGCGGAGCAGCTCGTCGCCTGGGCTCGCGACGCCGCGCAGCCTCACCTGAAGAGGGTGGTGCATCAGTCCCGTTGACAGGCGCCGAGGTGTCCGTTATATGGACACCACCACCGCATGAGAGGATTCCGGCATGATTGATGATATTGCACAGAAGGTGAGCGAGCGCTATGCCAGGGCGGCCGCCACCGGCGAGCAGATGTGCTGCCCGACCGGCTATAATTTTAACGACCTCAAAACGTTCATCCCTGAAGAAGTCCTGAACATCTCCTACGGCTGCGGCACGCCGGCCGGCCTCGACACCGTGCGGGCCGGCGAAACCGTGCTGGATATCGGGTCCGGCGGAGGGATTGATTGCTTCGAAGCCTCCCGGCGCGTCGGCCCTTCCGGCCGCGTGATCGGCATCGACATGACCGACACGATGCTGGAGATCGCGCGGCGCAACGCGCCTATCGTGGCGAAGAACCTGGGGCATCCCTCCTCCAACGTCGACTTCCGCAAGGGCCTCGCGGACGCCATGCCGGTGAACGACGGCAGCGTGGATCTGATCATTTCCAACTGTGTCATCAACCTGGCCCCTGACAAGCGAAAAGTTTTCCGTGAAATGTTCCGCATCCTGAAGCCCGGCAGGCGGTTCACCATTTCCGATATCGTCGCCGACCAGACCGTGCCGCAATATCTTATCCACGACACGGAAAAATGGGGCGATTGTCTCTCGGGCGCGCTGACGGTCGGCGACTACGTCGGCGGCATGGTCGAGGCCGGCTTCCTGGGCATTCATCAGATCAAGAC
>JBGPNZ010000085.1:0-8528 GCA_041487795.1 Nitrospiraceae bacterium
ACAGGAGCCGGACGATCAGCTCATCATCCTCCCGGAAATCAAACGCGAAGGCCCGCGCCACTTCCTGAGTTCCTTCAAGCTGCCCGACAAGCTGACGTTCGGCGGGCAATCCATTCCGGTCGATTCGTGGCAGGTCCGCGAGCGAATCGAATACGAGTTCTATCAGTTCCTCGAAGACGAGGGCGAAAGTATCATCCTGGCGAAGCGGACCGGACGCTGTTTTCCGCCCGCCGAAAAACAGTTGGCGGATGCGGGCCTCCCGGACGATCTCAAGTTCATGCTGCTGGTGGAAAGCAAGTGCATCTCGGCGGCCTATTCGCGCGCCAAGGCCTCGGGGCCCTGGCAGTTCATCGGGGCGACCGGCAAGCGCTACAAGCTCAAGAGCGATCAATGGAAGGATGACCGGCGCAACCTGGAAATGTCGACCGAGGCCGCGGTCAAGTATCTGCATTATCTCAAAGACCTGTTTGACGGCGACTGGTTCCTGGCCATGGCGGCTTACAATGCCGGAGAAGAACGGATCAGGAAACAGCTCAAAGCTCAGAAGGTGGACGACTATTGGAGGCTCCATCTCGTCCGCGAGACGATGCGATATGTGCCGCGCATCATCGCTGCGAAGGAAATTTACTCCCAGCCGGAAAAATATCTGGGACTGACCAAGCAGGACATGTATGCACCGCTGGACACCGAAACCGTGACCGTGACGATCAAGGAGCCGCAAAAGCATCTGGCCTCGCTCGCCGAGGAACTCGGGTCCTATTTTCTCGAGTTGAAACTCCTCAATCCTGAGATCAAAAAAGAATACCTGCCGAAGGGCACCCACCAGCTCAAAGTCCCCAAACAGGATTGTCCCTTTAAGTGTCTCAAGCAGGATAAAACTCCGTAAGTCTCGCGATGCGGATCGGCGTGCGGGAGCCAGCAATCCGTGTGCTCTTGGGCCGCCTGCTGCGGGCAGGTCTGGCGGCAGCGGACCCGCGGCAGGCCGTCCGCCGTATCGTCACCCGGACCAAGACCGGGGTTCAGGTGGCAGGGCGCCGCTACAATCTGCGCGGCGCCGGGAAGATCGTCGTCGTAGGCGCCGGCAAGGCGGCCGATTCCATGGCCGTAGCGTTGGAGCAACTTCTTGGCGCGCGGCTGACCGGAGGACTGATTGCCGTCAAACGGGGCTACGCCTTGCCGACCAGGCGAATCAGAGTCGTCACTGCAGGCCATCCGGTGCCGGACCGGGCAGGGCAGCGGGCCGCCTCGCGGATGCTGGCGCTGGTCAAAGGGCTGACACGTGACGATCTGCTGATCGTCCTTCTCTCCGGCGGCGCCTCAAGCCTGCTCCCGTTGCCCGCGCCCGGACTCACGCTCGCAGATAAGCAGCGGACGACCCAACTCTTGCTGAAAAGCGGCGCAACGATCCGGGAGATCAACATCGTCCGCAAACACCTCTCCGCGATCAAAGGCGGCCGCCTAGCCGCCGCGACTCAAGCACGTGTCGTGACGCTCATCCTCTCCGACGTGATCGGTGACGATCCAAGCACCATTGGATCGGGCCCCACCGCGCCGGATCGGACAACCTATGCAGACGCTCTGACGGTGCTCCGCCGCCGCCATGTCTGGACGCGGATACCCGCCTGCGTGCGTCGCCACCTTCTCGCAGGAACGAAGAGCGTGCGTGCAGAGACGCCCAAGCCCGGCTCGCCGGTCTTCACGCGTGTCAAGAATCTGCTCATTGGAAACAATCGCGCGACCGCCGAGTCGGCCGCGCGCGAAGCGCGATGCGCCGGGTTCCACTCTCACATCTACACGACCGCTCTGCGCGGAGAGGCCGGGAAGGCCGCCCGTCTGTTCGCGCGGCTCGCGAAGAGCATCCGAGCGCACGGCAAACCGGTCCGTCCGCCGGCCTGTCTCATCGCCGGCGGCGAGCTGACCGTCACCGTACGCGGCACGGGACGGGGAGGGCGGGCACAGGAATTTGCGCTGGCAGCGGCAATGGACATTGCCGGTTTGCCGAACGTCTGGATTGCGGGGGTCGGCACGGACGGAACGGACGGCCCCACTGATGCCGCCGGAGCTGTCGTGGACGGCGGCTCGCTGGCGCGCGCCAAGGAGAGCGGTCTCGACGCGGCGCGCTTTCTTCGGCGTAACGACGCCTACGCGTTCTTCAAGCAAGCCGGAGGTCATATCGTGACGGGCCCGACCGGCACTAACGTGAACGATCTCTACGTGTTAATCGTCACATGAGCCATCCTCACGTTCTGCCCCTGGCATTGTGTACGAATCCGGTCCTCGCCGGCGGGAAAGCTGTCGGATTGCATCGGCTGATCCGCGCAGGCTTTCGTGTCCCGCCCGGTTTCTGTTTGACCACGGCCGCGTATCACGATGCACTGCGCGAAGCCACCTTCGACGCGGCACGACGCTGGCAACAAGCGCTGGCGACGACGGGATTCGACCGCGATCGCCTGCTGTCCGATTGTCGTCAGGCGATTCTGTCGGCCGCCATCGCGCCCTCCATGTTGCACACGCTCCGGAATGAATTGGCGCATCAGGGCGCTGCACACTGGGCCGTCCGCTCATCCGCCACCGACGAAGATACCGCCCATGCAACCTATGCCGGTATCTACAAAACTGTGCTCGGCGTGCCGGCCGATGGACTGGACGTCGCCATCCTCGACTGCTGGGCTTCGCTCTGGACCACGACCGTCCTGGCTTATCACGAGCGCATGCAGTCATCGCAGATGCCTGCAATGGCCGTGGTCCTTCAACCGATGCTCGCACCCAGGGCAGCCGGCGTGGCTTATTCGCGGCATCCCGTCACGGGTCGGTCTGATGTTGTCGTGATCAATGCCGTGCAGGGACTTGCCGAACCGCTCGTGAGCGGGCAGGCCATTCCGGACCAGATCGTGGTGCAGACAGGCGGCGCGCCGCAGATCGTGGAGCGTCACCTCGCCGACGCCGACCGCCAGCCGGCCCTCTCCGAGACGGACGCGTTCATGCTGGCAGAACAAAGCCGATCCATCGAGCAACAACTCGGCCACCCCGTGGACATCGAGTGGGCATTAACCGACGGCACGTTGTGGTTCTTGCAGGCCCGTGCAATCCCGCCGATACGCTCCACGGCTGTCCTGACCGAGCCGATGTGCGTCTGGTCCCGCGCGAATTTCAAAGAAACCATGCCGGATCTTCCCAGCCCGCTCGGACTGTCCTTTCTTCAGGAATTCATGGATCGTGCGATTGTGCGCCACTACCGGACGCTCGGATGCACGATACCGCCCGGTTTGTCGTCGGTCCGGGTCATCCGCGGGCGGCCCTACATCAACGTGAGCCTGTTCCAATTTTTCATGGCCCAACTCGGCGGCGACCCCGATTCGATCACCGACCAGATGGGCGGGCAGCTCCATCCGTTGCCGGTCCGTCCGCCTCGCCTGCCCCTGTGGAGGTTACTCCCGGCCGGCCTCTGGATGGAGTGGCAGATGCGGCGGGCGGCCCGTGTGGCCCCTCGGTGGTTTGCCGACATAAAACGGATGGCCGGCGAGTACATGCTCGAATCGGCGTGCGCGCTGCCGCCGGAAGAGCTGCTTGTCAGGCTCGACCGGCTGAGCCGGCAACTCTATGAGCGGGATCTGACCTTCCCGGCCGTCGGGGGCGTGTCGCAAGGGCTCTACGTGCTGCGCCTGCTGTTGGAGCGGCGCCTCGGCCGAGAGGGGCACGCCCTGCTCAACGCCTCGCTCCAGGGGCGCAGCCAGGTGATCAGCGCCCAGCAGATTTTCCGTTTGATGGAACTGGCCGAGACCGCCGGACAGGAGCCGTCCGCCCGGGCGTTTTTCCTGGCTGAACCGTGGGACCCGTCACTGTTCCGAGACCGGTTGACCGGGACGGCGTGTCTGCGCGGCTTTGACGAGTATCTCGCCGACTACGGCCACCGCGCGGTCGGCGAGTCGGACATGATGTCGCCGCGGTTCGCGGAGATGCCGGACTACCCGCTCGGAATCATCCGAGCTCATCTGCAGCGGCCTCCGGCCAAATCGGTTTCGGAGATACGGCGCGAACAGAACGCGACACGCGCCGCCGCGCTGCAACGGATCCGTGCCGCCTGCGGCCGGCGGGTGCATGAGTGGCTCTTCTTCCGCTGGTGCCATGCGCGGCTGGCGCGCTATCTCGCCTTGCGGGAAGCCAACCGCCATGCGCTCATGCATTTCTCCACGGCCTCGCGTCGTCTATTGCTCCTCATGGGACAGCACTTCGCCGGCCGCCTGGTGCTCGCCGCTCCAGACGATATTTTTTTCCTGACATCGGACGAGATACGGGAGATCGCACGGGACCGCAGGCGGGATTGGAAGGGACTGGTCGCCGCGCGGCGGGCCGAACGGGAACGAAACGCGCCCCTTGAAGCGCCCGATACGATCGTCGGAACCGGACCGGCGGCGCAATCGGAGGCGAGCGGCTCATCCGAAGCCCTGACCGGCCTGCCCATCAGTCCCGGCTGTGCCGAAGGGCCCGCGCGCCTGGTCCGCTCGCCGGATGATCGAGCCAGAGTGAAACCGGGCGATATTCTGGTCGTGCCGGTGATCGATCCCGGCATGGCGCCGCTCTTCGGGTTGGCCGCCGGGGTCGTGGCGGAAATGGGAGGCACGCTCTCTCACGGCGCGATTATCGTACGCGAGTACGGCCTGCCGGCGGTCGCAAACGTAACCGGGATCATGCGCCGGGTGCGCGACGGCGAACGGATTGTGGTGGATGCCGAGAGGGGAGAAGTCAGGCGGCTCGAAACCTGACGCCCCAACAATTTCGGTTGCGCACGAAAAGAAACAGGGGATGAGGTGTGATCCACCCCATCCCCTGATGTGTTTCAGTGAGTCTCGCGCGCTACTGCACGGTGAAATGCGCGCGCCGATTGCTCTGCCGGCATTCGTCGGTGGCCTCCGTGCAGAGTGGTTTTTCTTTTCCGTAACTGATGATCTCGATCTGCGACGTCGGCGCCCCGGCCTTCATCAAGTACTCTTTGACTGCTTTCGCCCGGCGTTCGCCCAGGATGAGGTTGTAATTGGCGGTGCCGCGATTGTCGCAGTATCCTTCCACGAGCACCTTGCGCTTGGAGTCTTCTTTCAGTTTTTGCGCCAGCGCGTCCAGGCCGGCTTTATCTTTCTTCAGAATTTTTGACTGGCTGGTGTCGAAATGGAGGTCGGTCAGGCCGGCTGCCCAGGCCAGGGGGTCTTCAGCCGGTGCCGCAGCAGCCTCTGCCACCATTTCTTCCTGTTTCGGAGGAGGCGGCGGTTCGGGTGGAGGAGGCGGCGGCACAGGTTTGGCGATTTCCTGCGATCCTGAAACGGTCTGGCTCTCGCCCGCGCAGCCGGTCAGGAGCACCACCGCCATCACGCACCCCGGCAGGCACGCCAGCATGAAGACGGAACGCACGGTTGGATTCATTCCGACCCTCCCCGGCATGATTGCAAGTTATTGCGCCGTAAAATGGCCACGGCGATTCCGCTGATAGCAACCCTCGTTCGCCTCGGTGCAGATCGGCCGCTCTTTCCCAAAGCTGGTAGTTTGGATCTGTGAGGCGGCAACGCCGAGGTCCGCAAGATAGCGTTTGACCGCTTTGGCCCGGCGCTCGCCCAGGGCCAAATTGTAATTGGCGGTGCCCCGCTCGTCGCAGTGCCCTTCCACAACAACCTTGCGCTTGCCGTCCGCCTTGAGCACTTTCGAGGCGGCCGCGAGCTTGCCGTGCTCCGATTTGCGGATCACGGATTTGTCGTAGTCGAAGTGCACATCGGCCAGATCGGCCGCCCAAGCCAGGGGATCCTCGGTCGGCGCTACCGCAGCCTGCGCCACCATTTCCTCCTGCTTCGGCGGAGGCGGCGGTTCAGGCGCAGCCGGCGGAGGGGGTTCCGGTGCCGGTGGAGGTGGCGGAACAGGCGCAGCTTGAGGTGGAGGCGGCGGAACAGGTTTGGCGACTTCCTGCGACCCGGAGGTCGTCTGGCTCGAACTGCACCCGGCCAGCAACGCCAGAACCATCACACCGGCAAACAGCAGCGTAGTCAGTGGCCCCAATTGCTTCAGCGATCGCTTCATGCCGACCTCCAGTTAAGTTTAAGGGATGGAAAAGTATGTATTAAATAGCAGGGGGGTCAGCATCATCCCCTCGCTTTTCAGAGGTTGTTGTCTCATAATCCGCCGCGATAGGCAAGTTTCGCTGCATTCTCAGGTCCTCGATGCGGTTCAGCGGTTTTTCCAGTTGCCGGCGACGGGTCGTCGTCAACGCCTCATACTCTTTCTGCGCATCGCCGATGCGTTTTCCGACCAATTCCAGCTTCCCCTGGAATTCTCCCCATTGTTTTTTGAAGTCGCCGAGCAGCGAGAGGATTTCGTTTGAGGTCTGCTCCAGAGAAAAATTATCTACGGCTTTCCGGATGACCGCCAGAATGGCGAAGAGCGTCAGCGGCGAGCAGAAGACCACGCCCTGGCGGATGCCGTCGTCGAGGATCGCGCTGTCCTGCTCGTGGATGAACGCGTAGATCTGCTCGTTGGGGATGAACAGCAGCACGGAGTCCACCGTATTCTGCTCGGGATTGATATAGTCCCGCGTGGCCACCTCCTTGATCCGCGCCTTGACGTCCCGCAGAAAATCCGTCCGATATTTAGCCCGCTCCGGATCCGATTTGGCGTCCAACAATTTGAGATAATTGTCCAGCGGGAACTTCACGTCCATGTTGAGCGTGAGCTTGCGCGGGAGCAGGAACGTAAAATCCGGGCGGGAACCCGAGCCGGCGATGGTTTTCTGCTTCACATAATTCACGTTTTCGACGAAGCCGGCCAGTCGCAGCACGTCTTCGGCCATCCGTTCCCCCCACTGGCCCCTGGCTTTGGTGCTGGACAGCGCTTCCCGGAGCGTGGCGGTGGTCTGGACGAGGGCAGCCGTGTGTTCCGTCGCCGTTTTCAGTTGCGACGTCAGTTGCCCAAATTTCTCGACCCGGTCCTTTTCCAATTCCTTCACCAGCGTCGAGACCTTCTCGAGTTCCACCGTCATCTGCCGCAGCTGTTGATCGATGAGCCCTTTCTTGGCCTCCAGATCGTGGGCGTGCGTCTCCCGCTCGGCGTCCAGCTTCGTTTTGGCCAGCTCGAGAAACTTCGATAGCGCGTCGAGCGACAGGCTGCCGAAGCTGGCCTTCATCTCCTCGGCCAGGTCCTTGGCTGCCCGGGTCTGCATCCAGCGAAGCGCGACCGCGACCAGCAGCCCGCCCGCCGTCACGCCGACCGCCACCGCGCTGAGGATTTCGATCCAACTCATACCGTGAGCATGGCCCGATAGGACTCAAAAATCAACTGCTCCGCCAGGCATGCATCACCGGACATCCGTTTCTTGACGTAGAGACGCGCTTGCCGTACTCTTGCCCGACTAATCTTTCGCGTTCCTGTATGAGGACTCCATGACCGACGAGCAGCGGATGGTGGCCGAATTTCATGAGACGTTCGACATCGCCGTGGAAACCGTGCCTCGTGTGCCGGACGAGGCAACCCGCTCGCTTCGTGTCCGGTTGATCCAGGAAGAGTTCGACGAGCTGCAGGAGGCCCTGGGCCAGCGCGACGCCGCGGCCGTGGCCAAGGAACTGGCCGACCTGCTCTATGTGGTGTACGGCACCGCCGTGTCCTGCGGGATCGACATGGAGCCGGTCTTCCGGGAGGTCCATCGGTCGAATATGAGCAAAATCGGCGGCCATAAACGGGCGGACGGCAAATGGGTCAAGCCCCCGACGTACTCGCCGGCCCGCATCGAGCCGATTCTGGCCTCGCAGAGCGGCAAGGAAGGCGCGTGATGCGGCCCCGGTGCCCCTCGTGTCAATCCATCTACGTGCGGCGCACGCATCGCGTGGGGACGATTGAACGCATGGGCAGCCTGTTCTACGTCTACCCGTTCCGCTGCCAGCTCTGCTCCGCTCGCTTCACATGCTTTCAATGGGGTGTCCGCTATTCGCAGCAGGAGGATCTGCGCCAGTACGAGCGCATCGGCGTGCAGTTCGCGGTCCTGTTCAGCAACTCGCAGACGGTCGGCAAAGGCGTCGTCACGGACGTGTCTGTGGCCGACTGCGCGTTTGAAACCTCGTTGCCGTTGAAACAAGGAGATACCTTGAAGTTGGAATTGTACGCGAAGAGCGGACGGCCGCCGATCGTCGTGGAAAAAGCCATCATCCGGTCCATCCGGCAGGGAATTGTGGGCGTTCAGTTTATCGAGGTCTCGGAGACCGACAAGGCCCGCTTGCACCGGTTTGTCGGCGACCTGATCGGCTTGCCGATCGTGCCGGTCCCGCCGTCTTCCGCGCCGGTTCGATGAGAACGACCGAGGAGAACCATTCGTGACGCCGCAATGCCCGAAATGCGGAAAATATTTCACCAAGCGCGTGCAGATGGAAGGGGCCGAGGATCCGACGTCGACCGTGGCCGGCATGTATGCCTACCGCTGCCAGCTCTGCGCCGAACTGTTCCGGGCCCGCAAACCGGCGCTCCAGTCAACGCCAGCGCCACAAGCGAGCAAGGATGCGGAG
>JBGPNZ010000086.1:0-8513 GCA_041487795.1 Nitrospiraceae bacterium
CGTGAGAAACGGCCGAACGGCATCGTGAACCAGCACGATATCGGCGTCATCCCCCACGGCGGCCAGACCCAAGCGGACCGAATCCTGCCGCTCGGCGCCGCCGGCCACGATCTGCCGGACTTTCTTCAATCCGTACTGGTCAACGATGTCCCGCCTGCAATAGTCGAGGTCAACTTGCGAGGCCGCCAGAACAATGGCGGATATTGTATCCGACGTCTCCAAGACACGGAGGGAATGTGCAAGAAGGGGCAGCCCGCCCAGCGTCAAAAACTGCTTCGGGGTATTGCTCCCCATGCGGTGCCCCCGCCCGGCGGCAGGCACCAGGGCAACGACTCGCGGAGCCTGTCGGTGCGTCTCCGGCAGGTTCCTAGCCACGCGTGACCTGAACTTCCTCCTTCACTTCCGTTTCTTCCTTCAACCGCGTAAAAATCATGCGCCCCGCCGTCGTTTGCAGCACGCTGGTGACGATCACATCCACGTTCCGGCCGATCTGCCGCTTGGCATTATCCACGACGATCATCGTGCCATCATCCAGATATGCCACCCCCTGCCCGGCTTCCTTGCCTTCTTTCAGGACAAAAACCCGGATCGCCTCGCCCGGCAGCACGACCGGCCGCAGCGCGTTGCACAGCTCGTTGATGTTCAGCACCCGCACGCCCTGCAGCTCGGCCACTTTGTTCAGGTTCAGATCGTTGGTGATTACCTTGGCGCCGACCTTCTTCGCCAGCACGACGAGCTTGGAATCCACTTCCTTCACGCTCGGAAAATCGTCGTCGACAATGCGCACGTCGATATCCACCATCTTCTGGATCTTGTTCAGAATGTCCAGCCCCCGCCGTCCCCGCGCGCGCTTCAAGGAATCCGACGAGTCGGCGATATGCTGCAATTCGTGCAGGATAAACTGCGGCACCAAAAACGTGCCTTCCAGAAAGCCGGTCTCGCACAGATCGGCGACGCGCCCGTCGATGATCACGCTGGTATCGAGAATTTTCTTGCTGTCCGACACCGGCAACTCGCGGGGCCTGGCCGGGCCGCCGAGTTGCTCGCTGCCGAACCGGGCCCCGAGCGTCATCCCGAGATACGGCAGGCCCAGCAGAAAGACCAGCCCGCCGACGTGAAAGAGAAACGCCCCGACGTCAAAAACCGCGCTGCCGACCCATTCAATAAGTCCGGTAAGAAGAAGACCGACAGCCAGCCCGGTTGTTGCGCCGATAACGGCGCCGAAGGACGATCGGTGGAGCGCATACTCCACCACCAGTACGAGCCCGCCCAATGCCGCGCCAATGGCAAATCCCATCAGCAGGAATTCCCACTGGCTCTCCTCGCTCCGTACGAATAACGCCGTGCCGGCGAGGCCACTGATGAACACAAACCCCATGCGTCGTGCCATCGCGCCACCCCTTTCGAATCATGTGATATGCAATCATGAATCCCTACGTACTTATGGTTTCAAAGTGACAAACAACGGGCGCCCGTGGCGCTTGATCAACAACAACACGGCTTGCCCTTTGCCGAGCTTGGGAGCGGCCCGCTCGTAGGCTTTGAGCGTGGGGGTCGGCTGCCGGTTGACCTCCAACATCAGATCGCCCTCCTTCAGCCCGGACTCTTCGGCCGCGCTGCCCTGACGTACTTTCACGATCACGACGCCGCGCTCGTTGGCCCCCAGTCCGAATCGGACCGCCAGCTCGGGCGTCAACTCCCGCACGTCGAGATCGGACAATCGGCCCGACGACGGCGCGGCCTCTCCCGCCTCCTCGTTCCCGGCCTGAGCGACGTGTTTGGGCTGTTCGACGATGGCCACCTCGGCCGTGCGGGCTTTTTTGTCCCGCATGAATTTGACGACGGCCTTTTTCCCGACCGTCGTCTGCGCCACCGCATTGCGAAGCTGCGTCGCATTCTCTACCGGCTTGCCGTCATACTCGACGATCACGTCGCCACGCTCCAGGCCGGCTTTCTTGGCCGGGCTGTCGGCCAGCACTTCGTTCACCAACACGCCCTTCGGCTCCGCCAACCCGAACTGGGAAGCCAATTCGGGAGAAAGATCCTGGATGGAAACGCCCAACCACCCCCGCACAACCTTGCCGTGCTTGACCAGTTGCTCCATGATAGAGCGGGCCAGGTTGCTGGGCACTGCAAAACCGATCCCCATGTTGCCGCCGCTCTGACTGAAAATCGCCGTGTTGATGCCGGCCAGCTCACCGCGGACGTTCACCAGTGCGCCGCCGGAGTTGCCGGGATTGATGGCGGCGTCGGTCTGAATAAAATCCTCGTACTCGGCGATTCCCGCCGCCCGCCCGAGCGCGCTGACGATACCCAGCGTGACCGTGTGGGTGAGGCCGAAGGGATTACCGACTGCCAGCACAAACTCCCCCACTTCCAGCTTGTCGGAGTCCGCCCAGGGGATGGTGTGCAACCCGTCGGCCTCGATCTTCAACACCGCAATGTCGGTCTTGGCGTCGGTGCCGATCAGTTTCGCTTTGAACTCCCGTCTATCGGAGAGAAACACCTTGATCTCGTCCGCTTTGCTGACCACGTGGTTGTTGGTGACGATGAGCCCGTTCGCTTCGACGATGACGCCCGATCCCAGGCCGCGCTCTTTCCGCTGCGGCGGCTGTTCAAAGCGCCGGAAAAACTCGTCTCCGAAAAACCGTCGAAAGAAGGGATCCTCGAACGGCATCGCGTGCGGACCTTCACTCTTCCCGGTCCGCGTGCTGAAGACGCTGACCACCGCCGGCCTGACGGCTTTGGCCACGTGGACGAAATTCTGCGCTCCGCCGTTGACTCCGACGGGTGGAGTGACGGTCGGCACGGGCGGCGCGGGTTTCACCGACGGCGCCTCCGGCACCGCATACCCGAACGGCATCCAGCCAAAATCCGAGGCCACGACGACCCCGATGACGATGCCGATCCCGATCAGCAGGGTGCCGACAAGTCCAGAGGACACGCGACCGCTTTCCGGACGTGACGAGTCGTATCCGTTCATTGCAAATCTCTCAACACCACAGGAACAAGCTGACAGGCTAACAGGCTGACAAGTTATAAGAGGCGCATTCGACAATTCTGAAAATACTTGTCAGCTTGGCTCCTTGTCAGCTTATCAGCCTCTCACTGTTCGTTACGGAATCTCCCCGGAGTAGATGCCCATGATCGTCTGCAGGAACTTGATCGCGTCGGCCTTCGGGCGCTGGAACGAATTGCGGCCGATGATGGATCCGAAGCCTCCCCCATCGCGAATCGCGCGGGCTTCCTCAAAGACGGTCTTGTCGTCGCTCTTGGCACCGCCTGAAAAGATAACGATCCGGCGGCCGTCGAACGAACTCTGCACGACATGCTTGACGCGCTCCGGCAGAGTTTTGATCGGAATCTGCTCGGCCTCGTACACCTTTTTGGCATCCGCTTGTTCGAGATGGGCCGTCGGCAACTTCACCTTGATGATGTGCGCGCCAAGCTGGGCGGCAATCTGCGCCGCATACGCAACCACATCGATCGCCGTCTCCCCTTCCTTGCTCAACGCGGACCCGCGCGGGTACGACCACACCACAACGGCCAGCCCCGCCTGCTTGGCCTCCTCGGCAATCGCGCGAAGCTGTTCGTACATATGGCCGCAATGCGACGATCCCGGATAGATCGTGAACCCGACCGCCGAGCAGCCCAACCGCAAGGCTTCCTCCACACTGCCGGTGACGGCCGGAAGCGGGTCTTTTTCATCGTGCAGAACGTCGTGATTATTGAGCTTCAGGATGAGCGGAATCTGGCCCGCAAAATGATGCGCCCCCGCTTCCAGAGATCCCAGCGGCGCGGCGTAGGCGTTGCAGCCGGCCTGAATCGCCAGCTCAAAATGATACAGCGGATTATAGCCGGGCGGGTTGGATGCAAAACTGCGCGCCGGGCCATGCTCGAAACCTTGATCCACAGGGAGAATCACGAGTTTTCCCGTGCCGGCCAGCCGTCCGTGGTTCAGCATACGGGCGATGTTGGCCAGCGTCCCCGCGCTGTCGCTGCCGTACCAGTTCAGAATGTCTCGGATGCGAGCGTTCATTTCCTGACCTCCTTCACCGAAGCTGACAAGTCTCAAGCGAGCAAGCAACAAGTTCCGGATCACTTGTCAGCTTGTCACTTGTCAACTTGCACTCTGTCCTTATCCCCGCTTCCCTTGAATAAAGTCCTCGGCCAGCGTCACATCGTCCTTGCTCCCGATCAGCAACGGCACGCGCTGATGCAGGTTTTTCGGTTCGACGTCCAGAATCCGCATCGTCCCGGTGCTGGCCTTCCCGCCTGCCTGCTCCACCACCATCGCCAGAGGATTGGCCTCGTACAGCAAGCGAAGCTTACCCTCCGGCTTGTCGACTTCAGCCGGGTACAAATAGAGTCCACCGCCGAGCAGCACCCGGTGCACATCCGCCACCAGGCAGCCCGAATAACGCGCCGAATAGGGTCTGCCGGTCTGTTTATCCTTGGCCTTGAGATGCTCCAAAAACTTCCTCGTGCTGTCCGGCCATTTCTGCGTATTGCCCTCATTCGTCGCATAGACCTGCCCTTTGGCGGGAATCTGAATATTTTCGTGAGACAGGTAATATTCGCCGATCCCGGGATCCAGCGTGAAGCCATGCACTCCGCGGCCGGCGGTAAAGACCAGCATGGTGCTCGAACCATACATCAGATAGCCGGCCGCCACCTGCTGCGTGCCCTTGCGAATCAGCTCCGGCTCGGACGGCAACCCCTTGCCGTCGTGCCTGAGAATCGAAAAGATCGTCCCCATCGGCATGTTGACGTCCGTATTGGACGACCCGTCGAGCGGATCGAAGAGCAGCATGTACTTGCCATGCGGCCAGTTCTCCGGCAACTGCACGGGCTTTTCCATTTCCTCCGACGCCAGCGCGCAGACCAATCCGCTGTACTGAAACACCTTGAGAAACGCGTCGTTTGAAATTTCGTCGAGCTTTTTGACCGTCTCGCCCTGGACGTTCGTATTCCCCGTCGTTCCCAGGATATTGATGAGACCGGCCCGCCGCAGATCGTTGGCGATCATCTTGCCGACCAGCCCGATCTGGGCCATCAGGGATGAGAATTCCCCTGTCGCGCCGGGGTGCGCGGCCTGCGTCTGAATGATATGCCTGGTCAGCGTAATCGGTATCGGCGACATCGCGGTTTGACCCCGTTGAGGTTGGAAGTATATCGGTTTTCGGATGATCCGGCAATCAACCCAAGCAGGTTGAGGTCAAGGTTAAGGTTGAGCAAAAACACTCCGGGTTTCCTTAACCTCAACCTAAGCCTCAGCCTTCCCGGCATCCCGCTACGGAGACGGCTTCGCGCCGAATCCTTCGACCAGATCCGCCACCACGGACCCCACGATCACCTTGGCCTTCATTCTGACCGGAATCCGGCGGTCGTCGTTGGTGAACCATATCCGAATGTTGCCCTCGTTCAGGAAAATGCCCTGGAAGGGCATGATCGCCAGCGCGCGGATCGCTTCAATTTCACCCCAGGGACCCCTGACTTTCTCAATCGCTTCAATGCGAACCTCGAGGCGATAGTTTTTCTTGTCATGATGCACCGTCATCACCTGCGAGACTCCCGGCTGCAGCGAGGGCATGCTCCGGATGTAGTAGAGGCAGGAGATGGAATCCTGCGTGTTCGGCGGGATGGGAATCGTCGTGGGCTCCCCGTCCTTGATCGAGAGGACGCTCCCCTGCGCGTGGCGAAAGGTGACGTCGAAATCGTTCTTGCGTTTCCCTTCACGCCGGCGAAACAGCAGCTTCTGCGGCGACAAGGTCTCCGCGTCCACGATGGACTCAACTCGATTGTCCACTGCGTAAAACTTCGTCACCACGGGGCTGGAGGTCGCCGTGGTCACAAAACGCAGCGTCCGACGACCATCCAACGTCGGCGCGTTGCCCACTTCCATGACGGCTGTGGCCGCATGAATGCCCATCCACGAGACCCGATACGTGAATCGCTCGCCGAACGCGAAGGGAGGCTTGAGAGAAGGCGGAGCCTCTGCCGCGTCGGTCGCATGAGCAAGAATGAGTGTGCAGGCGAACAGCAGGAAGAAAGAGCGGCGCAAGCAGGCAGCGACTGAAGAGTAGAACGGCACCGTCAGATCGCGAACGAGCGGCGCGCGTCGGCGAGTTCGGTTTCGATCAGGGCCCGGATGGCGGTGAGGCGATCAGGAGAAGAGGCTTCGAACCGGAGCACGAGGGCGGGCTGCGTGTTGGAGGCCCGGATCAACCCCCAGCCGTCCTCGAACACGACCCGGATGCCGTCAATCGTGATGACCTTGCGAATCGCGAGCCCGGGTGTCGAGTTACCGGACTTGGCCCGCTTCTTAAGGCTCGCCGTGACCTTCTTCACCAGGTCGAACTTGACCTCGTCAGGACAGTCCACGCGAATCTCCGGTGTCACCGACGTCGCGGGAAGATCGGCGAGCAAAGCGGAGAGCGGCTGGCCGGCCTTGGCCAGAATTTCGATCAGACGGCACGACGCGTAAATGGCATCGTCATACCCGAAGTAGCGGTCCGCGAAAAACATGTGCCCCGACATCTCGCCGGCTAGGGCGGCATGTTCCGTTTTCATTTTGGCTTTAATCAGCGAGTGGCCGGTTTTCCACATGATCGGACGGCCGCCCCGGCGCTGGATGTCGTCATAGAGGATCTGGGACGCTTTCACTTCTGAAATAATCGTGCTGCCGGGCTTGCTCTGCAGGACGTCCCGAGCGTAGAGCACCAGCAGCTTGTCGCCCCAGAGAATGTCGCCGTGCTCGTCCACCGCCCCAATGCGATCGGCGTCCCCGTCATAGGCGATCCCCACATCGGCCTTCGTCTCACGGACCTTCTTGATGAGGTCCTGGAGATTGTCCACGACCGTCGGGTCCGGATCGTGATTGGGGAATCGCCCATCGACATCCTCATACATGCCGGTGACACGGCACCCGAGCATGCGCAGCGCGTCCGGGCCCACAAGCCCACCCATGCCATTACCGCAGTCCACGACCGCATGGAGCGTGCCGGCCTTGACGTGTGCGAACGACTTCTTGATGTAGGCCATGTAGTCCGGAATGATGGGATGCTCCGACACCTTACCCTGCCCTGTCTCGAACTGACCCTTGTCGATGTCGTCCTTCAGGGCCTGAATGGCGGCTCCGTGCATCGAGTCCTTCCCCAGGCACAGTTTGAACCCATTGTACTCGGGCGGGTTGTGGCTGGCCGTGATCATCACACCGCCGCCCACCGGCAGCGTGAAGAGCGCGTAGTACAGCAGTGGCGTCGGGCACACCCCGATATCCACCACGTCCAGGCCGCAGCCCAGCAGGCCCTTCAGCAACGCCTCGCGCATCTGCATCGCGCTGGTGCGCCCGTCGCGGCCCACGGCCACGGCCTTGGCGCCAGCACGGACGGCGAGCGAGCCGTAGGCGCGGCCGATCTTCTCGGCCAGCGCCGGCGTGAGTTCCGTTCCCACCACGCCCCGGATGTCGTATTCGCGAAAAATTCCAGACACAGTCGTACCTTCAGCAGTAATTCAGTAATTGAGTAAATGAGTAATTTAGCATTGGGATTTCCGACGTTTCTGGGAGGCGACATAACTGTTCAGAACTTTGATGAGCTCGTAAGCGCGTTTCTTATGCTCGTCACAGGTTGCATGATCAATATACCCTTCGTCGAAACATGCGTTCAGATCGTCAATGAGCTCTGTAATGGAGCCTCGAGATTGCCGACAGAATTGAATGTTTTCCTGGTAGTGGTACCGCCCCATTCCCTCAGCTATGTTATTGGTCACTGACAAAGCAGCCCGCCGCATCTGAGTTGAAAGATTGAATCGCTCATCCGCCGGTAGTCGTTTCGCCAACTCAGTAATGGATTTCCTGAAATCTCGCGCAAGCCTATAGACATACAACTCTTCAAAAGATTGACGACGACTCTCTCAGCAGATTGCTCCATTCGCTTAACGCAATTACTTAATTACAAATTACTCAATTACTGTCATTGTCTTCCATAATCATCTGAGAACCGAACGATGTCGTCTTCGCCGAGGTATGGCCCGTCCTGCACTTCGATAATATGCAGAGGGGTTGTACCCTGATTTTCAAGCCGGTGCTTCGTTTCCTTGGGAATGCCCGTGCTTTCCCCGACCTGCAGATCGAACCGGCGCGCGCCGCACGTCACCCGCGCCGTTCCGGCAATCACCACCCAGTGTTCGCTCCGCTGATGGTGCAGTTGGAGCGAGAGCCGCCCTCCGGGATTGACCGTCACCCGCTTGACCTTGTAGCCGGACCCTTCTTCCAGCACGGTATAGGTTCCCCAGGGACGCACGACAGTCCGATGCTCGAGATGTTCCGGCGCACCCTGCTGCTTGAGAATCTCGACAATTTTTTTGACGTCCTGGGACCGGTTCTTGGGACAGATCAGCGTGGCATCGGGCGTATCCACGACCACCATATCAGAGAGTCCGATGGTGGCGACGAGGCGCTGATCCGCATAGAGAATGGAATTGCGGCTGCCCAGATCGACGACCTTGCC
>JBGPNZ010000087.1:0-8424 GCA_041487795.1 Nitrospiraceae bacterium
CGAACTGCCCCGATTCGAACGGCAGGGTTTCCGCGCTGAGGCGGACCAGCTTGACGGGAATGGAGCCGGCGGTGGTCTGCTTCTCGACGAGCGCGTTCGGAAAATTCGCGGGATCCACGGCTGTCAGCCACGTCACGCCCTTGGGATAGTGCGGCAGGTTGAGTCCGGTCCCGAAGCCGATCTCCAGGACATGGCCGCGCGCGGGCGCCAGGACCTGCCTGCGCAGTTCCCGGAACCGGGGCGCACGCATGATCCAATCCATGATGCGCGGGAAAATCTGATCGGCGTAGACGCCCATGCGCGACAGTGTGAAGTAAAAAGTAAAAAGTTAAAAGTAAAAAGTTGGGAATGTCGTGCCGGCTTTTTACTTGTCCTGCCGCCTGTGTTAAATTGGGCCGCAGCAACAGTCTCAAAGTCATCAAGTCTTAAAGTCGTAAAGCCTGGGCGAGACTTGAAGACTTTCGGACTTTATGACTTTCCGACATTCTTACTTATGCCCCGACCCTACGATCATCAAGCCATCGAAGCCAAATGGCAGGCGTACTGGGAGCAGGACCGGACGTTCCGGGCGTCCGAGGATTCCGCCAAGCCGAAATTCTATTGCCTCGACATGTTTCCCTATCCCTCTGGATCGGGGCTGCACGTCGGCCACCTCGAAGGCTACACCGCCACCGACATCGTCTCGCGCTACAAGCGCATGCGGGGCTTCAACGTGCTGCATCCGATGGGCTGGGACGCGTTCGGCCTGCCGGCCGAGCAGTATGCCGTCAAGACGGGCGTGCATCCAACGATCACGACCGCCGAGAATATCGCCACGTTCAAACGCCAGATGAAGCGCGCCGGGCTCTCCTACGATTGGGATCGCGAGTTGAGCACGACCGACCCGGGCTATTATCGCTGGACGCAGTGGATCTTCCTCAAGCTGTTCGAGCGCGGGCTGGCCTACGTGGCCGAGGTGCCGGTGAATTGGTGCCCGGCCCTGGGCACCGTGCTCGCCAACGAGGAAATTGTGGAAGGGAAGAGCGAGGTCGGCGGCTTCGACGTCGTCCGCAAGCCGATGCGCCAGTGGGTGTTGAAGATCACCGCCTACGCGGACCGACTCCTGGACGATCTCGCGCTGGTGGACTGGCCGGCGAGCACGCTCGAAATGCAAAAAAACTGGATCGGCCGTTCGATCGGCGCCGAAGTGGAATTCGCGCTGGCTGATGCCCGCGGCAGTCTCCGCATCTTCACCACGAGGCCCGATACGCTCTTCGGCGCGACCTATATGGTGCTGGCGCCCGAGCATCCGCTGGTGGATGCGGTGACAACGCCGGAGCGGCGCGCCGAGGTGGCGGCCTATCGCGACGCGGCCGCCCGCAAGAGCGATCTGCAGCGCCAGGAATTAGCAAAGGACAAGACCGGCATCTTCACCGGCGGCTCTGCGATCAATCCGGTGAACGGCGAACGGCTGCCGATCTGGATCGCCGACTATGTGCTGATGAGTTATGGGACCGGCGCCATCATGGCGGTCCCGGCGCACGATGAGCGCGACTGGACCTTCGCCCGGACCTACCGGCTGCCCATTCGGGAAGTCATTGCGGGCGGCGATGTGCAGACAGCTGCGTTTGTCGAAACCGGACGCGGCACCGTGGTCAATTCGACGACCCCGGATGGCTCCTTCTCGATCGACGGCCTGACGCCAGCCGACGCGATGCCGAAAATCACCGCATGGCTGGAGAGCAAGGGCAAGGGGAAGAAGACGATCAATTATAAGTTGCGGGACTGGCTGTTCGCGCGCCAGCGGTATTGGGGTGAGCCGTTTCCGATCATCTGGGTGGGTGGCGAGTCGAAACCGCTGCCCGAAGAACAGCTGCCCCTGACGCTGCCGGAGACCGGCAACTTCAAGCCGTCGGGAACGGGCGAGAGTCCGCTGGCCAATCTGGAGGCCTGGCTCGCCACAACCGATCCGGCGACGGGCAAGCCGGCGCGCCGCGAGACGAATACCATGCCGCAATGGGCCGGTTCCTGCTGGTATTACCTGCGGTTCATCGATCCGAAGAACGGCCAGCGATTGGTGGATTCTGCCAAGGAGCGCTACTGGATGCCGGTGGACCTGTATATCGGCGGCAGCGAACACGCCGTGCTGCATCTCTTGTATGCGCGGTTCTGGCACAAGGTGCTTTACGATATCGGCGTGGTCAGCACGCCGGAGCCGTTCAAGAAGCTCGTCCATCAGGGGATCGTGCTCGGCGAGGACAATCAGAAGATGTCGAAGTCGCGCGGGAATGTGGTCAACCCCGACGAGATGATTGAGCGATTCGGTGCGGATGCCGTGCGGCTGTACGAGATGTTCATGGGCCCGTTGGAAGCCATGAAACCCTGGAGCACCAGAGGCGTCGAAGGCGTGACGCGTTTTCTTGATCGCGCCTGGCGGCTGATCGTGAACGACGACGGAAGCGTGAGCCGGGCCGTCGTCGATGCCGAACCGTCCGCCGACCAGCGCCGGCTGCTGCACCAGACCATCAAGAAGGTGACGGAGGACCTTGAGGGCCTGCGCTTCAATACCGCCATTTCGCAGATGATGGTGTTCACCAACGACATGACGAAGCTCGACCGGCGGCCGCGCGCATTGATCGAGCCGTTCGTGCTGCTGCTCGCGCCCTTCGCTCCGCATCTCTGCGAGGACCTGTGGGAAAAATTGGGGCGCCGGCCGAGTATTGCGAGGGAGCCCTGGCCGACGTTCGATCCGGCGCTGGTCGTCAGCGACCGGTGCGAGATTCCCATCCAAGTCAACGGGAAGCTGCGGAGCAAGATCGAGGTGCCGGCCGACTGGACGGAGGAGCAGGTCGTCGCGCTGGCCACACAGGACGCGAAGATTGCTGAATGGCTTCAGGGCAAGCCGCCGCGCAAAGTGATTTATGTGCCGAAGAAGCTTGTGAATTTTGTCGTCTGATGCGCGCGACTGGCGGGAAAGGCGTGAAAGGCGAGACATGCAAGAGAAACTGAAAAACGGCAACCATCTTGCCCGTCGCGCTTTTCTCGCGAGTCTCGCATGTCTCGCGGCGGCGAGTCTCGGGCTCGCCGCGTGCAGCTACCAATTTCGCGTGGAAGGCGCCGGACCGACCCTCGGCGGCTCCTCCGCCTCGAAAGCGGCTGCCCCGCGGCTGCAGATCGTCGACTTCGAGAATATGACGTTCGAGCCCAATATCGAATTGCGATACACGACCTACGCGCGCCGCGAATTTTCATCGGCAAGCGGCGCCAGGGTTGTGGCCGCCGGAGAGCCGACGGACCTGATTCTCAGGGCCAAGATCAACGGCGTGGGCTTGCCGACGATCAACTTCTCGCTGCAAGGGACCTTCGAGGGCCGGGTAACGGTGAACGTGAGCGCGACGGTCGAGGACGTGCGGACGAAGAAGAAAATCTGGACTCAATCGGTCGTGGCCTCCTCGGAATTTTTCATGACGGACGATCTCCAGTTCAACCGGGTGCTCCAAACCAGGGCCATCGAACAGGCGGGCCGGCTGATTGCGGCCGATCTGGCCATGCGGTTTCAGAATTTCATGGACCTGCGCGACAAAACCGCTGCGGCGCCCGCTCCAGCATCCGGCGCGGCGAACGGCACGTCTCAAACCGACAAGCCCGGCGCCGGCGGGATGCCGGCGAAGTAGCGGCAACGAGACGCTCATGAAAGCCCTCGAATTGGAAACCGCGCTCAAGAAACACGGCATCGCGCCGCTCTATCTGGTCATGGGCGAAGAGGATTGCCTCAGAGATCAAGCTGTTGCGACGCTCAAGGCCTCGGTGCTGGGCGGTTCATCCGCAGACGCCGACGGCGGGCCAGGATCAGGACTAGACCTGTTCAATTATGACCTGCTGTACGGCGATGAGAGCGATGGGGCGGAGATTCTTGCGCGCGTGGGGCAGGCGCCGGTATTTGCGGCGCGCCGATATGTCGTCGTCAAATCGGCGGAGAAGCTGACGGCGAAAGACGGCGAAGCCCTGCTGTCCTACGTGAAAGAGCCCTGCGAGACGACCACGCTCGTGTTCGTCGCCCCCAAGTTGGACAAACGACTCAAATTCTCGAAAGAGTTGATGGAGCGTGCCATGGCCGTCGACTGCTCGTCTCTCGCCGAGATGCAACTGTCGGAGTGGATTCGAACGGAAAGCGGCCGGGCGGGCGTCCGATTGAGCCAGGAGGCCGCGGGCGGGTTGGCCCATCTCGCGCTGTCGCTTAAGGGGGAGACCGGAGGGTCGCTCAATCTTCTGCGTCGTGAGCTGGAAAAGCTGGCGGCTTATGTGCCGCCTGAGAAAACGGCCGGCATGCAGGATGTCGAAGCGGTCAGAGGAGGCGAGCCCGGCGCTTCGGTGTTCGATCTGGCCAGGGCCATCGCGGAGCGGCGCGAAGGCCGGGCGCTCTGGATCCTGGCCAGAAACCTGGACTCCGGCGAAGACCCGTTACGGATCCTGGGCGCGTTGGCGTGGCAGTTCCGTCAGATCTGGAAAGCCAAGGAGCAGCGCCGGTACGGCGGGCCGGGCGCCGACATGAGCGGGTTGTTTACCGAGCGCGATCTCGGAACGGCCCTACAGCTGTTTGCCGGAGCGGACACGAAGCTGAAGGGCGGGGCAGCGGGATCGTCGAAACGGCTGGTGTTGGAAACGGCGGTGCTCGCGCTATGCGCGAGGCGCGAGGCGCAGCACATCAAGGGAAGCGTCAAATCTTGGCCGACAGGGAGTTGACCCGAGCGGCCAGGCGGGAGATGCGGCGGGAGACGGTGTTGCGCCTGAGGATGCCTTTGCTGCGCGCTTTGCTCAAGGCGGCCGTCGCGTCGCGGAGCGCGGTCTTGGCGACAGCGGCATTCTTGGACTCCACGGCCGCCAACACTTTCTTCATGATGTTCTTGACCGAACTCAACACGGCCCGGTTGCGCTGGGCGCGCCGCTCGGACTGCCGCGCCCGCTTGATCGTAGACTTGTGAATGACCGGCATGACAGAATCTCCAATGATGCTACGGCTCGAAAGCCGAGTGGTTGTAACACAGGGCTTTGAGACAGGTCAATGGGGAAGGGCCTGGGGCAATGGTCGACGGGCGGTGTGGAGACATTCTTCATCAACCATATAACTATCACCCATCGTCCATATTCTCATTGAGGTGACTATGGCAAGCGTGAACGCCAGAGACCGATTGATCCTCGCGATGGACGTGCCGTCCGGCGAGGAGGCCGAGCAACTCCTGGACCGTGTCGGCGACTCCATTCGATTCGTCAAAATCGGGCTGGAGCTGTACACGGCGGCGGGACCGGCAATCGTGGAAAAGGCACTCGCCCAGGGCAAGCGCGTGTTTCTGGATCTCAAATTTCTGGATATCGAAGAAACCGTCCGGCGGGCCACGGCGCGCGTGGCCGGCATGGGCGTGGATTTTTTGACCGTCCATGCGAATCGGAAAGCGCTGGCGGCGGCGGTCGAGGGGCGAGGCACGAAGCGCGAGGACGGTCTGAAGCTTCTCGCCGTGACGGTGCTGACCAATTTCGACGCCGGCGATCTGCGCGATATGGGCATGCAATGGAGCGTGGGCGATCTCGTGGCGGCCCGGGCGAAGCTGGCGCACGAAGTCGGCTGCGACGGCGTGATCGCCTCCGGCGAAGAACCGGTGGCCATCCGCCAGCGGGTCGGGGGAGGCTTTCTGATTGTCACCCCCGGCATCCGTCCGTCCGGCAAGGGCGCCGACGACCATGCACGCGTGACGACGCCGACGCAGGCCATCAAGGCCGGCGCGGACTACCTTGTCGTCGGCCGGCCCATCCGGGATGCCGCCGATCCCCAGGCCTCCGCGGAGGAGATTGTCGTGGAAATGCAGACCGCCTTCAATGCGCGCAGCGGATAACACAGCGCGCGTCAAAAGTCTGAAAGTCAGAAAGTCGAAAGTCTTCGCATCCGGGAGACTTTAAGACTTGATGACGTTGAGACTTTACGACGTTCTGACTGTCATCCGCTTGCGGGCCTCCCGTCGGTTTGTTAGGATGAGTTCCTGCCACGTAGAAACAGGTTGGGGCTGAGGCTAAGGTTGAGAGAAAAGATTTCCTGTCTCTCCTTCACCCTCAACCTGAACCTTCCCCGTGTGTGGTGGGTGTAGCTCAAGGGTTAGAGCGCCTGGCTGTGGCCCAGGAGGCTGCGGGTTCGAAACCCGTCACTCACCCCAAAATTTCCTCTTCCCTCTTGCCTGCATACTGGGCATTTTCCTCCGGTTGTGGTACAAGTCTCGCTACGATGGCTCTCGGGATACGTGCCCGTTACGTCCACACGATTTTCACCATTCTGTCCGCTTTGGCTCTGTCCGGCTGCCTATCCCCGCTGACGCTCAACAAGGCCGTGATTTCCTACGACGACGCCATCACGGACGCGTTGTCGAAACAGCTCCTCATCAACATTGCCCGCGCGCAACACCACCAGCCGGTCCACTTCACCGTTGTCTCGAATATCGCCGCGACCTTCAATTTCCAGACGAACGCCGGCATGACGCCGGCGCTGGCCGGCGTGAGCGGGAAGGCCATGCTTCCGCTCTTCGGCGGCAGCGTGGCAGAAAACCCGACGATCAGCATCGCGCCGATTGAAGGAGAAGAATTCACGAAGCGGCTGTTGACGCCTTTTGAAGAGGGTAAGCTGATGTTGCTGCTGCGGCAGAGAGTGGATATTGACCTGTTGCTCCGGCTGATGGCCGCCGAACTTCGGATCAAGGATAAGGGCCGCGAAATCGTCTACCGCAACCTGCCCTCCGATCGCACGGGCTACGAAATGTTCCGCCGCATTGTGCTGCATCTTTCCGCCATCCAGGATCAGAACCATCTCTACGCCGAGCCGATGGTCTACGACCGAACCTGGACCATTCCAGCGGAGTCGATCAAGGCGAACGAATTCAATGACCTGAAAGATGAAGATATGGAGAGCTACGACCGCGAGAAGAAAACCTACACCCTGCAAAAAAGAATCGTTGGCCGAATTCTCATCACCAATTACGATCCCGATACGCTGCCTATGGAGGAGCGTGCCCGGTTGAGCCAGGAGGCGAAGGACTGGCCACCCAACGATTTGACGTTCGACATCCGGCCGGGCTATCCGGGAGGGGAGTGGCCCATCAAGGGTGACTTCCGGCTCAGAAGCTTCCATGCCATTCTGACTGCGCTCGGCCAATCGCTCGGAGAGGAAGCCGAATACCATGTGGAAAAGGATCCCCGGAGCCCGCCGGTCTTGAACGATGAGAACCCTATCAGCACGCTGGAGATGGTCACGTCCGAGACTCCTCTTCTAGGGGCCGATCTGTCGATTCTCACGCACGGCAAGTTCTATGCGATAAAAACCGATGGGCCGCTGGCGCGGTGGAACCGCCTGGTGTTTCAGCTTCTCTACCTCTTATTCCAGATGACCGTCAGCGAAGTGCCCAAGGCCGGCATCCCGAGCATCACGATCGCGAAGTAACTTCTCGCCGGGCACTCCTTCGCTCGAATTCGCATGAGCACCCTGTCTGAAAAACCAACCGGCCGCGTGCGGCTCGTTCGCGGACGGGAGCACACAGTCCTGGCCGGCTATCTCTGGATCTATGCCGGGCATATTGCAGAGGTGGCCGGCGAACCGGCACCCGGCGACCTGGTGGATGTGCGTACCCACTCGGGACGAGTCATCGGCAGAGGATTTTTCAATCCGCATTCGAAAATTCGCGTCCGCCTGCTGACGTTCCACGATGAACCGATTGATGAAAGATTCTGGGCGGCGCGGATTGCGAGCGCGACGGCCCTGCGGAAACGTCTCGTCTCCGACACAAACGCCTACCGGCTGATCCATGGAGAAAGCGACTTGCTGCCCGGCCTGATCGTGGACCGCTACGGCGACGTGCTGGTGATGCAGATCCTGTCGTTCGGGATGGATCGCCGCAAGGAGCGGCTGGCGGATCTTCTGATGAAGGAAACCGGCGCTACGGCCGTCTACCTGCGCAACGATGCCAACAGCCGGACACTCGAAGGCCTGCCGGTGGAGCATGGATTTCTGCGGGGCGGGGGAGCGACGACGGTTGAAATTCACGAAGGCCCCGCGCGGTTTCTCGTGGATATCGAACATGGGCAGAAGACCGGATGGTTCTGCGACCAGCGGGAGAACCGTCTCGCAGCCGCGTCGTTGGCCGATGGCGCCACGGTGCTGGAAGCCTTCTGTCATACCGGTGCGTTCGGCATCCACGCCGCGCTCCACGGCGCGGCTTCGGTGCTCGGGCTTGATGTGAGCCGTGACGCGATCGCCCGGGCCCGTGACCATGCGGCGAGAAATAAGGTCGAAGGACGGTGCGAGTATCGTGAGGCCGACGCGTTCGAGGAGCTGCGCCGGATCGAGCGAGCGGGCGATCGCTTCGATCTGGTCATTCTCGATCCGCCGTCGTTTGCGCGAACGAAGCAGGC
>JBGPNZ010000088.1:0-8372 GCA_041487795.1 Nitrospiraceae bacterium
GCCGTCAACGCTCCGTTGATGCGCTGTTCTCCCGTGAGGTGCAGGGTGGCTTGCGAGCGATACACCAATCCGATATTCGCCAGCGGTTTGCCGTCGGCGTTCCGAAGGGGGGTATACATCATGCTCACATTGAACCCTGCTGCGGTGTCGCTGCCGTTGAGTTCGACATTGAACGGCCCCGCCTGGACTTTTTGCTCGGCCTGTCCTTCTCCGAACATGCTGGAAAAGGTGTAGATGTCCGCGCCGAGGCCGAACGACAACTGGTCGTTGAGCTTGTAGGCAACCGTCGGCTTGATATCAATCAGTGGAAGGGTCTGAAAGTAGGCCGAGACGGGGCCACTGAACGGAGCAGTCTGGGGATACCGCGTGAGCGAGCCAAAGGGATTGGTCACGCCGATGCCCACCGTCGTATCGCCGAGCGCGGAGAAGCCGACATCCTTCAAATTGGCGGTCAGATAAAAATGGGCCGGCGAGGGCCAGGCCACGCTGTTGTCCCGGTTGCCCGAGGCTGTCACCCCGGCCGCGTTTCGAAACTCCGTGGTCCCACCGACGAGGAGGAGACCAAACATATTCTGGACGCCGCGCAACTGGGTCATCCCGGCCGGATTGTAGTGGAGGGCAGAGGCATCGTCAGCCTGAGCGGCAAAGGCATTACCCATGCCGGACGCGGCCGAGCCCTGCCCTTGGATGCGCGGGGTTTGGGCATAGCTCGCTGAAACCACGGCAAGCACAGCGAGCATGATGCACGCCGTTTGGACGGTGACCCATCTCACGTGGCGCAGCAGACTGATCAGCATAGCCATCTCCTCCTACAAAATGTGTGCGCACTTACGAATGAACCATGCCGACTCACCGGAGAAACATGCATACGTTTATGGTGTTCCCCATTGCTCTTGAACTGCATGAGGTTGCCCGCCATCGACAGGCAACTCTGCTGGACATTAGGAGACTTATCAAAACACGATTGGATCAAAACTATAAACTTAGGAGAGACGTTGAAAGGAAACTGATGTACGACGTCCCCTTCAAGGGTATATGCCTCCCGGGGAGCCGGCCTGTGGGTCGCGACTATGCCCTGCTCTCTCAGTAATGTCAACGTTCAGTACGTCGGAGCATCCCCTCATGAGCGGGGAGCAAGAGGTGTGCTATCTCGACGACGAGATGAATGCCTGCAGAATACTCCGGGATGCTCAACGGGAGGAGGATTTCAAGCCGAAACGGGCGATTTTCTTGATCAAGCCTTGGCGGCTTAACCCGAGCAGCTTGGCGGCTTGAACCTGGTTCCCGCGGCAGCGCTGCAGGGCATCGGCGATCAGGCGTTTTTCCAGCTCTTCCACCGCCTTCTTCACGGACCGCACGGCGAGACCAGCTGTTGGGCCTGTCTGATTGGCTCCTGCGCGGATTGTCTCGGCCAGATCCTCTTCCGCAATCGCCGTCCGCTTCGTGGAGACCACCAGCCGCTTGATCTCGTTCTCCAATTCCCTGACATTGCCAGGCCAGTCGTAGCGTGTCAGACACCGCAGCGCCCCCGTTGTCAGCGACTTCTGCGTCTTCTCCATCGTCTCGCAGTACCGGTGAAGAAAGGTGCGCGCGAGCAAGGGAATGTCCTCGCGACTGTCGCGCAACGGCGGGGTGTGGATCGTCACGACCTTCAGGCGATAATACAAATCCGCCCGAAACTTTCCCGCCTTGATGGCGCGTTCCAAATCGGCGTTCGTCGCGGCGATGACCCGGACGTCCACCGGAATATTCGTGCGCCCCCCGACCCGCTCCAGGACCCGTTCCTGGAGGACGCGAAGGATTTTGACCTGCGCGGCCTGGCTCAAGTCGCCGATTTCGTCGAGCAACAGCGTGCCACCATTCGCTTCTTCGAATTTGCCGACGCGCCGGTCGACCTGCGTCGCCACGCCTTTCTCGATGCCGAACAGCTCGCTTTCCACGAGCGACTCGGGCAAGGCCGCGCAGTTGATCGCGACGAACGGACGCCGGGCGCGCGGGCTGTTGTAGTGGATGGCCTTGGCGACCATCTCCTTGCCGGTCCCGCTCTCGCCCGTGATGAGCACATCCACGGAACTATCCCTGATTTGATCGATCAGTCGGACGATAAGCTGGATCGGCCCGCTGGTCCCGATGATATTCTGCGTGGAGAATCGCCCGTCCACCTCTTTTCGCAGCTGCGTGTTTTCCGCTTCGAGCCGGCTTCGTTGGTGCGTGAGGTCCTGGACCAGGTTGGCGGTTTCGATCGCGATCGCGGCCTGCCTGGCCAGGGCGTCGGCGATCTGCTCATCGTCCTGTGTAAAGGGGCCACGACGCTTGTTGATGCACTGAAAGGTTCCGATGACGTCGCCTGCAGGGTTTCGCAGCGGGATCGCCAATACGTTCCGCGTATGAAACGACGTCCGGGCATCCACGGCGGTATAAAACCGCTGGTCCTGCTGGGCGTCGTCCACCTTGATCACCTGGCCGGTCATGGCGCAGGCGCCGGCGATGCCCAGGCGGGCGTCGAGCCGGATTTTCTCTCCGTCCAGGGTCACCTGGGAAATCAATTCGCACGCCGCACGATCCAGCAAAAAGATGGTCACTCGTTCGCAATCGAGAATTTTCGAGCCTTCCCTCGCGATCAGTTCCAGCAGCCGGGGCAATTCCCGTTCGGCGTTGATCTGACCGCACAGGTCCAGCACGTGCTGCAACGAAGATCCGGGCTGGCCCGGTTGGGCTGATGCGATTTCTTTTTGCGTGCTCATGGCCCCCTCAAACCTGACGTTGGCGCGTATCCTGGCACGACTGCCGGAGACTGTCAACTTTGTTTACATTGTGCGCACACCGTTTACACATCCACGAAACCCGCATGGAATGTGGTGTTGAGCGGCCTGTCCGACTCCAGCGTGCTTACGCTGTTCACAGGCTGATTCGTTTGATGAGCCGGCCATGCAGCAGACTCGCCGCCGGCGGTGCTGATCGCCAATGGAAATTAGTCCGATTCATCCGTGGGTTCGGTGAGTCGTGCCGGATGAAGTGAGCGTGGCACGTCGGCGGCACAGGCCTTGCTCAATACAGTGGCAAGTGCGGACACGGAGAACATCAACCGGCAACTGTCTCGCATCACACGGAGGTGCATCATGGGAATGATCGTCACAGGGTTCACGCTGTTCGGGATGATCGCGCTCGTCCTGCTGGATGCGGCGCTTGAAGAGCCGACCCAGGACCGCGCGGCGAAGTCTAAGCCACGGGCGCGAGAGGCTCACGCGGCCACCTACACGCATCCGCGTAAGAAGGCTGCCTGAAATTCTGGCGACCGCAATGAGGCAGCATGGCAACTCAGTAGCGAAAAAGGATCGGGCCAGCCATGGGAATCATCGTCGTGGGGTTTGCACTGATCGGGGTCGTGATGCTCGTCCTGTTCGGTGAATCCCTGCATAAAGTCATGGAGGAGCCGACGGAACGTCACACGGCTCCGTCCGTGCCTGAAACGGACGAGACGGTCGGGAAGTCGCAGGCGCAGTCTGAAATTTCTGATCACCTGTGAGCCGCGTGAATGGACATAGATGAGGCGCACAGACCCGAATGAAGCCCCTCGTCTCGGTACCCACCGGGGCGGAGAGTGAGGATGGATGCGATGTCACCGCTGAAAAACATACCGGATAACCTCGAGCACGCTCTGGGAGAAAGTAAAGAGCGATTTCGTGCCGTTGTGGAAACGGCGTCTGACGCCATCATCCTGGCGGACCACCTCGGCACCATTACGTCGTGGAACAGAGCCGCGCAAGTCCTGTTTGGCTATACCGAAGACGACGTGCTCGGGAAACCGCTGACGATGATCATGCCGGTCCGGTACCGTGCAGCCCATCAAAAAGGCATGGAGCGCGTCCAGGCGGCCGGCCACTCGCGGCTGGCGGGGAAACCGATCGAACTGCACGGCCTCAAAAAAGACGGGACGGAATTCCCCCTGGAGCTCTCCCTGGGCACATGGCAGTCCGCCGGCAACATCTTCTTCAGCGGGATTATTCGCGACATCACCGAGCGCAAGCGGGTCGAGGAAATCCACCGCACTCAGGTGGCCGTGAGCCTGGTCCTGGCGTCCTGCGAGTCGCTCAGCCAAGCGGCTCCACAGCTCCTCCAGGCCGTCTGCGATATCACGGGGTGGGAACTCGGCTTGATCTGGCTCGTGGACCGCGACGCAGCCGTGTTGCGCTGTGAAGCCCTGTGGCATCAGCCGACCATCCCCGGCTCGGAACTCACCGCGCTGGGAGAACACCCGTCATTTTCATCCGGCGTCGGACTGCCGGGCCGCATCTGGGCCAGCGGCGAACCGGCGTGGGTGCCTGACGTCCTCAAGGACCTCAATTTTCCCCGCGCGCAGGCCGCCGCCCGCGCGCGGCTCCATGGAGCCTTCGGCGTTCCGATTCGCAGCGGGCGACGCATCATGGGAGTCATGGAGTTTTTCAGCCGTGAAATCCGCCAGCCCGACACGACCCTGCTCCAGATGATGGCGGACATCGGCATCAAAGTCGGCCAATTCGTCGAGCGCAAGAAGGACACGGAACGACTGAGGAAAATCAACGAGTGCCTGTTGAGCTTCGGAAAGGACGCAGACGAGAACATCAACCGGCTGACAACGCTCTGCGGAGAACTCCTGGGAGGGACCTGGGCCGTCTACAGTTACGTCGACGGCGATCTGCTGCATGCCATCGGCCGCTGGCGGACGCCCTCCGACTTCACACCGGTTCACAAGCTGAACGGGCATCTCTGCGCCGAAGTGATCAAGCAAGGCCGGGACGACCTGATGGTGGTGCGCCATCTTTCTGCGACGTCCTATGCGCAGACGGATCCCTACGTGCTGGCCTGCCAGCTCCAGACGTATCTGGGCCAGGCGGTCCGGCGCAACGGGCAGTACATCGGATCGTTATGCGTCGTCTATCAGCAGGATATTCTTCCTCGCGAAGGCGATCGGCGGCTGATGGGCATTATCGCTTCGGCGATCGGCGTGGAAGAAGAACGCAAGCAGGCGGAACAGGCGCTGCAGCAGGCCTACAACGAGACCGAGAACATTCTGGCCAGCGTGCCGGGCGCGATCCTCGTGACCGACGAAGATCTTCGCGTGGTCTATGCCAATGCGCTGGCCTGCCAGTATTTCAACGAAGGCCGGGCGGAGATGGTCGGTGCGTCGTTGAACGACGCGCTGCCCATGGAAGTGGCGCAGCGGAGCTGGGTCTTTACGAAACACACGCCACAGACCGCTGACAACGGCTACTGGCAGCAGGATCAGGAGTTCGAGAGCCGGATGAAGGTGTACCGGTACCGCTTGTTCCCCATCGCCATCCGCGGAAGCGAACGGCCGCAAACCGGACTGGTGATTTGGGACATCACCGAGCAAAAACGGCTCGGCGAGCAGCTCATCCAGGCCGAGAAACTGGCCAGCCTGGGCACATTGGTCTCCGGCATGGCGCATGAGGTCAACAACCCGGCCCAGGGGATCCTGGGCATGGCCCAGATCATACTCGACGAAACGGATCTGAACGCGATCAAGGAGTACGCCCAGGACATCGTCGGCTATACGAAACACATTGCGACGGTCGTGCGGGATTTCGCCACCTACGCCAGGCGGTCCGACCGGGATGGCGAGACGGCGAACACACTCAGCGAGCGGATGACGGACGCCGTAAAGCTGGTCCGGCGAAGCCCGTACTTCGGAGACGTCGACGTCGTGACGGACTTCCAGCCGGTGCCGGTGCTGCAAGCCCGCCGGACGGAAATGGATCAGATTTTCGTCAACCTGATCGGCAATGCCGTGCAGGCCATGAACGGCAAAGGACGCCTCACGCTCGCAACGGCCTTGCGAGGAAACATGATGACGGCCTCGGTAAGCGATACCGGCAGCGGGATCCCGAGAGATCAGATCGGCAAAATCTTCGATCCCTTCTATACGACGAAGGAACCGGGCAAGGGAACGGGACTGGGCCTCTACATCGTGCACAAAATTGTGACGAAGCACCGGGGGCAGATTCAGGTCGAGAGCGAGGCAGGCACACGCACCACATTCACCGTGGCCTTTCCAGTCGGCCACATTTCACCCGAGGAGGTCAGCCATGACACTGCACATGCATGATTCCGTCATCGACAGATTGGGCCGCGTCCTGGTGGTGGACGACGAGGAGTCCATCCGAAAGATCGCCGTGCGCTGCCTCACAAAAGCCGGCTACGAAGTCGTGGAGGCGGAGAACGGCGAGCGCGCGATCGCGGCCCTGAACTCCGACGACAACCCGTTGATGGTGGATGCCATTCTCTGCGACATCCACATGCCGAAAATCAACGGCCACGAGGCCATCGCCTATTTCCGCTCGCAGTATCCCGGCGTGCCCATCGTCGTACTGACCGGTTACCCGGAGGTGGATCGGGCGGTGTCCTTGATGCGGGCGGGCGTCAGGGACTACCTGGTCAAGCCGATTTCGAAGGACGATCTGGTGACAGTGATCGCCAAGGCGGTCGAGAGCCACGAGATTCTGAAGGACCAGTTTGCGGTTTAGTCGGAAACCCGACCGGGCAGTGTGTCGCAGCGGAAGGGGCGCATGCTCGCGACTCCAGAGGTCGTCAGTACAAGTCGTGCCATTGGGAGCCGGCCTGTTCCTGGGCATGACTGACTGTCCGGCCGACGATGTCGGCGTGCGCTCCGGGGGAGAGGGCGGTGGCTTTCATAAGCCGCCTCTTCTCTCCCCTTTCATCGGCCGTACATCGGCCTACATCGAATTGTCGCGAGAGTGCCGTCTGCTCACGACCCAGCGGACGGCAGGCTGCAGACGCGGGGTGGCGGGACCTCCTGCCCGTCCGCCCCGCGTCTCTGGCCGACCCCGTGAAATCAAAATCGGTACTGGATTCCCAGCGACGTATTCGTGTCGTTGAAGCTTCTGGATGCGACGTTGGAGGTGCGTTGCGTCTGCTGAACGCCCAGCGTGACGCCGGCCGCCTCGCTGAATGCATAGCGCAATTCCGCAGTCCCCTGATGAGTTGTATCCTGGCGTCCCAGATGCGTATCTCCGACAAGGTCGCTTGTGAAATCTTTTCTCCTGAAAACATACTGCAGATTCAATGACAGCCTTGACGTCATGAGGAGATCGGCGCCTGCCGAGACGAAGTGCTGCCGGTTGGAGTTGTCGTCATTGAACTGCGTCTCGCCACGGCCGTCGGCGAGACCCCGCTCATACAGGTAACCAAGCGACAGGGTCAGATTCGGGCGTACGGCATAGCTCACGTTCGGACCGAGGGTGTAGAAAAATGTGTCGCGTTCGGCAAAGACCTCGTTATACAGCCGCAGCCCGACACGCGTGATCATCGTCACGCTCCACGCATCGGAGAGCGCGCGTTCAAGTTGCGCGCGCCAGATGTGCGACGTGACGCGTTCGTCCTGAACCGACCGCGTGCCGGTGCGCCGCTCGAAGTTGGGGCCGAGAAACAGATTGGGGACGTACCGATAGCGCAGCAGCATCGACGTTTCCGGAGAGAACGCCTGTTTGACCTGGATGCGATAATCGCCATGATTGAAATCGGAATGATCGGTGAAAAAGAACCCGTGCGCTTTCGCCGACACCTCCACGTTGCCAAAGCGGTTCGATGACGTCCGGCGCACGTCGAGGGACGGCTCCCAGACCACATCGGAGAGTTTGTCGGGTTGGACATCCGTCGGTTGGCTGGGATCTTCGCTCACCGACAGACGGCGGGCGGCCGACATTTGCAAGACGTTGGTCGTATAGAGCACCCGCTGTTTCGCAATGGCGGACCAGCCTTCCGTGTTCTCTGCGGACGCATAAGCAGCGCCGAAAACAGCGGTACCTAGCGTAACGACGATTAGAAGACAACCCGCCGCTCGGCATCGTGCAGCCACGCGTCAGCGTCCATTAAAGGAGCGGACGTAAAGCAAGACCTGCCAGGCTTCTTCTTCAGTCAGCACCAGAGGAACAAACGGCGCCATATCGGTCCCGGGGCTGCCGTTTTTCAAAATCCAGAACAGCTCGCCGTCTGTGCGCATGGCCTGCCACTTTTTATCCGTGAAGTTCCTCGGCAGCGGGCCTTTGAGCTCCAGCTCTTTCGGCAGTCCCTTGCCGTCCGCGCCGTGGCAGGCTTTGCAGAAGGCCTTTCCCTCGAACAGCGCCTTGCCCTTCTCCAGCAATTCGGGAGTCGGTTGAAGCGGATTCTTGACGGACTTGGCCGAGTCAATTTGATCGGGTGGCACTCGAGGCGTGAGCACCTGCGGATCGGCCGCCCAGGCTGCCGTCCCATGGAGGCAAGCAAGGCAGGCTGTCAGTGCGAGCAGGAGTGAGGGTTGCATAGGTCCCGTGACCGAGGGGGCACAAGGCCCCTCGATCACATTACGAATGAGC
>JBGPNZ010000089.1:0-8336 GCA_041487795.1 Nitrospiraceae bacterium
GCCGTCCGCACCGCGCCGTCCCGGTCTTTCAGCGCCTTCACAAGCGGCTCGACCCCGCGCGGGTCCTTGAGTTTCCCCAAGGCCGACGCCGCCTGCTCCCGCACCGACCACCCCTCCTCCCTCAACGCCTCGATCAGCGGCTCGACTGCTTCAGGCCCGATGCGCACGATCGCGCTGGTGGTCGCCTCACGGATCATGGCATCCTCGTCCTCCAGCATGCTGATCAATTGCGGCAGCGCCTCCATGCCCATCTGACCGAGACTGGCCACCGCATGGCTGCGGAGCGCCTCGTTCTCATCCCGCAGGGCCGAAAGCAGTTGCTCGATCCGTTCCCGCTGTTCCGCGTCACTCATGGTCCGTGTCCTCCGCCTGTCCCGCCTGTTCTGATTGCCCCGCTTGAACTTCCGCCTGCATCGTGAGCGCGGCCAGCTTGTCCACGATCATCCCTGCATTATACGAAACCAATCCGTCACGGTCGGTCTTCAACCGCTCGAACAGGTCCTGGTAGGAGCGGAGCCTCTCCACATCCTTGATCTTGGCCAGGGCCTCCATGGCGAACACGCGAAGCGGTCGAATCGGAATCGCCTCGATGTAGAGCTCGAGCGGCCGCGCGTCGCCGATCAAGCCCAAGGCCTTCACGGCCAGCTCCTTCACGCCGGTATCCTTGTCCTTCCGCAGTCGCTCCATCAGCGGCTCCACCGACCGAACGTCGGCAATCTTTCCCAGCAGATCGGCCGCCGCCTCGCGCACCAGCCAATCGTCGTCTTCGAGAGACTCGATCAGGATATCCACGCTGGGACGGCCGATCGGCAGCAACCCGATCACCGTCGCCATCCGCGCTTCTTCCCGCTCGGCCGAGCCTTCGGTGTTGCGTAGCACGGTGAAGGCCTCCTCGAAGCGATCGCGGATCGCGGTCAGTTTTCTCAGCGTCCGGGTGGCCGCATCGTGCAACGCCGGATCCATCATGGCATCCACCAGCGCGTCGGCGGACTTCGGCTCCAACAGATGCTCGAGCATCTCGACCGCCGTCAGTCGCACCGCGGCGTCGTCGTGTTTGAGCATGGCGCAGACCGGACCGACGGCATTCGGCATGGCGCCGATCAGTTTGGCGACAATGTGACGTTGGGCATCGTCCTGCAAAATTGACAGTTCGTGCACCAGCGCTTCGGCCGCATCAGCATCCAGCACGCCGGCCATCTGTTCCAGCGCAATCGCGGCGGCTTTCCGAGCCGTCTCATCCGGGTCGCGCAGCAGCCGCACCAGCGGCACCCCGCCCTTGGGATCCTTGAGCCGCGCCAGCATGCCGGCGATTTCCGCCTTGAGCGCCGGGGCGGAGGTCTCCAACGCGTGAATCAAGGCCAGGACGGCGTTGGTGCCGCCCTGCACGCAGGCCGCCATCGCGCGCATGCGCTTCCAGTCCTCTTCATGGACCAGCTCGGTGATCAGGGTTTCAATCGATTCTTTGGCCATGACCGATGCCGTGCCCTACCCGTTCAGGAAAAATCAACAGAGAACCGAAAACATTTGCGCATGCTCAATTGCATATGCGTGATAATTTTCCATGCCTCTGCCTATACTCTGCCCTGCCGCCAGCCCAATTGGGTCAGAGCTTCTCTCACATGAAAGAGGATGTTGCTGTCCTGCTCGTTCTTGAGCACCCCCACCAGGTGCGGAATGGCCGGCTGCCCGAACGCCACGAGCGCGGTCGCCGCCTCTGCGCGGGTCACGGTATTCTGCAGGGCCGCGACCAGCGTCGGAATCGTCGCCGCGTCCCGAATCTGTCCCAGCGCATGGGCTGCCCCAGCCATTGCCGTCATCTCTTCGTCCCATTTATCGCCGCAGCCGGCGACCTCCCGGCTGCGCTCAGGCCGGTCCGTCCCCTGCACCACCGCCACCAATGCCGGCACGGCACGCCGATCGCCGATTTTCCCCAGCGCGTCGACCACGAGCGGGCGCAGGCCCGGCTCTTTCAGCGCCGTGAGCAAAAACTCCACGGCGCGCGCATCGCCGATATCGCCCAGCGCCAGGACCGCATCTTCGCGTAGCGAGGAATCTCGATCATTAAAAAGAAGGCGCAGCAGCGGATCGACTGCGTCGGGCGATTTCGTCTTGCCCAGTGCCTCGACGGCATGGAGCCGCACCAGCCATTCCTGGTGCGCCAGCGCCTCGACCAGCATCGGGATTGCCGCAGGCCCCAGCCGCGCCAGGGCGCCGCTGGTTTCCTCGCGCACAGCCTTGACCTTGTCCTGCAGAAGCGGCAAGAGCGACGGGATCGCGCGCGCGTCGCCGATCCGGGCCAGCGCCCTGGTTGCATGCATGCGGACGACCCAATCGGTGCTGGCCAACGAGACGATCAGCTTGTCTGCCACGCGGGCATCCCCTATGGACGCCAAAATCGCGGCGGCGGATTCCTGAACGGTCAGATTTCGATCGTGCAGACAGGCGCCGAGCGGCTCGACCGCCGGCTCTCCGATTGCGGTCAAGGCGGCAATTGCCGCCTCGCGCACCGCGCGGTCTGCATCGCGCAGCACCGCGATGAGAGGCTCCACGGCCCGCTTGTCACGGAGCCCGCCCAGCGCGACCGCCGCGTCCTCGCGGACCGCCCAGTCTTCGTCTTTCAGCGCGGCAATCTGTTCCAGCACACTGTCGGCCATGTTGACCTACCGGCTCATTGGATACGTTGGATACGTTGATTTTTCACCACGTGAAGACCGTATCACAGGTTTTTTTGGACGGTCAACCGCAGCGGCCCGGTTGACAGGGCTGCGGAGGCCGCTTAGCATGCAGGAGCATACGCTATTGAGCCTCATACATACATCCTCCCGCTCATCCGGTTTCTATCGTCTCTTAATTTTTGTAGTCGCAGACGACTATCAGTCACCAAGGAGGCCGACCATGCAGATCCTGTCTATACTTGTTCTCTTGATTGTCACCCTCTTCACCACTCCGGCCGATGCGTACGAAGTCTGGCTCGCCGATCAATCGGATACGGGCAAAGAGAGCGGCGGCTATCTCTATATCTATGATGGCATCCAACTGGCGGCCGACCCGTCCGGCGCGAAGCCGACGGTCACGATGGATTTATCCGGCGAGGTCAATAAACTCTGCGAAGAGGCGACCAAGAAGCCGGTGCGCCGACCGCATATGTTGTTCTTCACCAAGGATCAATCCCACGTCATCCTGTCCTTCCTGAGCGGGCACGTCCTCTTCATGGATGCGGCCACGAAGAAACCGGAAGCCTGCCTGTCCATGGGCAAGAACGTCCACGCGGCCTGGCCGACGCCGGACCAGAAGATGGCGCTCGCCGCCAACATGGCGGAGAAGAAGCTCATCCGGATCTGGACGGACTATAAGAACCATAAATTCGCCTTCGACGAAAGCAAAGATGTAATGGCCCTCGGCGCTATGGAAAGTCCGGAGCGCCCGGACAATGCGCCGGTCTGCCCGATCACCGAAGACTCCAGCAAATTCGCCTTCATCACACTGCGCGGCGGCGGGTTGATCGTGGCAGACGCCACAGAGACACCGATGAAGGTGGTCGCCACGCTGGACAATAAGCAGGTCCATCCGGCCGGCTGCGGCGGCATCCAGGTGGGCAACACGATGTACATCAACTCGGGCGGCGGCTGGCCGGCTGACAAATTCCCGGCGGCGGCCTCACTGGCCTACGACGTGTATGCGGTGAGCCTCGGCAACCTGCCGAAGTCGGTGGACGCCAAGCTCATCACCTCGCGCGACGGCAAGACGTCCGACTCGCACGGCATGGCGGCGGTGGGTTCGTATGTCTGGAGCGGCGATCGGGCCGGGAACAACATCGAGGTCATTGATTCGGCCGGCAACACCAGCGTCGGAACCATCGACCTGGCCGGCAAGGTCAGCGACGACCCGGCCCCCGACCTGATGGACGCGGCGCCTGACGGCAGCTACGTGTTCATTGCGCTGCGCGGGCCGAGCCCCCTCACCGGCAACGACAAGGCGGTCAATAACGCGGTGGGCTCGACCCCTGGCGTCGGCGTCGTGAAGGTGACGGGCGGCGGCAAGGGCGGTGAGCTGGTGGGAGTCACGCGGGTGAGCAACATGAAGGATGGAAAGGAAACGGCCGACCCGCACGGGATCGCGGTACGAAAGTAAGGCGAGGGGCTAGTGGCTAGAGGCTTCCAATGCCGCTGCTCAAACCGCTAGCCTCTGGCTGCTGACCTCTTGCCTGGCAGCGTTTTCAGCAGCCTACCCATCCTTCATGTCGCCCCGGGCCAAGTCGCCCGAAGGCCCGAAGCGTCCGGTCTCGCCGAGCGGCAGATTGACGCGGAGGTTGTCCGCCCTGGAGCTGTCCACCTTCATGGTTTCATCCTGATCCGGCGGTTCCCAGCCGAGCTTCTTCAGGGTTTCAACGGTAATCTGCCTGAGCGCGTCGACGGCGGTCAGGCGTGAGGTCGCGAACGACATCACGCGCTCTCCTTCCGACTCCACTTCCGACGCTTTCGGATCGTGTAGAAATGCGACCAGCGGCTCGATAGCCGTATCGCCGATCAGCACCAGCGACGGAGCCGCCCGTTCCCGGAGATTCTGGTCCTTGAGCAGCATGATCAGGTCGGGGATGACGCGGGGATCGCGGAAGTGGCCGAGCGCCGTCGCCGCCGCTTCTTTAATGAACGCATCTTCGCTGACGATGCATCCCGGCGTCGGCGTGCCCTCTTGACGAATCCCCTTCCCTTTCAGCGCATCCATGACCGCCGGCAGCGCGCGCGCGTCGCCGATCATGCCCAGCGACATGATCGCGTGCCGCTTCACCGCCCCGTCTTTCATGGCCTCGATCAGCGCGTCGATCGATCGCGGACTGCCGATCATGCCCAGCGCGATCGTCGCGTCTTCCCGCACGGCCCGATCGGGGTCTTTCAATGCAGCGAGCAGCGCGTCCTCCACCACCTTCGAGCCTTTGGTCCAGGCGCGGCCGATTTGATAGTCGGTCGTCATCCCGCCGAGCGCGCGGACGCCGTGGCAGCGGACGACGAAATCTTTGTCGTTCAGGCACTCGATCAGCGGACCGATGGACGGCTCGCCGATTGCGACGAGCGCCGTGCCGGCCGTTTCACGGACGATCTTCGACGTATCGCGGAACAGCTTGATTAGCGCCGGGATCGCTTTCGCATCGCCGATTTTCCCCAGCGCCTCGGCCGCCGCGCTTTTCACCGCCCCGTCGCGGTCGCGGCAGGCGGTCAGCAACGCGTCCACGGCCTTCGCGTCCTTGAGTTCGCCGCAGGTCTTGGCCGCATGCTCGCGCACGCGCCACCGTTCGTCCTTCAGACAGGCAATCAGCCGGTCCACGACCCCGCAGCCCAGGTGCGCCATGGCCGCCACCGCCTCGTTGCGTACTTCCATGATCGGATCGTTGAACAGCGTGATGAGCGCCTCGACGGCTTTCGGCCCGCCGATCCTGGCGACCGCCCATCCGGCATGTGACCGGACCGACCAGAAGTCGTCGCCCACCGCGTTTAACAAGACCTCGAGCGTCGAGGGGTCCGCGCGCTCGGCGAGCGCCTTCGCGGCTTCTTCCCGCGTCGCGTCGTCAACGTCTTCGAGCGCTTCTAGGAGATCGTCAATGGATTGTGGCATAGTCACTCATTTCCTGCGAGACTCGCCTCTCTCACGTTTCGCGCCTTTCTCGCTAATCTCGCCTTTCTCGCACATCATTTATAGTCATACTCCCGCTTGCCGCCGTAAGGATACATCCGACTGCACGTGACCGTCAGCATCTGCGTGCCGCGCCCCGCCACGCACTGATCGAGCGATTGAGCGAAGTCGAGTTTTCCGTCCAACGTAATTTGAAACGGAAAATCGAACGTAAAGGTCCCGAATTTGTACGAACCGGGCTTGAGCTTGAGCTCGTGGCGCTCCGTCGTCGAGTAGGCCTCGGTGCTGTCCGGGTCCATTGTCATGATCATCGGCGTGATGCCCGGCACCTGCCACCGGGTCGGCGGATGGAGCGTGGTGGCATCAATCATGATCGCATGTTCCTTCATGTGCGCCGGCGGCGGCGCGGCATGCACGGAGCCGGCCGGTAACGCCGCAAGCAGGGCCAGTATCCCCAACACAAAACCGACCGGCTTACGGGCCATAGAGATTCAGGGCCGGCTCGTTCCGCACGATCGCGCGGGGGGCACGGAAAATTTCTTCGATCGCGCGACTCTGCCATTCCGTATGCGTTTCGAGGCCAAACGCGCGCATCAGCGTCGCCCCGGTATCGATGATGGAGATGGGCGCCGCGATCGTATGGCCCGCTTTGATATTGGCGCCGGAAGCGATCCACGGCACATGCGGCAGCGACCCGTTCTGTGTCTGCTCCCCGATGCCGTTCAGCGCCGTCACAATGATCATCGTGTGATCAAACAGCTTATACTGCTTATAGAGATCGATGATCGCACTCATCGCGTCGTCCACGTCTTTCAGCGCCTCCCGGTAGGCCTTGGAGGTCCAGCCGTGTTCCTGACCGGCACGGCCGGCGTCCGGCAGGTGCACGATCAAAAGGTGCGGCAGCCCATACACATAATGGTTGTATCCGCCCCGTTCGCCCTTTTTGAAATACTCCTGCACGTAGGTCACGACGGTGGCCGCGCGGCATTCCGGCCTGAGCCGGCCGCAGATTTGATAGTCCACGTAGGAGGAGGGCCGCGCGAGTTGGTAGAGCGACTCCTCCATGAAAAAGACGGCGGTGTCTTTGCCCCCGCTCAAGTCCAGATAATCGAACATCAGCGGAGGCCGGGGATAGCCCCGGGCGAAATCGAACGTATCCCAGTCCATGCCGTGTTTCTCAACCGGCAGACCGGTGAAGATCGAGGCCATGGTCGGCAGGCGCAATGCCGGAGTGACCGCGGCAGCGGACCAGGCCACCGAGCCGTTTTTCACCAGCTTGCTCAGCACCGGCATGGCGCCGGTCTTGAGCGAGTCCTGCCCGAACCCTTCCAGCACGAACAGGATCACGTGTTCAGGCTGAACCTCGGCGGCTGGAGGCGTGGCCATAACGGGACCGGCCAACGCAAGACCGAATGCTACTGTGAGCGCAAAAATTGCTCGATGAAGATTCATAGACAAGCCTGGGTCATTCATGACGATTCGTCGGGACTGCACACCTTAGCACGCTATTTTCTGACCGGTCAACCGAACCTGCTGCGTTGCAGTTCGGCTTGGTTTTCAGGTAAGAACGAAGCCGCTATGCCGGTTCAAAACAACTTTCAGCACTCGGACTACGACCGCAAAGACCCCGGCGACCGCGTCGCCTATCGGGAACTCCTCACTGGTGCCCTTCCGGACTCCCCCGCCTGGCTCGATGCCATGGCCGAACACGGCAAGCGGCTGGCCGGAGCCGGCGTACGGGCCGTGGTGTTCTTTCACGGCACCCACTTGAGCAGCGACCTTTTTGGCGCGGGGCGATTGGACGAAGCCGGCGGGCTCAAGCGCGGCTATTCGCGCGGCATCCCCGGCATGGAAGCACTGCTGGCTCTCATGAGGCAAGAGACCAACGGCGCACCCACCATGCCGGGCAGCACCAAGCCGCCCTATTCAAACGACGAGGCGACAAAAAAGTTACTCGACGAGCAGGCCGGCGACGCCGGCAACTTTACGAATGCCTACGTGGAGCTGTTCAAAAGGGCGGTGAGCCGAAACGCGCCGCGCCCGATCATGTGTGCGCGCGTCCTCTGGTCCTGCGAACAGCACCATCTGGGCCGTGCCGAGGCCGCCGTGCGGCTGCTCCATCGGCTACGCGCCCTGTGCGCCGAACACAATTTTGGAACCGGCGACCGCATCCTTGTCCAGGCCCACGACCAGGCAGGACTCATTATGGCATTGCTCTCAAATCTTCTGGCCGCCGGCAAGTCGGCCGCGCGCGAGGCGGTGCTCACGAATCTCAAACACATCATGCCGGATGGAGAAATTGCTCTCCTCGAATCGCTCGTGCCGAGTGGCGGCCTGTTGAACGGCGTCATGCTGGACGTCGTGACGTTCGGCACGCCGGTCCGCTATGGATGGGACCCGTCGGGACTCGGCAAACTGCTTCACGTCGTCAACCATCGCTCGATGCGTGTGGACGGCAAACGGTGGCTCGCCAAGATGGAACTGCCGCAGATCACGATGGAGATGCCGATCGCCTGGGGTGGCGATTATGTGCAGCAACTGGCCGTGGCCGGCAGCGACGCCGTCACGGGATCGGAAGGGGCAAAGGCCGCCAACAAGGCGCTGTGGGAACTGCTGGAACCCTGGGACGGATTCGAACGTTGGCTGGAATGCGCGCGCAAGAGCGTCCGCTGTCAGAACGACGGGCAGTGCCTGCTGATAGATTACAA
>JBGPNZ010000090.1:0-8288 GCA_041487795.1 Nitrospiraceae bacterium
ACGAAGAGCCGCCGCCGCCTGATCCGAATATGCCGCATGCTCAAGCAGCCGGCGCGCCGCCTCCGATCGAAGAGGCCCAAATCGTTCCGCAGATACCTTCGCCCCAGACTTCGGCGCCCCAGACTTCGGCGCCCCAGACTTCGGCGCCTGCGCAGGCTGCCGCTGCGCCGGGTGGCCGCATGGCTCTGGCAGCCTATCACCCAGGGTCGGAAGCAACGCCCGGCACGACCGCTGCGCTCATGGCCTCCGCCGCACCACAGGCCTATCAGCCCAAACAGCCCCCTCCCAAACCTACGGCGCTTGCCGGACAGCCGGCACCGACGCAAGGCTACCCTTCGTATCAGCCGCCGACGATGGAAGATCGCGCGACAAGTCCTGCGCCCACGATGCGCGCCCAGTATCCGCCTCTCCCGCCGACGGCTCAGACCAAACCGCAGGCCAAGCGTGCCTCGGCGATCGTCAACAAGGATGCCGTCGCCAGGGTCCAAGCTCAACAAGCGGCCCTCAAGGCAAAAGCCGCACAGCCGGCGCCGGCCTCCTCCGATATGCAACACTTCGGCGAAGGGCTCGGCGATGCGCTCCGCACATTTCGTCAGGCCGTCAACGATGTCCGCTCGACGGTGGATCCGCAGATGCGGACGATCCAGGCTGAAATCGACGCCGCGCAGAAAGAAATCGAACAAACCGTCGAAGACGCCAAGCAGATGCCGTCCGTCCAGGAAGAGCCACCGAAGCCCTCGTAATTCGTCATTCGTCAATGGTCTCTCGAACCCTCAGCGTACAAATCCTGCTGATTATTGTCCTGCTCTCCGGCGTCGGCGGCTGCTACGGGAGCACGGCTGCCACAGATCCGAAATTCGCCGTGGCCCCCCTGGTCGTGCTCCTTCATGATCAAGATCCGCAGATACGGGTCACCGCAGCGCAAGCGCTGGGAAAGATCGCCGTTCCGGATACGGCGCCGGCGCTGCTTCACAGTTTGGATGATGCCGACCCGGCTGTGCGCGCCATGAGCGCGTGGGCCTTGGGCAACCTCGGCGAGGATGTGCTGGATCAGGCTGGGTTGGAACTGGCCAAACGCCTAGATGACCCGTCTCCAGCAGTCAAGCTGGCTTCCGCGCGAGCTCTCGGCGCCCTGGGTAGCACGCAGACGATCATCGAGCTGTTGACGGAACGGCTGATACGAGCGGACGTCGAGACCCGACGCGCGGCGGTGCAAGCGCTGACATGGCTCGAAGCAGGCTCCGCGTACCATGCACTGATCGCGGCGCTTGGCGATCCCGACGCGCAAGTCCGGCAAGGAGCGGTCGCGGCCCTCGGCGAGATGGTCGATCCGCGTTCGTTGCCGGCCATTCGCGATCGACTCCTGAAAGACACGAATGCCGGCGTGCGCGGAGAAGCGGCGTATCGGCTGGGAAAATTCGGCGATCGCACGATCGTCCCGGCGCTTCGATCGGCGTCCGCCCGTGATCCGAACGCCGTGGTCAGGCGCTGGGCGTCGTGGGCGCTTGAACAGATTGAGTAGGTAGCCCTGATTATCCCTGACGGTTCGTCACGAAACCGCGTAGACGCCATGCGAAACGGGCGCGTGGAGACGCGAAGGAGGGAGGCGTCCTCGCTGCAGGACGTTGACCGACTGAGCGGCGAGCCCGCCCGGTGCAGCGGCGTATCCGCGGTTGCAGTAGAAGCGTTCAGGGATAATCCGGGCTAAGCTGGATCGGATTTCTTGAGCGAATTCACAAACTCGAGCATGCGCGCCTGTGTGTCCGGAGCGACTGTCGTGAAGCGGACACCCATGCCGGGGAAAAACGTGTATTGATCGGCTTTCGGGCACACCCACGCGACCTTCCCCTTCGCTTCCAGCCACTCGGCCGACCGATCCGGCAGCGCAAACGACACGGTCAATTCGGTTCCGATTGCCATCGGCGCGGTACTCTCGATAAAGAGCCCGCCGCCGCCGACACCCGTCGCGCGGCTCTCGACCTGCGAACCGTCGGGCGCCAGATACCGGACCTTCGCCGTGAGCGATATGCGCGGCTGTGTCCTCGCTTCGTTGGGGCGAGCCTGCTGCTGAGAAAAATTGATATAGTCGACGATCGCCCCCCAACTCACCATCCCCAGCACGCACCCGTCGGATCCCAGCAGCGTGATCGTTTCCCGCTTCATGTCGAGTTCCAGCGATTTGCCTTGGTGAGCTTTGGTGACGACCACTGGCAGCTTCATTCACGATCCCTCCGGTATGCCGATTCCAGTGAGCAAGTATAGCGTATGTCGGAAGGGCGTCTAACAGCCTGAAAAACAACGGGGTGTTCCTCCTGGGAGGAACACCCCATCACGAAAACTTGCCCTGACGCAGCGGCTACGCAGACTTCGTGTCTTGTTCGTAAATTCTGATCGGCTGGCTCTTGCCGACGATCACATCCTCATTAATCAACACTTCCTTGATCTGTTTTTGGGACGGGATCTCGTACATGAGATCCAGCATGACCTCTTCGAGAATCGCCCGCAGGCCCCGCGCGCCGGTTTTCTGCGAGAACGCCTTGCGTGCCACGGCGGCGATCGCGCCGTCGGTGAATTTCAGCTTTACCTTCTCGAACGACATCAGCTTTTCGTACTGCTTGATCAGCGCATTGCGGGGCTCGGTCAGCACACGGATCAGCGCCGGCTCGTCCAATTCCTCCAGCGTGGCCACCACCGGCAACCGCCCGACGAATTCCGGGATCAGCCCGTACTTCAGCAAATCTTCCGGCTGCACATGCGGCAGAACCTCGCCGAGCCGCGTGTCGGCCTTGGTCTTGATGTCCGCGCCGAAGCCCATTTGCTTTTTGTTGAGCCGCTGCTCGATGAGGGCGTCCAATCCCACAAAGGCCCCGCCGCAGATGAACAGAATGTTGCTCGTGTTCACCTGAATGAATTCTTGATGGGGATGTTTGCGACCGCCTTGCGGAGGCACATTCGCCACCGTGCCCTCAATGAGCTTGAGCAGCGCCTGTTGGACCCCCTCACCGGATACGTCTCGCGTGATCGACGGACTGTCGCTCTTGCGGCTGATCTTGTCGATCTCGTCAATATAGACGATGCCGCGCTCGGTACGCTCGACGTCGTAATCCGCCGCCTGGAGCAGCTTCAGGATGATGTTCTCGACGTCTTCGCCGACATAGCCGGCTTCCGTCAGCGTGGTGGCGTCCGCAAGGGTAAAGGGCACGTCCAGATATTTGGCCAGCGTCTGCGCCAGCAGGGTTTTGCCCGTGCCGGTCGGTCCGACGATCAGGATGTTGCCCTTTTGAAGCTCGACATCGTCCACCGCGTTGGCAGAGATGCGCTTATAGTGGTTGTGGACGGCGACGGCGAGGACCTTCTTCGCGCGGTCTTGTCCGATCACATATTGATCGAGGTGGTGCTTGATTTCGTGCGGCTTGCGGAGCTTGGACGAGATTTCTTCCTTGGCCTCTTCCCAGTCTTCCGCGATGATGTCGTTGCAGAGATTGACGCACTCGTCGCAGATGTAGACGGTGGGGCCGGCGATCAACTTGCGGACCTCGTCCCGGCTTTTCCCGCAGAACGAGCACCTGAGATGACGATCCGTCTTATCTTGTTTGGGCATGCCCCCTCCCTACATAGAGAGATAGCGGCTACTTGTCCTTCGCCCCGTCGCCCCCGGAATCCTTGCCGACCCCCTTGAGCGCTTTCGGAGGCCGCGTGATCACTTCGTCGATCAGCCCATAGCGCTTGGCTTCTTCGCCCGACATGAAGTAGTCCCGTTCCGTGTCGTGCGCGATCTTGTCGAGCGGTTGGCCCGTGTGCTTGGCGAGAATTTCGTTCAACCGCTCCCGGATCTTGAGAATTTCCCGCGCATGAATGTCGATCTCCGTCGCCTGTCCCTGGAACCCGCCCATCGGCTGGTGAATCATGATCCGCGCGTTCGGCAACGAAACCCGCTTGCCCTTCGTGCCCGCCGCCAACAGCAGCGCGCCCATGCTCGCCGCCTGCCCGAGACAGATCGTGTTGATCGGCGACTTGACGTACTGAATCGTATCGTAGATGCCGAGTCCCGCCGTGACGCTTCCACCCGGTGAATTGATATAGAGATTGATGTCCTTCTCGGGGTCCTCCGCTTCCAGGAACAGTAATTGCGCGATGACCAGGTTGGCGAACATATCGTCAATCGGCGCGCCCAGGAAGATGATGCGGTCCTTGAGCAGGCGCGAATAGATGTCGTAAGCACGCTCGCCACGATTGGTCTGTTCCACAACGATCGGCACTAACATACGGACGGTTCCTTTCTACGATAACTCACAGACGCGCTATCTTACCACAACACAGGCCCGGCGGCAGCTTTTCAGCGTCTTTTCGACTTACTTCTGGATCATTGCATGGCGATACACGAAATCCAGTGACTTGTCCGCCATGATCCGGCCACGGAGTTCGTCCATCGCCTCTTCGCCGCCGGCCTTCACAATCTTGGCGATCTCCTCAATGGAAATCCGCAGCTCCGATGACATGCGCTGGACCTCTGCGTCAAGATCCTCTTGCTCGACTGCCAGCCCTTCTTTTTCCGAGATCGCCTCCAGAATCATGCCGACTTTCACGCGGCGCTGGGCCTCGGGATGAAATTCTTCCCGCCACTTTTTGAAGGCCTCCTGCCGCACGGTCGGATCCTCCAGTTCGGTGGCCCGCTCCCGCCCCTTCATCCGTATTTCCTGGTCCACTCGGTGCCGAATCATCGCCGTGAGTTCGCGCGCGACGAGCGTTTCCGGAATGTCGAAATGGTGCGTCTCCACCAGCCGCTTGAGGATCGTGTCCTTATAAGTTTCCTCGATGTCCTTCTTCAGCGCCTTCTCCATTTCCTCGCGCAGCTTCTCTTTCAGCTCCGCCACCGATTGGTAGGGACCGCAGTCCTTGGCGAATTCGTCATCCAGCGGAGCGAGTTTCTTTTGCTTCACGGACACGACTGTGATCCGGAACACGACCGTCTTGCCCGCCAGTTTCTGATCCGGATGAGTGGCCGGATAGGGCTGAGAAATTTCGACCACCTGGCCTTCCTTCTTCCCCATCAATTGCTCGTCCACCTCCAGGCCCATCACCGACAATTTGGCGCCGATTTTATGTAGATGACCGTCCTTTTTCGCACCCTCCAGCGGAGCCAGATCGACGAACCCTTCCACGTTCAGCACGACGTAGGAGCCGTCGGCCAATGCGGTGCCGGTCGGCGCCGCCTCTAATTGGGCCTGCCGCTCTCGCAGCACATTCAACGCCTTGTCGATCTGATCGTTCGTCACCGTGCGGGTATCGATCTTCAGCGAGATGGGGTTGGGTGCCTTGTAATCGCGTAGCTCGATCTTCGGCTTGATTTCGACGGTGGCCGTGAAGGAAAACGGCGCATCCTTCTTGATCTTCACCCGTTCGATCGGCGGAACTTCCACCACGATCGGCACGATGCCGGCCTGTCGGATCGCTTTTTCATAATAGGTCGGGATGATGCGGCGGACGACATCTTCGCCGACATCTTTTCCGTACCGCTGTTCCAGCAGAGACTGCGGCGCCTTGCCCGGCCGGAAACCTGGAATGCGGACTTGCCGATTCAGGTCGGCATAGACTTCGGCGAACTGCTTATTGACGTCTTCCTGCGAGATCTCGATCTTCAGCGACCGTTTGATCGGACCCAATTCTGTGACTTCGACTTTCATGGTGCCTCTACGCTGTCAGGGTTGGGTTCTCTGAAGGAATAATCGGTCCTAATGCGTCAGAAACTCTTGTGGGTTTTATCCGCCGGCAGCAATTACGCTAAACCTCAACTGAGCCAGCGGCTCAACCGAAGGTTGGTATGGCTTGCCAGCCGAAGCGGTATTATTGTTGCCCGCCTTCGCTAACGCTATGGCGGGCAGCCTTCACTCCCGCGAAGGCTGGTGCGAGAGGAGGGACTCGAACCCCCACGGTTTCCCACGAGATCCTAAGTCTCGCGCGTCTGCCAGTTCCGCCACTCTCGCGCCTGCAGCACGACGATCGAGCCGGTTCGGAACCACGTCACTGCCCAGTTCTACGTCGATACCTTACAGCAGGGTTGTACAGGCCCCTGCGCGCCACTGTCAAGCGATCACAGGCTCGTGGCACCAGGGATTTCGAGGGGCACAGGGAAAGCCGGCTCGGTCAGGGGTGGTACAGGCTCGCTAACCGTAGTGTCAAGCGATCACAGGCTCGTGGCACCAGGGATTTCGAGGCACAGGGAAAGCCGGTTCGGCCAGGGGTAGTACGGGCTCGCTAATCGCAGTATACTAGGGGACATTCCGCACGGGCGCATGACCGGATGTTCGATGAGGCGGACCGGTTGGTTGTCCGGCATCGTCTCTTCATCATTGTGTTATTCACCGTCCCTTCACGCCGTCCGGCCGGCCCGTGCATTCGAAGGGGGTGCCTCATGAAGCGCGCCATCACGATCGCCATCGTCATTTCGCTGTTCATCTTCTCGCAGGAAACCAGTTGGGCCTACCGGGACTACTTCACGACCGAGCAGAAAAGCCAACTGGCGAAAATTCAGACGGTCCTGGTGGAAGCCGTCGCGTTGACCGACAAGGGGTCGGTCGATGCCGGACCTGTCCGCGAGGTGGTGGTTAACCGTCTCTCGGAACTGGGCTACACCGTGATCACCGACAGGTCGAAACCCTACGACGTCATGTTCAAGGTCAAGTGCGAACAGCGGAAAACCTGGGAAGGCACGGCCACGGCCGGCGGCGACGCGGATCTTCCCGATTCGCCGTCGCGCGTCTGGAAGGGACCGGCCTGCCAGCTCAATTACACGCTGGGCGGCATGAAAATTAAATGGCAAAAGGAAGTCCGCACGGACTTCGAAGATGCCATTACCGCCGCGCAGAAAGCCAGTGCCGGCGATCCGGGCGACTATGCGATAAAAAAGCTGACGGAGCGGCTGGCTGACTACGACTTTCCGGTGACCGTCACCGCCGACTGGGGACAGGACGAGCGGCTGCTGAAGCTGCTGGATAGTTCCAAAAACCAGATGCGGCGGCTCAAGATCATCTCGCTGCTCGGCGAAATGCTCTCTGATTCTGCGCTCCCCCGGCTCAAAGAAGCGTTGAAAGACAAGGATCTGGCAAAACAGGCCGCCGAATCACTGGGGAATATCGGCCGCGATGGCATTCCCCTTCTGATCGACATCCTGAAAAACTCGCAGGACAACGACTTGCGCATCTCGGCCGTCAAAGGCCTCGGGCAGGTGGGGGGACTGCACGGAGATACGACCGCCGTGCTGCCGCTGCTCGAAATCCTGAAAGATCCGAATACCGACTGGACGCTGCTGACGGAAATCGCCTGGGCGCTCGGCAAGATGCCGGACAAACGATCGATCGAACCGCTCTACGCGCTCGACAGAAAACTGCAAGCGATGCGCGACCCGGAGAACATGAAACTCAAAAAGCTCAAGGAAGCGGTCTTTTGGGCGATCAAGCAGTGCGATACGTGGGATCAATATAGTTGAGCGGACCTCGCCTGCGGTCGAGGCGATGATGGCCTTGACCGCGGGCCCCCTCCTCGTTATCATTCGCTCCTCTCATATTTCCTATGATTTCCCCTTCATCGTGCTTCATGCAGGCGGTGCAGCATAACCATTCTTTTCCCCATGGAGGATTGACGATGAGCAAAATCTCACGCAGACGATTTTTGCAACTGGCGGCCGCAACCGGCGGCGCACTGGCATTCGGCGATCTGGCCGGGCAGGTGCTTGGGCTGACATCCAGGGGACGCGTGGCCTATGCCAGCGAACCGATCAGGATCGGCATCCTTGATCCGCTGTCCAGTCCATACAAGACCTCTTCGATCCACGATGTGCACGGGGCCAACGTCGCCGTGGATCTGTTCAATAAGAATGGCGGCGTCCTGGGCCGGCCGGTGGCGATTCTGGAAGCCGACGACGCCTCGAACGTGCAGACCGCGCTGAAGGCAGCCACGAAGTTCATCAAAGAAGACCGCGTGGACTTTCTGATGGGTACCTTCAATGGGGACGTGGCCCTTGCGGTGGCCGACCTGGCGAAGAAGGAAAACAAGCTCTTCATGGTGACCGGCGCGCACGCGATGGAGCTGACCGGCTCTGGATGCAACTCGCACACCTTTGTCTTCATGCCGAATGCCGACATGATGGCGAAGGCGGTTGCGCCCCACCTCGTCAAGGCCTACGGCACGAAGTGTTACATGGTCACCGCCGACACGGTGGACGGCAAGGCGACGCTCGCGGCCATGACACAGGCTCTGAAAGCACACGGCGGCGAGATTATTGGACAGAC
>JBGPNZ010000091.1:0-8265 GCA_041487795.1 Nitrospiraceae bacterium
ACTTCGCAATCTCCGTGTACCGGCTTTCCCGGATCACGGTCACTTTGATCTGTCCCGGATAGGTCAGCTCCTGCTCGATCTTCTTGGCCAGATCTCGGGACATGAGTGACGATTCCGTGTCGCTGACTTCTTCCTGCCGGACGATCACGCGAATCTCGCGTCCGGCCTGGATCGCATAGGCTTTCTGGACGCCCTTGAATCCCGTCGCCAGCGACTCCAGCTTCTCCAACCGCTTGACGTAGGACTCCAACGCCTCCCGGCGCGCCCCGGGCCGCGCCGCCGATAAGGCCTCCGCCGCAGCCACCAGCACAGATTCCGGACAGATCGGCTCAACCTGCTCGTGATGCGCCGCAATCGCGTTGACGATCTTGGGCGATTCGCCGTACTTCTTGGCGATGTCGGCCCCCAGCATCGCGTGCGTCCCTTCTTCTTCGTGACTCACCGACTTGCCGATGTCGTGCAACAGCGCGCCACGTTTGGCCAGCTTCACGTCCAGGCCCAATTCAGCCGCCATCGTCCCGCAAATATAGGCGGCCTCGCGCGCGTGGTAGAGATTGTTTTGCCCGTAACTGGTCCGGTATTTGAGGCGGCCGAGCACCTTGACGATCTCCGGGTTGAAGTCCGACAGGCCCAGCTCGAAGATGATTTTCTCCGCCTCTTCGATCATGAGCTTGTCGATATCCGTCTTCACCTTGTCGACGACTTCTTCGATCCGCGTCGGATGGATGCGGCCGTCGTGCATCAACCGTTCCAGCGAGACCTTGGCGATTTCTCGGCGCAGCGGATCGAATCCGGAAATGATCACGGCTTCCGGCGTCTCGTCGATGATCAGGTCGATGCCGGTCGCCGCTTCGATCGCGCGGATGTTGCGCCCCTCGCGCCCGATGATCCGGCCCTTCATTGCGTCGTTGGCGATCGGCACGACCGAGAGCGTGGCTTCGGCCACGTAATCGCGCGTGACCCGCTGGATCGAGCGCGCGATGATTTCGCGCGCCTCGCGCTCGGCGCCTTCTTTCGCCTCGTCCACGATACGCTTGGCCACCCCGGTCGCCTCCAGCCTGGCGTCGCTTTCGATCGCGCCGATCAATTGCCGCTTGGCTTCTTCGACGGTCAGACCGGCCACGCGCTCCAGTGCCTGCCGGTGCTCCTTGGCCGCGCGTTCGCAGGCCGCCTCCGCCGCAGCCAATGCCGCCTCGCGTTTTGCCTGCGCTGCTTCGCGCTTCTGCACCTCTGTTTCGCCCCGCTCCAACGAGCCGGCTTTCCGCTCCAGTTGCTCTTCGCGTTGGAACAGCTTCTTCTCCACGGCGCCCATCTCCGCCCGCTTCTCTTTCTGTTCCTTCTCCAGACTGGTCCGGGTCTGCAACAGCAGATCCTTCGCCTCGACCCTGGCCTCCTTGGTCAGCGTCTCGGCCTCACGCTCGGCATTCTGCTTCACCCGGCTGGCTTGCTCATCGGCCTGACTCCGCTGAGTCGTCAGGGCATTGCGCCGAACGAGCAGATAGCCGCCGACGCCGACCAGCGAGCCGAGCACTCCGGCAATCACATATGTCATGATATCCATCATCACAGTGGGGGCCCCCCTTGGCCCAATTTCGACGCCGCACACATCCCGGATGTGTAGGTCCGTCGAGTCCGCATATTGATGGGGGCAGATGCGCGTGTCAGCAGCCGATCAGCGCGAGGAAACCGGATCGAACCTGCCGAATCGAACCTGAAGGTCAGGCAAGAAAGAAAAGGCGTCAAGCAGACTGAAGAACGTGAGCGGTTACACGGGCCGGGATCGATCTCGTCGTGATCGTTGCGCGACGCCACGCGTCGCTCTCACTACCGTCAGCCGGACAGGCGACTGTCTTATCATATCCCTGACCATCGTACCGCCTCGCCCAGCGTGACCCCGGACATCCGCACCCACCGATCGATGAATTCCAGTGTTTTCAGCACGTTCGACAAATTCCGCGTTGGTGTTTGATCAGCCTCTCTCGTCCTTGCTTCCCGCTGCCACACGACTCATCCGCCCTACAACTGTCCCTTTCTCAAGGCTGTTCTTACCGTATCAAATACAAGAAACCTTTGCAAGCGTACTTACCGCTTGCGGGCCGGCTCCAATTGCTCCTCGATGGATTCCACCAGGCTCAACGTCCGCCGATCGATCTCGGCATCGCCTTCCTGGCGAGTATGCTCCGCCTGAAACAACTGGTGCGTGATGTTGAGCGCCGCCAGGACCGCCAGTTTGGCGCGCGTCGCCGTCTTCATCCCCTGCGCCAGCACGCGAATCTGCGTGTCCACGTAATTCGCGCAGCGCTTGACGTACTCCTCGTCGGTCGCACCGGTCAACACATACCGCTGACCGTAGATTTCGACTTCAATAGTCTTAGTCAAGCGCCACCTCCTTGGACTCTTCGATGAACTCGAGGGAGTCCAGTTCGCCCAGGACCTTTTCAATGCGCGCCTTGATGTCCGCCCGCTCCGACACCCAGTGATCGCCGGATGCATGCTGCTTGACGACTCGGTCTTTGGCCGCACGCAGATCGCTCTTCAACCCGGTGTTCTCGCGTTTGAGCGTCTGGATCAAGTCCACCAGTTCCCGCACGCGCGCTTCCAGCGAAGCCAGCCTGTCGACCGCCATCGGTTACACCATCTATTGCGGTGGGGAGCCCTCACGAACCCAGATATTGCAGTCACTATAAAATCCTCAGCAGGCCTTGTCAAGGGAACGGACCGCGCAGGCCTCGCCGCCCAGGCGGCGGTACTCGCGGTAACTGCGGAGCACCCGCCGGACATATTGCCGCGTCTCTTGATACGGAATCGATTCCACGAACTCGTCCGGCTCCTTGTCGCCGAATTTCTGAATCCAGCTCGTGACGATGGGCGGCCCGGCGTTGTACGCCGCGACGGCATGCACGAGGTTGCCGTTGAACTGTCCCAGCAATTGTTCGAGATAACGCACGCCATACCGGATGTTCGTCTCCTGGTCGAACAAGTCGTCGCGGGCGACCGTGCCGCCGTGCCGCTGCGCCACGGCTTGCGCCGTCGAGGGCATCAATTGCATCAACCCGATCGCCCCGACGCGCGACACCGCGCGCGCGTCGTACTGACTCTCCTCGCGAATGATTGCGGCGGCCAGATAGGGATCGAGGCGGGCGCTGCTGAGCGCGCGAATCGTCGGCAGATACACCGTTGGGTAGGCGACGCTCCACAGCGACGGCTGCACCGGCTCCAGGCCGCGTTCCAATCCATCGCGGAAATGCAGCCGCGCCAGCCGAAGCCCCTGATGGTAGCCGCCGGCTTCGCTCAAGCGGGTGATCAACTCGACCAGCGCCGCCCGGTTTCGCGCGTAGCGATCCAGCAACCACGCGACTTCGCGGCCGGCTTCCTGTTCGAGGCCGAGCGTGCGCAATTCCACGGCCCGCCGATAGTGCACGTCCTGCGCGATGTCCGAACGGCTGTCTTCTCCCGGCTCGGAGTCGGGCGCCCCGCCGGCAGGATCCGGCAGCGGCACCTCCTGCCGGCTGCGCGTCAATTGACAGTAGTAGGTCCAGGCAAATTTCCGGCAGAGCGTCTGGTACAGGTCGGCCGCCTTGGCATCTTGCAGCCGTTCCAGCGCCCGTGCAGTCCAGTAGAGCGCCTGCGGATTGTTCGCGGGATCTTCTCTGATCGCCACCAGGTCCTGCAGCGTCCGGGCCGCCTCGCTGTACTGCCCTGTGCGATACTGGATCCATCCGATCCGCCACAAGGCTTCTGCGCGCTGCTCCGTGCGGTCGCCGAGTTGCACGATCTGGCGGTATTGCACGATGGCCTGGTCGAATTGATTCTGATCGTCGAACCACGTGCCCAGGACGATCAGAATCAGCGCCTGCTGCTCCGGCGGCAGCGCCAATTTTGGATAGACCTGGCGAAGACTCACCAGGCGGTCGCCGTCGCCCAGCCTGAGATAACTGCGTGCCAGCCAGACGGCGGCTTCGTTCGCTTCCGTTGAAGGCCCGTTAGACGCCAGTTCATGGAAGATCAGCTTCGCCTGATCGTAACGCTTGAGCCGGGCCAGAGCCATGGCGAGCCTGAGCTTGGCTTCCTCCCGTTTCGGATGACCGGACGCCGAGGCCAGAAAGGCCTTGAGTTCTTCCACGGCCTCCTCATTGAACGCCGCCGCCGCGAATGCCGATGCCCGGACATAACGCTCATCCGCCGTCGGCTTCCATGTTTGGCCGTTCAGTCGTTGCGACAACCGTTTCTCCGCCTCCCCGGCTTCCGGCGTCTGCGGATAACGCATCCAGATTTGCCGAAGCGTGACGGCGCTGTCGGGCGACCGGTTATCCTGCGCCTGGCACTCGGCCAGCATCAGCAGCGCGCGCGACGCGGCGGAATCTTGGGGTTCTTGCGCCACGCCCCGCGACAACAGCTCCATCGCGTAGCCGCACTGTCCCACACGGAACCAAGCCTCGCCCGCGCGATACGCGATCCGTGACCCCAGGAGCGTGTCCGGCACGATGTTGGGAATGATGTCCAGAAGCGACGCGGATGCAGACACGTCGCCGGATTTCAGCAGCGCCTCCCCGATCCAGAGACGCACGTAATCCTCCAGCAGAGGGAAGTCGCGTTGCGCGGCGCGCAGAAAGAGAAGCGCCTCGGCCGGCTGCCGTTCGATCAGAAGCACGCCCATCACGAGATTTGCGCGGCGCGCCCAGAGCGAGCCGGCATGTCGCTCAGTGAGTCGTCGCAGCCGTTCCAGCTTGCGCGCGACCCGCTCGTCGGCCGACACGGCCGCGGCATCCGGTGCCAGCGCGCTGCGAAAACACTGCTCGGCCGATTCGCACGAAGCGTCGTTCGGCTCTGGCGGCTTCATCTCCTCCTCCGCGTGGACCGGCATGGGAGGCAGTGCCAACACGAGCAGCAGCAATAGGGCAGCGATGGGACCCCGAAGACGCATGGAGACGACGTGCCTATGAGACATGACGATATTCAACGACCCCAATTATATACCAAAGAATTCCGGGCCGCCTCTGTCCCGTATTCTTACGCTCCCCGGTAAGTCCGAGTATTCATAGCGGTTCGTTGCGAAATCGCACGATCGCGTCGTGAGACGGGCGCCCGGAGCCGCGAGAACCCGAGGCGTACGTAACACAGTACGTCGAGGGAGCGAGCAGCGAGGCCGCCCGCCTGGCCGCCGGATAAACGCGGCCAGGCTTGTCGCAACAGCGAGGGTGCGATTGCGGCAGAACCGTCCTTGTCTGCTTCTCGAACCCTATGCTAGGCTCCGCGCATGGCTCGTCGAGACCGTTCCCGCGCCGCATCAGCCGAGACGCGCACCAACTTGCTCGCGCTTGACGAACCGGCTCTCGAACAATTCGTGAACGATCTGGACTGGCCGAAATTCCGCTCCCGGCAGATCCTCCGATGGCTCTACCAGGAACGCGTTCGCGATATCGAACGCATGACCGATCTGTCCAAGACCGAGCGAGCCCGCCTTGCCGCCATCGCCTCCATCGACCGGCTGTCCGACTGCGAGGTCCGCCGCTCGAGCGACGGCACCAGAAAATTCCTGCTGCGCCTGGAGGACGGCCTGGTCATCGAAAGCGTGCTGATTCCCGATGCCGACCGGCTGACGCTCTGCCTGTCCACGCAGGTCGGCTGCACGCTGGACTGCGGATTTTGCCTCACCGGACAGATGGGATTGAAACGCAATCTGACGACGCATGAAATCATCGAGCAGGCGCTGACGGCGCTGGATCGCCTGGAGCCGGGCGAACGGCTCACGAACATCGTCCTAATGGGCATGGGCGAACCGCTCGCGAACTTCGACGCCGTGGCCGCGGCCATTGCGCGTCTCACGAACACACGCTGGGGGCTCGGCATTCCGGCCAGGCGCATCACGCTGTCCACAGCCGGATTGGCGTCCCGCCTGCAGGACGTCGCCAAACTGGGCGTCAACCTCGCCATCTCGCTCAACGCGACAACCGACGCGCAGCGCGACCGGCTCATGCCGGCGGTCAACCGGCTGCATCCACTCGCCCGCCTCCTGGCCGCCTGCCGGGCCTATCCGCTGCCGCCCCATCGCCGGCTGACGTTTGAATACGTCCTGCTGGCCGGCGAAAACGACTCGGAGCAGGATGCCAGGCGGCTGGCCAAACTGCTCAACGGCATCCGTTGCAAGATCAATCTGATCCCGTTCAATCCCTTCCCCGGCAACCCCTACCGCCGGCCGGCCGACAGCGACGTGCTGCGCTTTCAATCCGTGTTGCGGAAAGCCGGCTTCGATGCACTGATCCGCAAAAGCAAGGGGCGCGACGTGCTCGGCGCCTGCGGGCAATTGGGACAGCTCGTCAGCCCGCATCATTCATGACGGTTCGTGGCGAAATCGCCAAGACGCGCCCTTCACCCGTGGCGAGCACCGTCTGCGCGTGCGACCCATTCCGAGCGGGGACAGACCCATCAGCGGTCTGTCCCCGCCCACACTTTCTCTCTTTCGAGCGGCGGCCGGTCTGCCTTCGACTGCGCGCATCGAACGAGCACCCTTCCGAGGTGTGCGCGTTCTGCGAGTACGGAAGGCAGACCGCACGCCACGCTCGCTTCGTCCCACGCGCCACCTTGACACCCGCGTGAGCCGGTTGTTAGCGTGTGCCATGCAGTCTGGCCTGGTGCGGTCCCTGACCATCTTCATCATGTCGATCCTCTGGCTCCTGAGCGGCAGCCCGTCCGCGTTCGCGAATGTCCAGGAATATCAGCTCGCCAACGGCATGAAGGTGCTGCTGGTCGAATCGCCCAAAGCGCCGGTCGTCACCGTGCAAATCTGGTACAAGGTCGGCTCGCGCAACGAAGTCATGGGCCGGGCCGGACTCTCCCACATGCTCGAGCACATGATGTTCAAGGGCACGCCCAAATATCCGAAGGGCAGCTTCTCGCGCCTCATTAAAAAGAACGGCGGCAACGACAACGCCTTCACGAGCCAGGATTTCACGGCCTACTTCGAGAACCTCGCAGCCGGCAAGGTCGAGCTGGCCCTGGAACTGGAAGCGGACCGGCTGCGCGGCCTGTTGCTGGACGACAAGGAATTTCAGCTCGAGCGCGAAGTGGTGAAGGAAGAGCGGCGCCTGCGGTCGGAGGACGATCCCCAATCGTATCTGGCCGAAGCCCTCTTTGCCCAGGCCTTCCAAATGCACCCCTATCACTGGCCCATTATCGGCTGGTTCCCCGATCTCAACGCGATGACGCGGGCGGATCTCAAGCGGCACTACGACACCTACTACGTCCCGAACAACGCCACGCTCATCGTGGTCGGCGATATCAAAGCCGCGAAGCTGCTGCCGGTCATCAAGCGCTTCTTCGAACCGATTCCCAAGAAACCCTTGCCGCCGCAGCAGGTCGTGACTGAACCGGAGCAGAAGGGCGAGCGCCGTATCGTCGTGAAGCGTGATGCGCAGCTGCCGTCCGTGATGGTGGGCTACCGGGCCCCGAATTTTTCCAGCGACGACGCCTACGCGCTGACGCTCCTGGAATCCATCCTTTCGCACGGAAAAACCTCCCGGCTCTACCGCAGCCTCGTCTACGAACAGAAACTGGCGCTGGCAGTCGGCGCCGAATACAGCCTGCTGCAAACCGATCCGGAGCTGCTCTATTGTTTCGCGATGGTGGCGCCGGGACAGACGACGGAGCAGGTCGAGCGCGCGGTGTACGCCGAGATTCAGAAGCTGCAGCAGGAATCGCCGTCCGATCAGGAACTGCAACGGGCGAAAAACCAGGTGGAGGCGGCCTACATCTTCGGGCAGGACTCCAATTTCCGCCAGGCGATGCTGCTCGGCCAGGCCGAAACCACGGGCGTCGGCTGGCGGCAGGTGGAGCAGTTCGTGAAAAAACTCCGTGATGTAAAAGCGGACGACGTCAAACGCGTCGCGCAAAAGTATCTGGTCGAAGATGGACGGACCGTCGGTATCCTCATTCCCACGCCGACGAACCAGGCAGCGGCGGAGGCGAAATAATGCGGAAGGCAGGGATCGAGGTTCGGGGTTCGGGGCTCGAGGTAAGCCCACCTGTTGCTTCGCCCCGCACCCTCGCCACCCCGCACCCCGTTACCCCTTCTTTTGCCTCGCACCTCGTACCTCGCTACCTCGTACCCCTTCTGTTCTCCATCTTCCTTGCTGCCCCGCTCCACGCCGCGGAGATTAAACCCCATCGCTTCGTAACACCGAACGGTTTGACCGTCCTCGTGGTCGAGCAGCACGCGCTGCCCATCGTGCAGATTCAGGCGCTCGTGAAAACCGGCTCGGTGCAGGA
>JBGPNZ010000092.1:0-8255 GCA_041487795.1 Nitrospiraceae bacterium
CACTGACGTGAGCGAAGTCTAGGCCCGTTCCAGCACCTTGTCAAATCACTGATGAGAGGACGGCATGCGTTGCATTCACCCGACGTTTCTCCTAGAATCGCAAGAGATTTTCCGCTCCCAGGTTTACGTCGACAACAAGCGCGCCGCGAGGTTCCAGCGTGATCGGATGGCTCGGACAAAAAACGATCGACGGATACCTGTACCTGGCCGATCTTTCCGCCCATGTCTATGTGACGCTGCGCGAGCTGGTTTCGCCCGGTCGGCAGGGGCGGTGGGCGGCGCTCCGTGTGACGCTCCGCCAAATGCTCTTCACCGGTGTGGATGCGGTGCCGGTGATCAGCGCCATCGCGCTCATGCTGGGGCTGATTGTCATTACGCAGGCCGGGACCCAACTGCCCAAAGTCGGCGGCGAAGGGCTGATCGGCAGCATTATCGTGGTGGTCATCATTCGGGAATTGGGGCCGCTGTTGACGGCCTTTATTGTGATCGGGCGATCGGGCACAGCGATCACCACGGAACTGGGGAATATGCGCGTCGCCCAGGAGATTACCGCGCTCGAACTGATCGGCATTCGCGTGTCGCGGTACATCATCATGCCGCGCGTGGTGGCCGTGGTGGTGTCGATGTTGTGCCTGATGCTCTATTTCGATGCGGTGGCCGTGCTCGGCGGATTCATTATCGCGAGGATCAAGCTGACCGTTCCGTTCTATGTCTTCGCTCAGGCGGTCGCGCAGTCCCTGTCGCTGGTGGATGTGCTGGTGACGGCGGCCAAGGGGATTTTGTTCGGAACGGCCGTGGCCGTGATTTGTTGCCATCACGGCCTGTCGGTGCGGTCGTCCTATACCGAGGTCCCGCAGCAGACCACGCAGGCCATGATCAATTCCGTGACGATCTGCCTGCTGCTGGATATCCTTGTGACGGTCACGGCCTATTTCTAATGCAATTTGCTGTTGAGTTGAACAACGTGCAGGTGGGCATGGACGGCGAGGAGTGGCACGTGGATTTCACTCTCGCAATCCAACCCGGAGAATTTGTGCTGCTGGTGGGGCCTGGCCGGTCCGGTAAGGGGCTGCTCTTGAAGCTCTGCGCGGGCCTGGTCGCGCCGGAGCAGGGGACCGTCCGGGTGCTCGGTCACGATCTGGCGACGCTGGACGATGAGGGGTTGGCGGAGTTGCGGCAGCGGATCGGGGTTGTGCTGCAGCAGCCGGGATTGCGGAGTAATATGACGCTATACACCAACGTCTGCCTGCCGTTGGTCTACCACCAGGGAATAGACGAGGAAGAAGTGCGTCCTCGCGTCATGCCGGTACTGGAGGCGCTTGGCTTGGCGCCGCTGGAGAAGCGGTTTCCGTCCCAGCTGACGGCCGGAGAAGCCCGGTGCGCGGCGCTTGCGCGCGCGCTGGTGATGGACCAGAAACTGCTGCTGCTCGATGAAGTGATGGCCGGGCTCGATGCGGAGATGGTGCGGCGGGTCGACCGTGTCTTGACGGAATACCGGCGGGCGCATTCGGTGACCATTCTGGCCACGCTGCACAATCCGTCGCCGCTGCTGGAGCGGGCGGACCGAATCGCCTTCGTTCGTCAGGGGCGTATTGAGGCGGTGGGGTCGTACGCGGAGATGGCGAAAACGTCCGACGAGACCTTGCGGGTCTATCTGGGCGGCGGGCTGGGCAGCCGACTTGCGTCGTGAACCTTTTTTCTTCCGATGAGGTGATGTGATGAAGATGCACTATGCGCATTCCATGTCGTGGGGACGCATTGCCCAGATCGTGGGCGCCTTCGTGATGATTCCGTTGGCCGGCTTGATCGTGGTCGGTATCTTTATGGCCAAGGCGGAGCATCTCTTCGAAGAGAAATACATACTGGTCTCGACGCTGTCGAAGTCCTACGGGCTGGAGCCGGGCATGCCGGTCTTGATGGCAGGAATCCCGATCGGCCGTGTGCAGGAAGTGGCGTTCGACGAGAAGGGCGCCATCCATGTGGCGCTGCAGGTGCGCCGGCAGTATCAAGAGAAAATCCGAACCGATTCCGTCGCCAGCGTCGGCAAGAGCGGGATGCTGGTGGGGCAGACGCAGGTGCAGATCGCGATGGGCAGCAAGGACCAGCCTATGCTGCAGGACGGAGCGACTATTACAGTGGTGGAGCCTCGCGATGTAGCGGACATGATGGATGAGATCAAGCCGGTGCTGGCGTCCGTGCAACGGACGCTGCTCCGCGTGGAAGAAATCACCAACAGCATGCACGCGGCCGTGCAGACCGGCGGGCAGGTGATGGTGAACGTCGAGCGGGCGACGCGGGAGCTGCCGGTCGTCGTGGCGTCGGTGCAGCGGACCGCGGCGTCGGTCGAGAAGACGACCTCGTCGCTGCCGGACCTGACAGCCTCCATCAAGAAGACCGTGGCCACGTTGGACCACATTGCCAGCGATGTGCGGTTGGTGACGGGCAAGCTGCCGGCCGTGACCGAGTCCGCCCAGGAGGCGGTCAACAATATTCGGGCTGCCACCGAGTCCGTAAAAAATCTGGCCAAAGAAATGCCGCCGCTTGTTCGCACGGCCAATGCGACGCTGGAGGATGTCAATACCATCGTCCGTGGAGCCAAGAAAACCTTTCCCGTGAGCACGATGATCAAAAACGCCGAACCGAAGGATGCCGTCCGGACGGGGAGCGGTCTGCAAAGCCTCCGGGGAGATCACATCAGCAAGTGACCGGTCAGCAATTCAGAGTCGGAGTCAGCGGGATCGTGAGCGCGGCCGCGCTGCTGACTGCCTGCGCCGGTGAGCCGTCCAAAAACATGGAGCCGACGTTAGCCGTCAAGGTCCGCGCGCTGCACGTGCAAGGCCACCGGGCATTGGATCGTGGCGACCGGGCGAGGGCCAAGGCGACGTTCGAAGATGCCAGGCAGCTCGCGGAAAGCCTGGATGATCTTCCAGGGATGACGCAAGCGCTGAACGATTTGGGCGCCGTGACGGCCTTGGACGGGGGAGCGGCCGGCGCCATTCAGCTCCATCAGCAGGCGCTGGTTCTTGCCGAGTCGTTGCAACGTCCGGATCTTGTGATGGATACGATGGCGCATTTAGGGACGGCCCTGCAGCTGGCCGGGCGGACCGACCAGGCCTCTTCGTTCTATGCCAAAGGGCTGGCGTTGGCCCGGGAGACGGGCCACCAACAGAGCGAAGCGGTCATGCTCAATAACATCGGGTTGCTGGAGAAACAGGCTGGTCGGTTGAAGGAAGCAGAGGCATCTTTTCGGGCCGCGTTGGCGATCAACAAAGCCCTCGATGATCATCCGGCTCAGGCCGCCAATCTGACGAACGTGGGGTTGATTGCAGAGGCAGCCGGAAAACTGGAAGACGCGCGCGCGTATTTTCAAGCGGCGCTGGAATTGGATAAGGCCGTCGAAAACCGATCCGCCATTGCGGCGGATTTGAGCGGATTGGCGCGTGTCGCTAAAGCGCAAAACCGGCAGAGCGAGGCGCTCGCCTACGCGCAACGGTCGTACTGGAGCTATCGCGCACTTGGCGATATGCCCCGCGCGCTGGCCGAGTTAAATCGCGCATTGGTGCTGGCTCGATTGCAAGGGGAGAAGGACGCGATCCTCCAGCTTGAAGCTGAACTGAAGCTCTGGCCGTCCGCTGACTCTTCCGATAAACCCAAACAGCATAAGCAATAGCGCGCACGACTAGTTATTATTTATCAATAATTTACAAGCGTTTAGCCAGTTTGACTTTCCAGTCCGTTCACTCTATCCTCACGCCTCACGCTACGCGATGATTCGTAGGCTGTATCATAGAGATGAATGGACGTTTCTGGCTTTTCCATGCGCACCACTGAGCCCGCCGATTCTATTTTCTGCACCGCTGCCCCTCGCAGTCCGGTAGCGAAAAGAGCACACATGGTGTTGTTGTCCCACAGCGCATTTTTTGTCACTGCACTGCTGGGCGTGGCCTTTGGAATGCTCGTAGGAAATAACACCACGTATGCGGAGCCTGTCACGGCCATCACAGTGGTAGCCGAGGGAGTGGCACCATTTTTGAAGGATATGTCGCTAGACGAAGTGCGGGGGCGGGCCCGTGACGAAGCCCGCCGCAATGCGATCGAACAGGCAGTGGGGGTGTTTGTGCGAAGCGCATCGGTACTGCATAATTCCCAAATTACGGACGAACTGATTTCGTCCGTGTCGCGTGGTGTGATCGAGCAGGAGCAGTGGTCGAACGAACAGATCGAAGAGATCAAGGATGGCAAGCGTTCGGGGCCTGCGATGGCGATGTATCGGATCACCGTGAAGGCGCAGGTCAGGCCCGTGCGCGTCGAGCGGCGTGCCGGGTTTGATGTGCGCGGAGGCTTGAACAAAACGGTCTTTCAGGACAACGAGGAAGCGCTGATCAAGATCCGCTCGACCCAGCCGGCCTATCTGCATGTCTTCAGCGTGACGCAAGACGGCGGCGTGACGCTGCTGTTGCCGAACAAGTTTGTGGAGCGAAACCAGATTACACCCGACCAGGAGGTCATGTTCCCGAACGACACCCTGCGCGCGCTCGGCGTGCGGTTGCGCGTCAGTCTGCCGAAGGGAGCGAAAAAAGCGCAGGAATACATCAAGGTCATTGCGACGCGAAAGCCGATCAACTTGGTCGGGACCGACGCCTCGAAGGATGTCTTTAAAACATATATCGGTGGTGAAAACGGGATGATCCAGGACGTCATTAAGCGGTTGGCTCAACTCGAGGATGAAGACTGGAACGAAACGACGTTGCCGTACGAGGTGAGACCTTAGCGGCGATATAATTCAGATGCGTGACGAAGGAAAGGGGGGCATGGCGATGAAGCGACAACTCACGAGAGGGATGGTGGCGGTACTGGTCGTCGGAGCGCTGTTTGGTGTTGGTGCGACCTGGGCGCAGTTTGGCGGTGTCGTTGAGCCCGCTGGTTCGGATGGATCCGTCGACTGGACGAAGGGCGTGGTGACGGCGACGGGGTTCGGCGCGCCGCCTCCCAATGCCGTGAATGCCGGACAAGCCAGGGCCATGGCCGAGCGGGCGGCGTTTCTGGTGGCGACGCGGAATTTGCTGGAAACCGTGAAGGGGATTCGAGTGGACTCCGCCACGCTGGTGGAAAATATGATTGTGAGCAGCGATGTGATCAAGACGGAAGTGAGCGGGTTCGTTCAGGGGGCGCAGATCATCAAGAAACAGGTCAACCCGGACGGGTCAGTGCAGGTGACCATCGCGATGAAACTTAACGGAGACTTTTCCAACGCGTTTTTGCCGCAATCCAGCGGGGGCGTCGAAGTGATTCCGATGCCGCAGGGGCAGGCGCCTCCGACGACGGCCTTTACGGGCCTGATTGTGGATGCGCGGGGAATCGGCGTCCGTCCGGCTGTGGCACCGAAGATCCGCAACGAGGAAGGCCGGGAAGTCTACGGGTCGGCCTTTGTGAACCGGCAATATGCGGTTGAACAGGGGATGGTGGGGTATCTTAAAGACGTGGAATCCGCCAAAGGCAATCCGCGCGTGACCGATCGTCCTCTGATGGTCAAGGCCTTGAAGACAGACGGGCCCAATAAAACGGATCTGGTGATCAGCAACAGCGATGCGCAGGTGCTCCATGGAATGAAGGAACACCTCACCTTCCTGGAGAAGGCTCGCGTAATGGTGATTTTGGACTAGCCGTGTCTTGGCATTGGAAAGGAGCGTGGCGATGAAAACCCTACTCAGAACAGTGGCAAGCGCGGTGGTCGTGCTGGCGTTGGTGGGAGGAGTCAGCTTTCTGACGGCGTGCGGGAAAGGACCGGCCAAGCCTGAAGCGGCGCTGGATACACCGGAACATCATTATCTGACCGGGATTCGGCTGTCGAACAAGGAAGACTGGGATGGGGCCATGCGGTCCTTCCAGCGTGCGATTGACCTCGATCCGAAATTCTCGCCAGGGTATGCCGGTATCGGCCTGGTGCATGGCGCCAAGGGCGAGTACAAAGAGGCGTACAAGGCGATTGACAAGGCAAAGGATCTGCAGAAATCGCCCGCAATCGTTGCCGAGGTCATGAAGATTCGCGTGCTGTCCATGGAGCGGAAGAAGGATTGGGTCGAGGACGCCGAGTCCGAATACAAAGACGCCATGAAGCGGGACTCGCAAAATGCCGAATTGCATTTCTATATGGGGCGCGCCTACCGGATGGGGCTGGAGTTCGACAAGGCGGCCGATCAGTTCAAGACGGTGCTGGATCTGAACAAGGATTTTACCGGCGAGGCCGACAAGGAATGGCACGTTGTGCAGAAAATCCAGCGTGCGGCACCCGGCACGAAGATCGGCAAACAGATTGCGATCATTGAGAAGATCAGCCGCGCCGATGCGGCGGCGTTGTTCATCCAGGAACTGAACATCGACCGGCTGTTCGAAAAGAGAGGGAAGACGTTCGATCCCTCCTTCAAGTCGCCAGGCAAGGAAGAGTTCAAGGCGGATAAAATTGTTGCGATGGAGCCGGCGACCGATATCGCGACCCATCCGCTGAAGCCCGATATCGACACGGTCATCCAGTTGGGGGTACGCGGGCTCGAGCCGTCGCCCGATCACAAATTCGAGCCGAGCAAGCCCCTCCTCAAGGCGGAGTACGCCGTCATGCTGGAGGATATCATGATCCGGATCACAGGCGACAACAAGCTGGCGACGCAGTTCTTCGGCCAGAAGTCTCCGTATCCGGATGTGCGGCCGGACATGTATTACTTCAATGCGGCCATGGTGCTCGGTAGCCGCAGCATTTTGGAAGTCGATAAGGTCACCGGAGAGTTCGGCGGCGGGCAGGCCGTGTCCGGAGCGGATGCGCTGCTGGCCATCCGCATGTTTAAGGAAGCGTTGAAGATCTAGCCGGATCGGCTGAGGAGGCGTTGTGATAAGACCAATACTGTTCAGCCTGTACTGGCTTGGCGTCGGCTCACGCGGGCGTACGCTGAAGAAGTGGGGAGCGGGACTGGCGCTGGCCGGTGTATGCGTGAGCGGCGCCGCCGGCTTGGCCATGGCGCAGGCCGGCACGATGGAGCCGCTTGTCGAACCCATCGGCTCCGGGTCGGTGAACTGGTCGACCGGATGGGTCAAGGCGACGGGGCTCGGCGCGCCTCCTCCCAATGTCGGAGGGGGTGCCGGACGGGCGATGGCCGAGCGGGCGGCGTTTGCGGTGGCTCTGCGGAATCTTCTGGAAACTGTCAAGGGGATTCGCGTCGATTCTGCCACGCTCGTCGCGAACTACATGGTCGAGAATGATGTGATCAAGACGCAAGTGAGCGGGCACGTCAAGGGCGCCCAGATCGCCAAGACCAATCCGTTCCCGGACGGGAGCGTGGAAGTGACGGTTAAGGTCCAGATGTATGGTATCGACTCGCTGATGACGCCGTTCCTCTCTGAAAAGGGGATGAATCCGCAGGACGTGCCGTCGGGGGCCTCGCCTGAGGATGGGTATACGGGCCTGGTGATCGATGCCAGAGGAGTGGGCGCCAAGCCCGCCTGTTTTCCATCTGTTCTGGATGACAAGGGCGGGGTGGTCTTCGGCCCGCAAACGGTTGATCGTGCCGCTGCTGAAAAAGAAGGCATGGTGCATTACATGACGGCTCCGAAGGGGGCTGATTTGTCGTCCTTGTTCGGCGAAGGCGCCTATGTCATTCGGCCGGTTCAGACCGCGCCGCCTGCTCCGCCACGGGCAGGGCGCATGCCGCTGAAAATCAAAGGCGGCGACAAGGCCGGCGCGCTCAAGGCGAATATCATCATCAGCAGTGAAGACGCCAAGAAAATCCGTGATGATTCGACCTTGAGCGTGGCACTGAAACGATCCAGGGTCACCGTCGTGACGGATCCTTTGATCGGAGGCATGGAAGGACGGCTGCCGGAGTTCGAGCACCTGCTGGCGTCAGCCGTTCCGGACGCCGCGCACTAATCTGCTTGGTTAGGGGGTAGGGATCTTTTCGGATCCCTGTTCCTCTTGCTGTGTCTCACACGCACTGCCTCCACGAGTTGGGGAGATGACAGCCAAAGTCCTCGCGCAACGGTGGAGCCGCATCCTTGAGTGGGCGAAGCGGGATGCCGTGCTCCGGATCGCCTGGGGCGGCGGCATTACGCTGGGCTTCATCCTTCTCTTTTCCTTCGGTGCCTTCGAATGGTTTGAACTCCGGTCCTACGATCTCCGGCACACCGCGTTTACGCATTTTCCGTTCAATCGTCTTCCGAAAACTCCCCTGAACACACCGGTCCTGCTGCTCCGGATCGACGAAGAA
>JBGPNZ010000093.1:0-8196 GCA_041487795.1 Nitrospiraceae bacterium
GCCGGATACTCCACTTCGACGTCGGATTGCCCTCCTCGTCGAGAGCACAGCCGTAGTGGACGAGATCCACCTGTCCGCTTTTGAGGGTCTTGGACAGCATGCGGTACGCCGTCCCTGAGTTGGAATGTATGAGGGCTGCTTTATGGAGGCGTTCTCCCTTCTCGGGATCAACCTCCATGGCGGTGAGATCTTCAACAACTCTGGCAGCCGTTTCGGGAGCGGCATCCACTTCTCCCATGGAAGCACCTCCTGTAATCGAATGACATATCCGCAAGAGCCCGCGCACAAATCGCCAGGCTCATACGCGAACACCTCATGACCAGTGAAAGCCTAGCACAGCACTCTTCCCATGAGCAAGGGCGCTCTGGGTCGTGGGCCTGTGCGCAGAACATCAGCGGTACGCAGCAAACCGGTCGAGGTGAAAGCGTCGCGAACAGTCGGAGAGCAGGGCTGCTTGCGGCTCGCGCGCGAGCGTGCGTTGCCACTCGGCTTGCAATCCGTCGGCGTCCGGCACGACGCCGGCCATATTCAGGGCGCGCACGGCGCTTCCCATATAATCATGGCCGGTGGCGGCAAGCACGGTGCTAATCACCTGGTCGGGGATATGCTTTAACCTGCGGTCCTCGACGTAGCTTTGCCATTCTTTTCGGCAGGCTTCCGCGCTCTGCGGCAACTGCTGCCTGCGCCAGGCGCGGTTCCGCTCGGCATCCTTGAGATCAACCAGAATGCCTTCGCTGATTCCGACCGTCGGGATGGCCACCAGCACACGAGCGACAACCTTGCCGGCAACGAGCGCACCGGAGTCGCCGTCGCGAATGATCAGGCTGGAGCAGCCGGCAAGCGTGAGACAGAGGCTCAGGACGATCAGGCGTCGCATCGCGCACCTCTTACGATCACTGTACAAGACCATGCGCGCACGCGGTAGGGCCGATTGGCCGGGGGCCGGAAAAAAGAGATCGCTGCGATCTCATTGACCTTTTCAGCGCCGGAGCGCATTCTCGCAGCAGAGAGATGTCATGACCATCCACGCCATCCTCAGAAACGGTCTTTCGGCAAGCGCCCTGATTCTCGTCGTGCTGGGCGGTCCCGCTTTGGGCGAGCACGACGGAGTCGGCATCCTTCAGATCAGCGCGCGCATGGTCGTGCTCGAGCGTGCGGGGCAATATGGCCTGGCTCTTCCGTTGGCCCAACATGCGTTGATCTCGTCGGAACACACACTCGGCTTAGAGCATCCAACCGTGGCCATCTACGTCGATCACCTGGCGGTGTTGCATCACACGCTGGGCGAGAGTGCGCAGGCCGAACCTCTGTTTCAACGAGCCCTTGGCATCCAGGAACGCCTGCTGGGGACTGAGCATCCGGCGGTGGCAACGACGCTCGGCCACATGGCCAAACTGTATGTCACAACGAAGCAGCCCGCCAAAGCCGCGTCGTTGCTGCAACGGGCCCTGTGGATTCGGGAGAAGGCGCTTGGCCAGGAGAGTCCGGCGGTGGCCTCGACCCTCGGAAATCTGGCCGTCCTTTATGAAACCGAGGGCGAGTATGCGAAGGCCGAACCGTTGTTGCAGCGGACCCTGGTCATTCAGGAAAAAACGCTCGGGCCGACGCATCAATACGTCGCGACGTCCCTAGAAAACTATGCCCATCTCCTGCGCAAAACACACCGCGCCGCTGAAGCCGTGCCGCTGGAAGCCCGCGCCAAACTCATTCGGGAGAACGTTCCCGCCATTCAGCAGGATCACTCGAAGAAATCCGGACCGGAAAAGAAGCGGTAGGAAGACGGTCAAGCGGAGATTCGTGCGAGGGGTCCCAACCTGCCGGAGACACAGCACTTATCCGTCCGCATGTAATTGAAGCGGATGGTGCTACACTTGTGACAAGCCATGGCGCGCTTGTTGACGCAGTTTTCCTCGTTTGTCCTGCCTGACGGCCTGTTGGTATTGGCGGCTGTGGGATTTCTCCGCCCGGGGGGATTGCCGAATGTGATGCTGCCGCTTGAACAGGCGTTTGCCTACCTGGTTCTTGCGGTCGGGATTCTGCTCGGTTTGTATGTGCGCCACAGCCGAATTCTGTTCGCCATGTTGCTCCTGGCCCTGGCCGACCGCGCGTTGCTCCACCTGGTAGCCGGAGCGGCCGCCTCGGCAGATGTCGGTCGTATCATGTTCAACGCGGTCGCGCTGTTGCTGCCGCTGAACCTCCTGGCTCTGTCCTTGATCACCGAGCGACGCCTCCTGATCTCACGGGAATTCGTGCGGCTGATTCTGGTGCTCCTTCAAGTCTTCTTCGTGTCATGGATCGGTCTTCCTGAGAACGTCGCTGTCGCGGCCGCGCTGGAGTCTTCGTTCATCGATCCTCGGTACACCGCCTGGACCCCCATCGCGCAGCCGTCGCTGTTGGCATTCGGAGCGGCGTTGGTGCTTCAAACGGTGCGCTTTACGTCCTATCGAAACCCCGTGGACAGAGGATTTTTCTGGGCATTGGTCTCTGTCTTCCTCGCGCTGCACGGCACCCGCGCGGGATGGTCTCCCACGAATTACCTGGCCACGGCCGGACTGATCCTGATCATCGCCGTGTACGCGGAGATCTACCAGTCAACCTACTATGACCAGTTGACCGGCATGCGCGGCCGGCCCTATTGGGACCAGGCCGTGGCCAACCTCGGCAGCCGGTATGCAGTCGCCTTGATTGATATTGACGGCATGAAGCGTGTTAACGAAGCACACGGGTACGCGGTGGGCGATCAAATCTTGCGCATGGTCGCCAGGAAGATCGCGCGCCTGTCCGGTGAGGGCAAAGCCTTCCGCTACGACGGCAATCGCTTTGCCGTGGTCTTCCATGACAAATCGGTGGTAGACGTGCTGCCCCACCTGGAGGAATTGAGGAAAGCCGTCGACGCGTCGCCCGTGACGCTACCCGGTCGCAGACGTCTCTTCAGAAAACCGGACCCACCGACACAAATTCCCGTGACGATCAGTATCGGGGCTGCCGAACGGGACGAGCGCAGGACCACGCCGGAACAGGTGATGAAAGCCGTTGAAATCGCGCTGGCCCGCGCCAAGCACGATGGACGCAATCAAGTGAAAGCGCGGGCGCCGGTGAAGGAATAAACGACGTTGGAGGGCAGGCGAAGGTTGGTTTTACAAGAAAAAGAAGAACCACTTGCGGGTTTTATCCGGCGCCTCAGATTCGATAATATGATAAATAGCACCGGCACACGCCAAGGTTGAACCAGACAACGAAAAGCCTATGGGTCGCGGACGCTCTCCGCTCGCATCAATCACGAAAAAGCGATACATAGCGAGCGGCTCACGCCAAGCGAGGGATGGTATGGCTTGCCAGCCGACCTTCGTCGGCCGAAGCCGACTACGGTCGGCGAAGGCCGAAGCGGCAGCGGAGTTTTGCCCGCCGTTGCAAAAGCTATAGCGGGCAGCCTTGCGCTGACGCACAGGCTGGTGGTCCCAACGGGATTTGAACCCGTGTCTGAGCCTTGAGAGGGCTCCGTCCTAGGCCAGGCTAGACGATGGGACCGCCACGCAATCACCAGCCAAACGATGCTCGATGAAGCGGGGCAAACTGTAGCATAGGGTCATCATGTTTTCAAAGCGATGATCCATAGGGTTATCATGTTTTCAATGCGAGGAGACGCACCGCACGGCTGTTTCTCCCTGCTCCCTGTCTGTGATAGATTCCCCTCACTATGACGACGCCTGAGCCATCCGCGCCATCCAATTTTATCCGCGACATCGTCGCGCAGGACCTCGCGTCCGGAAAACGGTCCCATGTCGTCACGCGGTTTCCTCCGGAGCCGAATGGCTATCTCCACATCGGGCATGCCAAATCCATCTGCCTGAATTTCGGTCTCGCGATCGAACACCGCGGCATCTGCCACCTGCGGTTCGACGACACGAATCCCAAAACGGAAGACCCGGAATACGTCCAGGCGATCCAGGACGACGTGCGCTGGCTGGGCTACGACTGGAAAGAGAAAAAGTTCTTCGCCTCGGATTACTTCGAGCAACTGTACGACTACGCCGTCACGCTCATTCAAAAGGGCAAGGCCTACGTGGACAGTTCCTCCGCCGAGGACATCCGCCAGCGGCGCGGGACATTGACGGAACCCGGCAAGGATAGTCCGCATCGAAACCGATCGAGCAATGAGAACCTGGATCTCTTCCGGCGCATGAAGGCCGGCGAGTTCGCGGATGGCACCCATGTCCTGCGCGCAAAAATCGACATGGCCTCGCCCAACATCAACCTGCGCGATCCGGTCCTCTATCGCATTCGGAAGTCCACGCACTATCGAACGGGCGACGCCTGGTGTCTCTACCCGTCTTACGATTACGCCCATCCTCTTTCGGACGCGCTTGAAGGGGTCACTCATTCGATCTGCACGCTGGAGTTCGAAGACCACCGGCCGCTCTACGATTGGGTGATGGAACAGGCTGAGACGCCGCATCGCCCGCAGCAGATCGAGTTCGCGAGACTGAACCTTACCAACACGGTCATGAGCAAGCGGAAGCTGCTCGAATTGGTCGAAAAGAAACTGGTGAGCGGCTGGGACGATCCGCGCCTGCCGACGATCAAAGGTCTGCGGCGGCGGGGTTTTACGCCGGAATCGATCCGCGCCTTCTGCGAGGCGATCGGCGTGGCCAAGCGGGATGCGACGATTGAAATGGCCCTGCTGGAGCATTTCATCCGGGAAGATCTCAACAAGCGCGCGGCGCGCGTGATGGGCGTGCTCAAACCGCTGAAGATCGTCATCGATAACTACCCGGAGGGGCAGGTCGAGGAATTGGACGCCGTCAATAATCCTGAGAATCCGGGCGCCGGAAGCAGGAAAGTTCCCTTTTCCCGCACGGTCTATATCGAGCAGGACGATTTTCGCGAAGTCCCGCCGCCGAAGTATTTCCGCCTCTCGCCCGGCAAGGAAGTCCGGCTCCGCTACGCCTACATTGTGAAATACGAAAGCGTGGTCAAAAACCCCCAAACAGGCGAGATCATCGAAGTGCACTGCACCTACGATCCGGAGACGCGTAGCGGCGGCCCGCAGGCCGGCCGCAAGGTCAAGGCGACGATTCACTGGGTCTCGGCCAAGCATGCGCTCGACGCGGAAGTCCGGCTGTACGAACCGCTCCTCAAGACGGACCTGTCAAAAATTCCCGCGGACCACGATTGGACACTCGCTCTCAATCCGCACTCACTGGAGCGGTTGACCGGCTGCAAAGTCGAGCCGAGCCTTCTGAAAGGAAAAATTGGCGAGCGCTATCAGTTCGAGCGGCAGGGTTATTTTTGCGTGGATCCGGATACGACCAAGGGCCTGCTCACCTTCAACCGCACCGTGCCATTACGCGACACCTGGGCCAAGATCGAGAAAGCCCAGCAGGAAGGCTAGCTGCTCACAGTCTATAATCAGGTAGGCGCGCAAGCAGGGCGGGCGTGGCGTCCCAGATGTGGTCCACGACCGACTGGACGTAGATACGGGCCGCGTCCATGTTCGACTGCCAATCCGGCATCGCCTCGTGAACATCCAGCACCGGCTCCTCTTTCTCAAAGCACACCTGATTGAACAGCGGAACCTCCAGCCCGAAGTGTTGACGGACGAAGTCCCGGTGGTCGAAACCCATCGCGACCGCCAGGTCCACACTCTCCAATAACTCCCATGTCAGTTTTCTTTGCACGTGCGCCGACGGATCGGCGCCTTTGGCGCGCAGATATTCGATGATCATCGGATGCAGCGATTGCGGCTTGGCTTCAATACCGGCGGAGCCGACGATGAGCCGCATCTCCGGCCCCAGCCTGGCTTTCAGCGCATACTCCGCCGTCACGCTCCGGAACACGTTGCCGGTGCAGATAAACAAGACCGAGTGCGGCAAAAAGGTTCCCGGCACCGTTTTACTGTGCCCTAGGATTTCCCCCACAGCATCTCCAGCCGCTGGGCGCGACCGCACGTATATTTATAGAACTTGTACTTGGCGGGATTCTTTTTATAGAAGTCCTGATGGTAATCTTCGGCCGGATAAAACTTCGACGCCGTCACGATCTGGGTCACGATCGGCTCTTTGAACCGCTTGGATTGTTCGACCGCCTGCTTGGATGTCTCGGCCTGCCGCTTCTCCTCATCGTTGCCGTAGAAGATCGCGGCGCGGTATTGCGTGCCGTGATCGCAGAACTGCGCGTTCGACGTGATCGGGTCCACGTTTTTCCAGAAATAGTTCAACAGTTTCTGGTAGCTGACTTTGGCTGGATCGTAGACGACTTCCACCGATTCGGCATAGCCTGTACCGCCGGCTGACACTTCCTCATAGGTCGGGTTCGTTTTCTGGCCGCCCATGTAGCCGGATGTGACCGAGACGACGCCTTCAACTTTCTCGAACACCTCCTCCATGCACCAGAAACAGCCTCCGGCAAAGACGGCTCTGGCCTGCTCGGCCGAGTACCCGGTGCCTCCAGTGACGGCAATAAATAGGATAACCAGCAGTAGGTTCAGCGATCGTATGGCGTTCATGAGTCGAGCCCTCCCTGCAGCGATCTACGAGTCCGGACGTCCATCGGACGTACCCCTTCACACCATGAATCGCGCCGGACTTCCTGACCTTCAGCAATTTAGCGAAAGCAACGGAGCTGGAAGCAACGCGGTGGCTGGGGGACTAGGATTCGAACCTAGGTAATCAGCTCCAAAGGCTGACGTCCTACCACTAGACGATCCCCCAACACGACCGGCATCGAGACATGACAATACGCTACTTTATAATGAGGATCGGCGAATGACAAGGAAAGTTGGCTGGGGGACTAGGAATCGAACCTAGGTAGTCAGCTCCAGAGGCTGACGTCCTACCGCTAGACGATCCCCCAACCGGTTTGCAGCTTAATATTAAGGGACCGGTACCGTCAAGCCGGCGTCTTCGCCCGCTCGATCCCTTTTTTGAGCCGAGCCAGCACGCGATCACGCCCCAATACGTCCATCACTTCGAAGAGGCCGGGGCTGGCTGTGCGGCCGGTGAGGGCCACGCGGACCGGCTGGGCAAGCTGGCCCATCTTCATCCCCTGTTCCTCCACGACTTGTTTGAAAATCGTTTCCCATTGCTCCTTGTGAAACGCCGGCTCCGCCTCAAATCGCGCGACCAGTTTGGCAAGTGCCGGCGCCATGGCGGGCGTGAGGAATTTCTTCGCCGCCGCCTCGTCCATCGCGACATCCTGTCCGAAGTACGGCGTCACCCACGTGACCATGTCCACCAGTGTCTTAGTCCGCTCCCGCACCATGACGACCAGTTTAGCCAGCCAATCTGACGAGACAGCCTTCGCGGCTTCCTTCAGCCCGGCTTGTTCCAGGAAGGGAAGCAGGAGCCGGGCCACGTGGCCGGGCTCGCTCTGCTTGATGTATTGCTCGTTGACCCAGACCATTTTTTCCTGGTTGAACACCGCCGAGGACGATTGCACGTGTTTGAAATCGAACTTCTCGATCAGTTCCTGGCGCGTGAACAGTTCCTGGTCGCCGTGCGACCAGCCGAGCCGCACCAGATAATTGACCACGGCCTCCGGCAGATAGCCCATGTCGCGGTAGGCCAGCACGGAGGTGGCCCCATGCCGCTTGGAGAGCCGGGCTTTATCGGACCCGAGAATCATCGACAGGTGCCCGAACTTCGGCACGGCAAAACCCAGCGCCTGGAATATCGGAATCTGCCGTGGCGTGTTCGTGAGGTGGTCGTCGCCCCTGATGACATGCGTGATGCCCATGAGCGCATCGTCCACAACGACTGAAAAATTGTAGGTCGGGTAGCCGTTGGAGCGGAGAACGATCAGGTCGTCCAGGACTGTGTTGTCGAAAACGACCTTGCCCTTGACCAGATCGTCGACGACGGTCTCGCCTTCCTGCGGCGCCTTGAATCGCAAGGCCGCCTCGCCGGTGGGTTTGGTCATGCCCTTGGCGCGGCAGCGGCCGTCGTACTTCTGCGTGAGTCCTTTGGCAAGCGCCTCTTTCCGGCGGGTTTCCAACTCGTCCGGCGTGCACACGCACCAATAGGCCTTGCCCTGCTCAAACAGTTGCGTGGCATGCCGGCGGTAGAGGTCCATGCGCTCGGTCTGGCGGAAGGGCCCTTCGTCCCAATCCAGCCCGACCCATCGCATGCCGTCGAGAATGGCCTGAATCGCTTCGTCGGTGGACCGTTCCTGATCCGTGTCCTCGATGCGCAGGATGAA
>JBGPNZ010000094.1:0-8100 GCA_041487795.1 Nitrospiraceae bacterium
CGACGGCAGCAAAATAGTCCGGCCGTCGGCGCTGACCGTCGCGCGCGGCGGCTCCCTGCCAGGCTCCGGCATCTCAGGCAACGACTGAATCGCCACATCGGTTCCGCAGAGACCCTGCGCAAACAGCTTCAGCGATCGTGCGATCTTGCGAAGCGGCACACCGCTCATCGCTTGCTCGACCGAGGCCAGCGCCTTCTTCGTCTCCAGCGCAAAATAGGCGCGTGCACCGTCGGCGCTGAACTCCAGCACTTCCATCCCGCCCTTGAACCATTGTTCGAATTTGGCCTGCTGGTCCGGCGTCTCACCCAGCAGCGCGATTATTTCAGGACACCGGCGCATGTAGTTCACGGCAGCCTCCGCATCGCGCTCGGCTACCAACGGCGCGTATCGCATCACGCGCTGTCGCCAGTCGTCGGACGGCAGGCGCCGTAACAGCGCGGGGGCTTCGGCCAGAAAATCAATCGCGAGCTGCGGCGAGCGATCGGCCACGACGGAACCGACGTCAATCACCCCGGCACGTGCGGGGCGGCATTCGATATCGTTAAAAATCGCCGGACTCGTGCGGAAAAATTCCAGGGTGCCGACGTAATCGGTCTTGCCCAGACTGTTCTGCGTCACCAGCTTCATGCCGAGCCGGATCCACGGGCGGACCAGCTCGAGCGGCAGCGCCTGGGCCACGGCGGGCACCTGCCGGACAAACTCGATCCCCAGCACATACTCCACCCGCGCGAGTTCCGCGCAGGCTTCGGCCCACGCGCGGAGACCGGTTGCCGGCAGCACGGTCAGCAGTTCCGGCGTCCGGCGGAAAAATTCCAGGGCGACGTTCGGATCATCCTCGGCCAGTTCCAGCGCAAGCGACAACGCGGCCCCTCGCATCGCCGGCTCCAGCAGCCCCAGCACCAGCGGGCTGTCCTTCCAATATTTCAACGCCGCCGCGCCGGAGGATTCGGCGAGCGCGACCGCCAGATCGAGCCATGCGACCACATCGGGCAGGCCGCCACGCCGCTGCAACTCCGGCAGGGTTTCGATAGCGCCCGCTGCTGCCTTTGCCGACACCTCGCGCAATTCGTCCAGCAACGCCAGCACCGCGGCAGCCTGGCCCGTGCGTTCCATTTCACCAACGAGTTGATCCGCTGCGGCTTGCCCCAATCCCTGGGTCAACCGCGCCGTCAGCTGTTCGTGCACGCTCTGCTCCACGTGAGTGTCCTCATCAATCCGCGAATTCTTGAATTGTAAAGGAGGGACCGGCGCTTGTAAACTAGCCCGCATTATCCATGAACGCTTCTGCTCCAATCGCGGATTCGCTGTTGCGACCTGCCTGCATGCAGTTGCGTGGCATGCAGTCGGGACGTGCTCGCCGCTCGGTCGGTCAACGTACTATTCAGTACGCCTCCCTCCTTCACGGCTCCGCGCGTCCGTCTCACGACGCGACTGCGCGATTTCGCGACGAATCGCCATGAATAATGTGGGCTGGCGACGATCGCGTGATCGTCCAATAGCCTTGCACCGGCGCCGGCGTTCGACTATCCTGAGGCGCACAACCATTCGCGCATCATCATGAACACCTCTTCCAACGAAACTCAGAGCCAGCCGCTGACCGGTTTCTGGTATGCCGCCCTGCTGTCGTCCGACGTGCGGGCCGGGCATATGAAAGCCCAGACGCTGGCCGGGCTGCCGCTCGTCATCTGCCGCGACCGGCAGGGCCGCGTGGCCGCGCTGCGCGACATCTGCCCGCACCGCGCGATGCCGCTCTCGTTCGGCTGCTTCGACGGCGAGCGGATCGAATGTTCGTATCACGGCTGGCAATTCGATACCACGGGACGCTGCCGGGAGATTCCATCGCTCGTCGCCGATTCGGGTGTGCAGGCGGAGAAAATCAGCGTGACCACCTATCCCGCGCAGGAGCGTGACGGTTACGTGTGGGTCTATGTGCCCGGCAGGCAGGGCGTGCCGGCCGGACTGCCCGACCCGCCCGCGCTCCCCGTGCTCTCCGAGTCGTATCGCACGCTCCATATTTCCGTGCCGCTGACCTCGACGATCGACAACGGCCTCGTAGGGTTGATCGACCCGGCGCACGGCCCCTTCGTCCACCGGAGTCCCTGGTGGCGCAGCCGCGCGACCATCCGCGAGAAATCCAAAACCTACGAGCCGCTCCCGCTCGGCTTCCGGATGATCTCCCATCCGGCCTCGAGCAACAGCTCGGTGTATAAACTGGTCGGCCTGTCGGGCGGCGCGCCATCCGTCACGATCGATTTCCTGCTCCCGAACATCCGCATCGAAACCATTCAATCCGGCTCCCAGTGGTTCCTCTCACGCGCCATGATCACGCCGATTTCCGACACGCAGTGCCGCATGGACTTTTGCGCGGCCTGGGATTGCCTCCGCTGGCTGCCGTTCTCGAAAACCCTCCTGCGGCTGTTCGGCCGGGCGTTTCTCAATCAGGACACGAGCGTGATGGCGAGGCAGGCGATCGGGCTGCGGCACGATCCGCCGTTGATGCTGGTCGGCGACCCCGATGCGCCGGCCAAATGGTATACAAAATTGAAGGCGGCCTATCTCGCCGCCCAACAAAACGGCGGTACGCTGGACCATCCGCTGAAGGGACCGGTCACGCTCCGTTGGCGCACCTAACAGATTGTTGAAAAACTATTTTCACCCTGTCGCAATACAGGGCTGCGAGAAATGATCGACGGAATCAGAACGACCCGCAGGATTTTCAAAAAGGTCATCCAGCGCGGCCGCAGCGAGCGAGGGGCCGAAGGCGTACTCGTTGCGGTACGTCGAGGCCCTGAGCGACGCGAGAACAAAGCTGGGGGCCTTTTTCAACATCCTGCTAGATAATGAGGGTGACTCATGGCTGAATTAATCGATCCGCGTGATCTCACCACGCTCAAGGCGCTGGTGGTCACCTACAGGATGGAAGCAGTCGCGCTGTTGAGCCTGCTGGCGCGCAAGGGATGGCTTTCGAAGAGCGAGGGCCAGGAGCTGATGCGGGAACTGCAGCAGCATCCCCCTCAGAAGCCCCGCATCACGACCCGCCACAAGCTCGAATGCCGGACCTTTTTCTCAGGCGGCGGGCTGGAGGGGGAGGGACTCGTCAACGACCTGTCCAAGACGGGATGCAAGATCCAGTGCCAGACCGTCCCGGAAGCGGGCGCCGGGCTGAAGGTCGAACTATTCCTCCCTGACTACCCGCGGCCGCTCAAGGTCGAGCGGAGTGTCGTGCGATGGGTCAAAGGGGATACTTTCGGCGTGGAGTTCGTCGACATCCAGGCCTCGCAACGCGAGCGGCTCCGGGTCTTTCTGGGCACTCAGAGCAGCGCAAAAACGTAACCAGTGATCGGCATGCCCGAGCCACGTAAAGAGAGCCTCGACAAGATGTGGAAGTACGTGAAGGGCTTCGCCGAGAAGAGCGGCACGACCATGCATCCCAACCAGGCCGTGACCGAAGCCGTCGTGAAGGGCCTGGCCGTCCACGTGGACGAATTGGGCAAACCTCTCTGCCCGTGCAATTTTTATAAGGACAAGAAGGAAGAAGCGAAGCTGCGCCGCTGGATCTGCGCCTGCGACGAGATGCAGATCTACAAATACTGCCACTGCCTGCTGTTCGTGCGGGAAGACGGGATGCCGATCACGGAGTATTTGCCGGAGAACCACGAAGGACGGCAGACCTACGGACTAATTACCGATCCGACGCCCGACAAGGGCCGCGCGCTGCGCCATCGGGCGCAACAGCACGCGGCCGCCACGGATACTCCGAAACCTTGACGACTCGCGACCGGCGGCGGGTACTCGCCGGCGGATCCGCCGTCGCCATGTTGAGCGCCGCCGTTGCCGTGTTCGCCGCCTCCATGACCACCGCAGTTGATCCCCGTACCCTTCCGGTCACCAGCGACCTCGCCCAACGACTGCGCACACACGTACAGTTTCTTGCCAGCCCGGACTTGCACGGTCGCAAACCGGGCACCGAGGGCAACCGCAAGGCGGCCGCATACATTATCGAGCGATTTCGAGAGATCGGGTTGGAGCCGCTACCGTCGCTGCGTGGATATAGGCAGTCGTTGGACGGCCACCTTGGCGACAACCTCATGGGCTTGCGGCCCGCGTCAGGACAACCCGTCGCGGCGCCGTGGCTTCTGATCGGCGCGCACTTCGATCATCTCGGCGGAAACTACCTGGGTGCCGACGATAACGCATCGGCGATCGCCATCCTGATCGAGACGGCTCGTGCGTTCCCCCCGCTTACTCGCCATCACATCCTCTTTGTCGCCTTCAATGCGGAAGAACCCCCCTATATTCGTACGCCGCTGATGGGCTCCCAGCAGTTTCTCGATCTCCTGCCGCAAGAGATCGGAAACCCCGCACGCTTTCATGCCGTCGTCGTGATGGATTTGATGGGAGGCGTGCATTGGAAACCCATTCAGGACACGATTTTCGCCACCGGCGCAGAATCATCGCCGGGGCTCTACGCTCGCCTGAAGCAGGCGAGGAGGTCCATGGAACCGGGTTCGAGGTTCGAGGTTCGAGGTTCGAGGGAAGAAAACCCCGTACCTCGTACCCCGCACCCCGCACCTCTGACGGTGCTGCCGCTTGGCATGCACCTGATCGAGGAACTGCCTCTCGTCGGGCACACGTCGTTCAGCGACTACGACGCCTTTCGGAATGCCGGCGTGCCGTTCCTGTTTCTCTCGGCAGGCCGGACACCGCACTACCACCAGCCCTCCGACCTTCCCGACACTCTCTATTACGAACGGATGGCGGCCACCGTAAACTGGCTGCAGACCCTGCTGCGCTTCATGGATGAGGATCGGGAAGCCTATGGCGTTGAGAAGAACCGCGTAGAGTTGGCCGACGAGATCGCGACACTGCGGCCGCTGGTGAGACAGGCCGCGCAGGAGGAATCGGAAATCCCCGGCACGTCGTTCCTCTCGCGGTCAAAGATGAAAACGGACGAGCAGTGGCTGAGAACGCTGGACCCGAGCAAGACGACGACGGACGATACCAAACGACTGGAACGGCTCTCGCTCCGAATCCAGTGCCTTTTGGCCGACTTCCCAGTCTGTTTTTTACTCTAGGTGCAGCCGAACGTTTCTTTCACCAGCTGCTCGGAGATGCCTCGCAACAGCACACGCTTGTGCCGTGAGCCATGGCCGGCTTGCACCACGACGGCTTTCTTCGGCAACCCGAACCGCTCGGCCAGATAGACGCATAATGCCTCGTTGGCTGCGCCTTCCACCGGCGGCGCCGCCACGCGAAACTTCAACGCGTTCCCGTGCAGGCCGACATATTCCGTTTTCGATGCTTTCGGTTGGACGTGGACCGTGAGGACAGCCCCTTCAGGACTGTTTTGCACGGCTGGATGGCTCATGACGCGAGAAAAGAGGGCCGAGGCGATGGGTTATGGGCGATAGGCGATTGGCTTGAGTTGAATAGAGAGTGCAATCTTACCCATAGCCGATTGCCTATAGCCTGTTTTAAAAAATTGCCTTCACCAATTCGGCAATACTGCGCTGCATATCCGGATCGTCGGTAATCGGCCGCGCCACCGTCGCCTCGCAGGCGCGCGCCGGCGGAATGCCCTTGCTGATCAACTGCCCGGCATAGATCAGCAGCCGCGTGCTCACGCCTTCCTCCAGGCCGTGATTGCGGAGATTCCGCACTTTCTCGCCCAGCTTGACCAGTTTCTGCGCCACATCCTGATTCACGCCCGCTTCCTTCTCGATGACCTGCATCTCAATCGCAGCCGGTGGGTAGCTGAACTCAATCGCCATGAACCGCTGCTTGGTGCTCTGCTTCAGATCCTTGAGCACGCTCTGATAGCCGGGGTTGTAGGAAATGACGAGCATGAAGTCATCCACCGCCTCGATGATCTGCCCTTTCTTTTCGATCGGCAGCAGGCGCCGGTCGTCGCTCAACGGATGGATAATGACGGTGGTGTCCTTGCGCGCCTCCACCACTTCGTCGAGATACACGAGGGCGCCGTGCTTCACGCCCAGCGTGAGCGGGCCATCCACCCAGACGGTCTCGTCTCCCTTTAAAAGGTAGCGGCCCACCAGATCGGAGGCGGTCAGGTCTTCGTGGCAGGCGACGGTGATCAGCGGGCGGCCCAGCTTCCAGGCCATGTACTGGACGAAGCGCGTCTTGCCGCAGCCGGTCGGCCCCTTGAGCATGACCGGCATCTTGCTTTTGGACGCGATCGTGAAGAGCCCGATCTCACCGCTCACGTCGACATAGTACGGTTCCTGCCGGACGCGGTACCGGTCGATCTCCTGTTCATGGCCCTTCACGGGCACCGATTTTCCTGCCGCTCGTCCCATCGCGCTCACCAATAGCCGAAAACTTTCTGAATATCAAGCCACGGCGGCCTTTCATGATGCGTTCCGAGGCTTATCCAGCACCTCACGGACCTTGTGCGCCAGGACGTCCGGCGTGAAGGGCTTCTGCAGAAACACCGTGCCCTCGGCCAAAATCCCGTGGCGGACGACGGCGTCATCCGTGTACCCGGACACATAGAGGACTCTGATCTCCGGATGGATGCGCGTCAACTGCTCCGCCACCTCCCGCCCACTCACTTGCGGCATGACCACGTCCGTGAGCAGCAGATGGATGTGAGTCAGGGGCTGGGTGCCAAGATGCAGCGCCTCAAGCCCGTGACGCGCCTCCAGCACCGTGTAGCCCTGCTCCCGGAGGGTTCTCAGGATGACCGTGCGCACCCCCGGTTCATCTTCGACGACCAGCACGGTTTCCGAGCCACGGGGCAGCTCGGCAGGGACTGCCATCGGCCTCCGCGCCGCGTCGGCCTTCTCCCGAACCCGAGGCAGATAGATCTTAAACGTGGTCCCCTGACCCGGCTCGCTATACACGAAGATGGAGCCGCCGTTTTGCCTGACGCTCCCGTAGACCGTCGCCAATCCCAGTCCCGTGCCCTTGCCGAGTTCCTTGGTCGTGAAGAACGGCTCGAAGATGCGGGCCTGGGTTTCCTTGTCCATGCCCAGACCCGTGTCGCTCACGGCGAGCATCACGTAGGGACCAGGCTGTGCAATCGCATGCTGGTGGGCATAGGTGTCGTCCAGCTCGACGTTGGCGGTCTCGATGGTCAGCTGCCCGCCCGACGGCATGGCGTCTCGAGCATTGACGAGCATATTCATGAGGATCTGCTCGACCTGTCCTGGATCGGCTCTGACGATCCCCAGTGCAGGGACCAACGCGGTGACCAGATTGATATCCTCGCCGACCAGCCGCTGCATCATGCCTTCCATATTGCGTATCACGTCATTGAGGTTGAGCTCCTGCAAGGTCAGCACCTGGCGGCGGCTGAACGCCAGCAGGTGATTGGTCAGCGTCGCCGCTCGACGGCCGGCCTCCTTGATTTCTTCGACCTCTTTGCGCAGGGGATCGGCTCGGTCCGGAGAGCCCAGCGAGTTCAGGAGAAAGTGACAGGAGCCGGAGATGATCGTCAGCAAATTATTGAAGTCGTGCGCCACCCCGCCCGCCAGCCGCCCCACCGCTTCCATCTTCTGCGCCTGCTGCAACTGCTCCTGCGCCTGCTGCAGGGCCTGCTCTGTCTCCTTGCGCTCGATGAACTGCCCGATCTTGAGACCGATTTCGGCCACCATGTCGAGCAGATCCCTGTCCGGTTCGCGGATTTCGTGGCTGAAAAACTCGATGACACCGTAGACGTTCTTCCCGATGCGAACCGGAAATCCAAATGCCCCGTGCAATCCCACCTTCCCCGCCACCGGCGCGCGCGGAAAATTCGTATCCTTGACGACGTCGGGAATCCAGGCCGGTTGCCCGTTGGCCCAGACACGGCCGGGGAGCCCGATGCCGGAGAGAAACGTCCGCTCCCGGCTGATCTTCACGAACTCGGCGACCTGTATCGCCGGGACGTGATAGACTTCGATGCAGCGCAAGACGTTGGCCTGCTGATCGACATTCCAGATAATCCCCAACTCCCACTCCAGGCTCTCGCAGATGGCCTGCAGAATTCTTGCGCTGGCATCCTGAAGCGTCAGCGACTCGGCCAGGACGCGCGTCACGGCATACTGCGCGGCCAGGCGCCGCTCCGCCGACTTCCTCTGGGTGATGTCACGGACAAAG
>JBGPNZ010000095.1:0-8076 GCA_041487795.1 Nitrospiraceae bacterium
CCCGGCTCAGCATCCACGACCTTGAGTTCAATGAAAATGGGAAGCTCGACGGCGATGGGGCGGTGCTCATAGACCAGAATCTTGGCGACCATGTTCTCTTTGAGCAGATCCGCGTTCTCTCCAAGCTGTTTTTTTTCGTAGGTGAACTGTTCGAAATTCTTCGTGTCCATGAACGCATAGGTTTCTCCGGACGCATACAGGAATTGCATTTCGCGTTCTTCCAAGTCCGGCTCATCGAACCGCTCCCCGGACCGGAACGTACGGTCGAGGACATTGCCCGACGTGTAGCTTTTCAGCTTGGTCCGGACGAAGGCGCCGCCCTTGCCAGGTTTCACGTGTTGAAACTCCACGATGTGGAATGGCTCCCCGTCGATTTCCAGGCGCACCCCATTGCGAAAATCTGCTGTCGAAATCACGAACCACGTCCTCCTGTGTCGATTGAAGCGAACACGTCAGCGGGCTGAAGGGATGCACGCGGATTTGAGATGCTCCGTAATGGCTCTGAGTCCGAGCACATATCCGGCCGGGCCGAACCCCGAGATTTGGCCGAGGGCTACGCCGGCGATATAGGAGTGGTGCCGGAACTCTTCTCGCTTGTAGATGTTCGTCAGATGGACTTCAACGGTCGGAATGTCAACGGCGGCGATGGCGTCCCGAATCGCGACGCTGGTATGCGTGTAGCCGGCCGGATTGATCACGATGCCGTCAAATCTCGTATTGGCTTCCTGAATCCAGGACACAAGTTCACCTTCGAGATTGGATTGCCTGATCTCGACCTGCAGACGTTCCTTCTTGGCGAACTTCATAATGTCGGCATTGATGGTCTTGAGCGAAGCGGTTCCATAGACGGCCTTTTCCCGCCTCCCTAGGAGGTTCAAGTTGGGGCCATGCAACACCAGCACATGCCTCATGCGCGCTCCGCTGACCGCTGTACGCCGGGGATGTCACATGCCAACGATGCGTAAAAACGGCGTTATTGTAACAGGCTCGCGGAATCGGGTCAAACAAAGGGATCGTTCGCAACGGCGAAGTGCGTGGATTAATGCGGCGTGGATAATGCGCCGCGCTTGATGAAGGGTTGCAGCGCGTCAAGAATGCGGTCGGCCAGTTCTCGCTTGGGCATGAGCGGCAGGGATGTGTCGGCGCCGTCACGCGTTATGAGAGTGGCGGCATTGCGATCCGAGCCGAATCCCCCGTCTTTTGCCGCGACATCATTGGCGACGATCAGATCCAGGTCTTTCTCAGTCAGCTTTTTGCGGGCGTGCGCAAGGACGGCATCGGTTTCGGCCGCGAACCCGACAAGAATTTGCTTGGTCCGCTGTCGGGAAAGCGTGTACAGAATGTCTTCCGTCGGAGTCAAGGCCAGGGCCTTCCACGCGCCGGCCCGCTTCTTGATTTTTTGATGGGACGGTTTATCCGCTCGAAAATCCGCCACAGCCGCCGCCATGACGACAATCGTGGACCAACGGAAGTTCGTCGTCAGCGCCTTGGCCATCTCCTCGGCCGTTTCGACGTACATGCACCGTACGCCCGGAGGAACCGTCAGTGCCGTGGGACCGCTGACGAGCAGCACCTCCGCACCACGCTCCCGGGCGGCCTGGGCGATCGCATACCCCATCTTGCCGGAAGACCGGTTGGAGATAAAGCGGACCGGGTCGATCGGTTCTTGAGTCGGTCCGGCCGAAACCATCACGCGCTGTCCGGCCAAGTCACGTTTGGGGAGCAAGCAGGCCTCGATAGCGTTCAGGATCGTCTGCTCGTCCGTCAAACGGCCTTTACCAATCTTGCCTGACGCGAGCGGGCCTTCAACCGGTTCGAGCACGGTCACGCCTCGCGATTGCAATTGCCCGACATGCTTCCGAACTGTTGGATGGTCCCACATCCCGCCGTCCATGGCCGGCGCCACAATCAACGGGCACGATGCAGTCAGAACCATGGTGCTCAGCAGATCGTCTCCCAAGCCCAGCGCGAGCTTGGCCAGAGTGTTGGCCGTAGCGGGAGCGATGACGAAGACATCGGCCTCCTCCGGCAGCGTCAAATGGAGCATCTCCTGATGCGCAGCGAACAGATCCGTCGTCACCGGGTGCTGTGACAGCACTTCGAAGGTCAGAGGGGCGACAAACCGCGTGGCGGCATCGGTCATGACGACAGAGACATCAGCGCCCTCCCGCATCAGCGTCCGCAGCAGTTCAACCGCCTTGTAGGCAGCGATGCTGCCGCTGACGCCCAGCAAGATGCGTTTCCCGGTGAACGGTCTGTCTGAAGACTGCTCCACGAGCACCCTTACTACTCTTCTTTCGCCTCAGCCGGTTTTGGGGAATCGTCGACGTAGACGCTGAGTTCTTTCTTGATCTCGCGGGCGTCCTCGCGGGTTGCCGCCACGGCCATGCGCTCCATTTCACTATCCTTCCCGCGCTTGGCCTCCTTGATGGCCTTCTGGGCTTCCTTGCCGGTCAGGAACGCAACCTTCTGGTGGAGCATTTCATCCAACGCGATGGAGGTCGCTTTGGCGTACTTGGAGTGACCCATCGGACGCGCGCCCTGCATGAGGTGTTTGGCACGCTGCGAGGTGGCAATCACGAGCCGGTGGCGGGAGTCGATAAACGAATGGTCGTATACGGGTAACAACGAGATTGCGTCGATCATATAGTGATACTCCTTTATGTGGTTGTGGGGTCAGCGATGAAATTCTGTTCAAGCCAATTGATATCTACACGCTTCATGCGTGTGCGTTCCGCATGGACGATGGCCTGCAGTTCCTGTGAAGCCTGTTTGAGGTCCTCGTTGCGGACGATATAGTCGTATTCCCGGTAGCTCAGGATTTCCTGCCTGGCCTTTTGCATGCGCCGCTGGATCTCCTCCGGGACATCCCCCCGCTGAATGAGTCGGGCGCGCAAGGCGTCAATGGAGGGAGGCAGAATATAGATGTAGACTCCATCGGAGAATTTCTTTTTTATCTGCACGGCGCCCTGAGTGTCGATTTCCAGCAGCACGTCGAGTCCCTTTTCCAGCATGTCCATAAGTGCCTGCCGTGGCGTCCCATAGAAGTGGCCGTAGACTCGCGCAGATTCTGCGAAGTCATTCCGCTGAGCCATGTCCTGGAAGGCCGGTTCGTCGACAAAATAGTAATCCCGGCCATGCACCTCACAGGGACGCGGCGTACGCGTCGTGTACGAGATGGACGGGTGCACCCCGGGAACGGTGGCCACGAGCTCTTTGCAGAGCGTCGTTTTTCCGGCTCCCGATGGAGCCGAGACCACAAAGAGCACCCCTCGCCGTTCGATCGCCATGACGCGTACGCCTTCCCCCCTACCCCTGCTGGACTATTGAATATTTAGCACTTGTTCGCGAAGCTTTTCCAGTTCTCCTTTGATTCGCACGACATGACCGGCAATCTGGGCATCGTTCGCCTTGGAGCCGATGGTGTTGGTCTCGCGTCCCATTTCTTGCAGCAGAAAGTCCAGAGTCTTGCCGATGGAGTCCTGGTTCTTCATGGTGTCCCGAAATTGCTGGAGGTGCGAGCGCAGACGTGTCTGCTCTTCGCTGACGTCGCTCCGGTCGGCGAAGGCCACCAACTCCTGCTCAAGCCGGCCTGTGTCGGCCCGTCCCGGTTCAAGCAGTTTCTCGATGCGTCCTTTCATGCGGTCATAGTGTTCTCGAACCGCCTGCGGGATTCTCGTTGCGATCTGCGCCAATTCCTTCTCGATGGTCGCCAACAAGCCGGTGAGATGCGTGGTGAGCGCTTTCCCCTCGCGCTGGCGCATCTTGTTCAGATCGGTGACAGCGCCGGCGACCAGCCTCTTGATGAGTGTTTGCAGCGCCTTGTCGTCGACGGGCTGCTCGGTGACGACGATCAGGTCCCGAAGACCGGCGAGCAAGGCCAGGTCGATCGAGCCGGCAAGATGGAACTCCCGCCGAAGCTGATCGAGCAGCCGGTGATACTGTCTGGCCAATTGGCGATCGAGGCTGGCGGTTGTGCGTGTCTCTCGCCCGCCCGTGAGAGACACCGTGAGGTCGATTCTCCCTCTGGTGCAATGACGCTGGATGAGTTCTTTGAGACTGTCCTCCAGCGAAGTCATCCCTCGGGGAAGGCGCACGGCAATCTCACAGAACCGGTGATTGACGGATCGTAATTCGACAGTCACGGTGCCACCGGCCCATGGAGCCTGGCGGCGCCCATAGCCTGTCATGCTTCGGATCATCGCGGTGGTTTCCCTTTCCAATGACAGAGATTATCGATGCCACACTCATGGCACTTCGGTGACCGTGCCAGGCACACGTACCGGCCGTGGAGCAGGAGCCGCTGCGAGCCGAGGGTCCATTCCTGTGGCGGCATCAGTTGCTGCAAGTCTTGCTCAATCCGATCCGGATCGTCGCTGGCAGAGAGCCCAAGCCGCTGAGAGACGCGTTTGACATGCGTATCGACGATCACAGCCGGCTTTCCGAAGTGATTGCCCAGCACCACGTTCGCTGTTTTCCGCCCGACGCCCGGCAACGTCACCAGCGCCTCCATCGTTCCGGGTATGGCTCCGTTGAAACGTTCGATCAGCGTCCGGCAGCACCCGATGATATTTCGCGCTTTGCTCTTGAAAAATCCAGTGGATTTAATCAGGCGCTCCAATTCGGTCTGATCGGCAGCGGCATACTCGCCGGCTGTTCGGTAGCGACGAAACAGTGCCGGGGTGACCTGGTTGACCCGCTGGTCCGTACACTGAGCCGACAGGATAGTTGCAATCAGCAACTGCAGGGGCGTCCGGTGTTGAAGCTCGACTCGCGGGACAGGCATGGTCCGCCGCAGGGCGCTGAGAATGCGTGTCGCCTGTGCGCGGGCCAGTTGGGGTCGCTTTCGACGGTGTGTTGCCGGCATGGAATCAGACTACGCGCGCGATCACGCTGGAATTGCCGGATTCCTCCGATGCGCGAAGCGTGTGCGCGACAAGAGCGTCCGACAACGTCTCTACCATCGGTCCCAGGGTGTTTGGCATGACGGCGGAAATGGCCGTGGCGCGGTAGTGCCTGCAGAGACCGGCAATTTCGTCGGGCGTCAGTTTATCGCATTTATTGAGGACGCGGATGCGGGGGATGTGCGCCAGGCCGAGTTCTCCCAGAATCTTTTCGACCGCTTCGATCTGGGCATCGAGCCGTGGACTGCTGGCATCGATCAGATGCAGGAGCAGGTCGGCATCGCGAAGTTCTTCCAGGGTTGCCATGAAGGCGCCCACCAGTGTCTTGGGCAGATCGCGGATGAACCCGACGGTATCCGTAATGATGACTTCGCGGTCGCGCGGGAACCGCAGGCGCCGGCTGGAGGTGTCGAGCGTCTCGAAGGGACGGTCCTCGGCCGAGACCTGGCTGCCCGTCAGCGCATTCAGCAACGTGGACTTTCCGGCGTTGGTATAGCCGACGATGGAAATGGTCGGGATCTTGTGACGAAACCGGCGGGCGCGCCGTTGATCGCGGTGGCGGCCGAAGGCTTCAAGCTCGCGTTCCAAATGGGCGATCCGGTCACGAACGCGGCGCCGGTCCGTTTCCAGTTTGGTTTCGCCAGGGCCGCGCCCGCCGATGCCGCCGCCAAGCCTGGACAGCGAGGTGCCGGCTCCGGACAGCCTGGGCAGCAAGTAGCGCAATTGGGCCAGTTCAACCTGAATCTTTCCCTCCCGGCTGTGCGCCCGTCGAGCAAAAATATCGAGAATCAGCTGCGTCCGGTCGATGACCTTCATCTCGGTCACATCTGCAATGGCGCGTGCTTGCGCCGGCGTGAGATTCTGATCGAACACCAGCAAGTCCGCACCTTGTTGCAGGGCCTTCATAATGACGTCTTTGAGCTTGCCGCTGCCCATGAGGTATTTGGGATTGATGGCTTGGCATCGCTGAATGACCGTCTCCAGGACGGACAAGTCATTCGAGCACGCCAGATCGACCAGTTCCTCCATCCGATCTTCCTGTGCCATCCGGCTCTCGGCCGATGCGCTGATCAAAATCGCCGATTCAATCTCGTGGGAGACCGCATGACCGGTTCCGGTGCGCGCCAACTCGGATTCAATGGACTCGATCAGCGACAGACAGTCCACGTCCCAGGTGTGAAATGGTTTGGCCGGCAGCACTGCGTAGAGTCGGCTCTGCGGGTTCGGCGGAAGGATGTGCGCAACCGACATATCGGCCGGCAGCCCGTTCGGCCCCACGCCGATGGCCGCGACGAGATCGAGCCTGAGCAGCGCCAGCGTGGTGAGGTCCTGTTGTGTCAGCGGTTCGTTCTGCAAGTGGGTCCGCACCAGCCGCAGGCCGCGCAATGAGCGAGGGCCGGAACGGAATCGTGACAAGTCCGGCAGGCTCATGTCGCGCCCCTGCCCGACACAGACATACTCGACGGCGCCTCGCCGATTGATGAGCAGTCCGATCTCGCGCCGGATTTCGTACGACAGATCCGTGCAGGACTTGGCCAGTTCTGTGCTGATGACGGCTGTGACCGGAACGCGCCGCCGATATAAATGTTCCAGTCTCAAGAGGTGACTGGCTTTGAGGCCGTTGATGTAGCCGTGAGTCGTTGGAATCTTACGCTCTCCTTGTGCCGGCCGCGCGGTTACGTAACGACGGGGAATCTGCTTCGGTTGAAAGTGGAAGGTCCGCCGAGGCTTCCAGATCCCATGCAGCCAGGCGGCCTTGCCGGTAAGCCCGCTGCCCTGCAGCGGCAATCATCACGGCATTATCCGTGCAGAGGGTAAGCGGCGGCACGGCCAGCCGGATGCCGGTTGCAGCAGCGCGCGCGGTAAGCGCCGTCCTCAGCCTGGAATTGGCCGAGACGCCGCCCACGACCGCCAAGGCGCGCACGTGATGGCGGCGTACTGCGCGAAATGCCTTTTCGACCAGGACATCCACAATCGCTTCCTGATAGCTGGCTGCAACGTCGGCAATAATCTCCTGCTGCGTCGATTGACTACGATCGCGCCAGTCATACAACAAGGCGGTTTTCAGACCGCTGAAGCTGAAATCCAGGCTGCCGGGCTTCAAGTACGGGCGCGGGAATGCGATCGCGGTTGCGTTGCCGGTTCGGGCCAGCCGGTCAATCGCCGGCCCGCCTGGGAAGCCGAGCCCTAAAATCTTTGCCGCTTTATCGAAGGCTTCGCCGGCCGCATCGTCCAAGGTCTTCCCAAGGAGCTGCATGGCACCGTCTGACTGGACGAGATAGAGATGCGTATGCCCGCCGGACACCACCAGTACGACGCATGGCGTTGGAAAGTCCGGCTGATCCACCCAGGCCGACGCAATATGGCCTTCCAGGTGGTTGACGCCGATCAGCGGGACGCGCAACGCGTACGCCAGCGACTTACCGAAGCTGAGGCCGACCAGCAGCGCACCGGCCAGCCCAGGCCCTTGCGTCACGACAACGGCCTGAATGTCGGCCCAGGTTATCCCTGCTTTGCGAAGGGCCTCTGCTGTGATCGTATCCACGGTTTCAATGTGCCGCCGCGCGGCTAACTCAGGAACGACCCCGCCGTAGCGCGCATGGACGTCGTGCTGCGAGCACAGCACACTGGCAGCAATCCGCCCGTCGCCCGCCATGACGGCGGCGGCCGTTTCATCGCAGGACGTTTCGATGGCTAGGATTGTCGGGTGCGAAAATGGCGCAGGCGACGGTGATGTCACGATGGCAGTGCAGCGATTGGCGCAACGCGCGGGAACACGCAGACGGAGGTCGTCACAGGCGTATGGCTGGGGCTAATCTCAAACCCCAGCCAGCACTTCTTCTTCGATGAAGGCAGGCGCGTCGTCCTTGAGCACGACCTTGATCTTGCGTGAATCTTTGAAGCGGCCCCTGATCAGCTCTTCCGACAATGGGTCACCGATGCTCTTCTGGATGGTTCTACGCATCGGCCGCGCGCCGTAGAGCGGCTGGTAGCCTTCCTTGATAAGCCACTGTTTCACATCGTCGCTGATGTCGAGCTGAACGCCCTTCTCCAAGAGTCGCGCATTGAGCTCCTTGATGATGATATCGATGATGCTGACGAGGTGGAGTTTCTCCAATTGGTGGAAGACCACCACTTCGTCGATGCGGTTCAAAAATTCCGGGCTGAATGC
>JBGPNZ010000096.1:0-8036 GCA_041487795.1 Nitrospiraceae bacterium
AAGCTCCCGTTGCTTCTCCTTGAGCTCAGGACTCGGGATGTGGAGGATTCGTATCTTCCCGTTGGCCTTCGGGATTCGAGCGATCCTGTAGAGCGAAAGATCCATTTATCCCTCTCTTTTTCAAAAGGGGTTGCCGATTTCCCCCGTCATGTCGTTCACACAGTCCTTCCTGTCGCGTCCCTTCCAGAAGTTCTCGGTGTAGTACTTGAAGGACAGGCCCTTGACGGCAGCCTTGACCGACTTGAAGCGCGGTACTTCCCAGGAGATCTTGAGCGCCTCTTCGGCGGACATCGCCTGCCATTGCGTAAGGCCCGCACCTCCTGCTGCAAGTTCTGGCGGAGGCTTTGTGAAGTCCCAAAAATAGTTCCCTGGCGAGTCCCAGAACCATCCGATGGCAAGCCGTACCACGTTCATCGGAGTCTTGGCCTTGTACGCCGTGACGTGGCTCATACATACTCCGCCATGCCTGAAGAGGTTGGAGAGGTAGGGGACAAGAAGGGTCTCTTGTTCCAACGTTTCCAGCCGCGTTTTCGAGAAGAGGATGTACATCGCGTTAAACGACGAGACGGTCGCGTCATTGGCCGCCTTGACGATGAAGTACATCCACGGCATGGGGAGCGAGTACTTCGTCCCGCCATACAAGATGTCCTTCTTGCCAGGCGACTCCTCGATGACGTAGATGGCCGAAGACTTGTCCTCGGCCATCTCGACCAGCCGGACGTCATCCTCCACCTTTCCCCATTTCACTTCAGGGGGCTGGGGAGGCAGCGGCGCCGGCGGGGGCTGAGGCTCGATGGGCGCGTTGACCACGGATGTGATTAAGGGCATGCTCTCTCCTTACTTTTTATTTCAGTCCTTCTCAGCTTCGGAACTTTACAGGTCATGTCGTTGGTGGCGCCCATGCTGCCATTGGTGCCCCAGTACGCGAACCGGAGGCTATGGGCGGCCTCTATCACGGAGCGGTACCGCGCTTTCTGGAAGTTGATCTTAAGAACACTTCTGGTGGACGACTTAGACCAGTGGCGAACCATCTTTGGCGCGGCATCGTGGACATCCATAATCAGGAACTTCTTGAGGTTGGATGGAAGCTCCATGAAGTCCACGAAGACCCGGGTTCCCCTGGACATCCAGAACCAGGTGACAAATTTTCGCGCGAGAACCATGGGGCTTAAAGCGGTCAGCGGGTCTTCGTGATTGGGGCAGATTCCCCCATGATTGAAGAGGTTGGGGAGATAGGGCACCATGAGCGTCTTTTCTTTCAGGGTTTCCTGGCGTTCCCTGGAAATCAGGATATAGGCAGGCGCCCATTTGCACGTCTCGAGTGTTCGTGGAATCCTGATGAAAAAGTAGATCCATGGGAACCACAGGGATGTCCTTCCGTGCTCCCACTTGATGGCTCGCTTGCCGGGCTTCTCTTCGATCACATAGACTGCGTAGTTGAGGCTTTCGCAGATGTACCGGATATCTCCTCCGGGAGCTCCCCAGAACTTGGCGCCTTTGATGACCTTTGGCGCCCTCTCTTCGGCCACTTCCTTGGCTCTTGCCAAAATGAGCGGCATGATCCGTCTCCTTCTCTCATCGAAAAAATTTTTAGAATGGGAGGGCCGGGGCCTGTGTTGCGCCCGGCCCTCCCTAAAATGGGGGAGAGGGCTAATGGAATGACCGTCTCCTACTTGCGCTTCCCGTCCAAGGCGAACGAGAGGAACTCCACCAAGCTGGTACGAGCGGGGCCGACAGGAACGCACTTCAGGATGCTTGCGATCTGACGATCGAGCTTTCCCAACTCTTTGTCGAGCATGGCCCGCTCTTTCTTGACCGTCGCACGCTTTTTCTTGAGGTCTTTGATCTTCAGATCGGCCTCTTCGAACGCCTGGATCATCCGGATGACCTCAGGCGGCGGCGCGGCCTTAGGCTCTTCTTCCGGCGGAGCCTTGGCGCGTTCCAAGGCTGGGTAAATCATGCGGATCTCCTAAACTGAGAAGAATTCTCGGAACGATCAGGACAACCAGTACTGCGATGGCCAGATAGCGCATCTGTTTCCTCCTCTCCATGGGATGCCTAATTGGCATCCTCGATCTTGAAAACCTCCGCCACTTTTTCCAGCTTCTCGAGGTTCTCCTCGATTTCCTTCACCGCTTCCTCGAGAAGGGACTCCCTCTTTTCCATGAGACGGATCTGCTCCTTGCCGGTCTTGATCTTTGCCTTGATCGCCTTGAGTTCGCCCTGGAGCTCGTTCATGTTCGTGCTCCGCGCGAACTCGGACAGGAGCACCTTGTAGGCGTCCAGGACTTCCTTCTTGACGACGGGGCCCGCCTCGGGAGTGTCGTCGACCACGGTGGCGTGGCCTTCGCCGTCGCGCTTCAGAGTGAGCTCGTCCCCATCGGGGATTCTTCCTTCGCTGGTCATGGCATCTTCCTTTTTTGTTGTGGTTGTGAAGAAGAAGGTGCCCAGGGGCGTTGAACCCCTGGGCACCCGACGGGACTAGCTGTACTTCACGACGAGCGTGATGATCGTCGCCATGCCCATGATCGTGCCGATGAGGAACGACCAGAAGATGGACTTCTGGTTCGGATAGAACGACACGAACATCGGGATCTTCACGGAGCCGTCCTTGTCGAGCAGGGACGCCTGGATGCGCTCCATGACGATGGACGACTCGACCAGGCTCATGTGAGCCTGCGACGCCTCCAGACTGATCTCCTTCGACGGCGACCCGCCCAGCTTCGCGTGGGCGTCCTTCAGGTTCTTGAACCAGAAGCCGATGTCGCTCGCCGGCGTCTGCCAGGTGACGGCGGAGTTGCCTTCGACCATCTTCTTCTCCTCGAGCCAGGAGATGGCCTTGCCGAGCTCCTCGCGCGCCGTTTCGGGCGAGTTCGAGCGGACGCCGCGCACGATCCGTTCGGAGACGTTGGCCTCGAACTGCGAGTTCCGCTTGATCGCGAAGAACCCGCCGATCAGCATCGGCAAGAGGAGTGCGATGACGAGGTACACCTTCTTGAATGAGTCCATCCTGCTTCTCTCCTTGTTTTTGGGAAATAAAAGAGGGGCGGGGCTCCACACTCTGAGCCCCGCCCCTTTACCTCTCAATTGTTGGTGGATGAAGGTACTACGCGGCGATCCTGAGGATCACCCGGACGATGCCCTTCTCGCCCGTCTCCTTCACGAACTCGAGCTCCGTGCCGTCCTTCACGACGGCGTTGTCGTCGACCTGCTTGCCGTCCAGGATCGCCCTGGCGCCGGCCGGGATGTTCAGCTGGTCGCGGTACTTGCGGCGGATGTCGCCGACCGTGAGGCCGGCGACCTTGTCCACGTTGTTGACGATGGGCAACTGGTTCACACCGCAGGTGAGCGTGATCATGGAACCTCCTCCAAGAGTAAAGTGTGGAAAAGAAAAACCAGACTGTACTTACTTCGACACGTGCGGTACCTCTCGCTTTACTACTCCCCGGGTTTGCCCAAGTCGGTCTTCTCCTCGGGGACGTCCTCGCCGTGAAGATCACCGACATCGGGACCTGCCGGGGAGAACCTGGGAGCAGGATCCTCCTCCCTCACAGCCTCGATCGCTGACATAGCCAGCTTCTTGGCTTTGGGAGACTTTCCCTTCCCCTTCTTGCCCTTCGCGGGCTTCTCCGCCACCGCCGGCATCACTGCGGCCGGCGCAACCACCACCTCCTTTCCAGGCACAAGGCGAACCTTCGGCATGATTTTCATCGACGTGATGTCGAAGTACCACTCGCCGAACTGGGTCGCACGAACCATGTTACCCGACACGATGTTGTTGAAGACCGCGCCCATGATGAGCGCGGCGCCCTTGTTGGCCCAGATCACCTGTTCACCGCCAGGGATCTTGGCCAGTTCCTCGCACGAGAGATCCGCGGGATTCTTTCCCTTCGGATTCTGGATCTCAGGGTGAAACGTCGCAATGGGAGGGGTCAGGTCATTCCCGTCCACCTTCAGATGGTGGATGACCGAACCATCCTCCTTCTCATTCCCGCCGGAAAGCAACGAACCGCTTCGGACGGACTTGATGAAGTGTTCATTGAAGTCCTTGCGCGTGGGGTGGTTGTCCACGCAGAGGAACGTGACGGAGTCCTCCGTCGGCAGATCGTGGATGTTCTTCACGCCGACGTACATCGCCTTGGCGCTGATCTGGAGGTTCTTGTACTCCATCGCCAGCGCTTGTGCCCAGGTTTGGGCCTTGTTCTTCCCAACGTCGCTGCCCAGGACTTCCTGGCGCGACAGGTTCCCCTCGGAATAGGTGTCGCCATCCACCAGCAACAGTTCCTTGGGGCCGTCCTTCAAGTGAGAAAGAAATCTCGTCAGAGCCTGCACCAGATGGGTGCCGATGCCCCCAAGACCGATGATGATCGCCCTCTTGGGAGCCCACCCGAGTTGCGTCGACATTCGCCAGTTCTCCTTTCCTAATGCATGTCTATGTCGGTGCCTTCGAAGTGGGAACGTCCCACTTCGGTCGTCGGTTCCGCTGATGCGCCGCCTCCTTCTCCGCCGCTGGCCTCGTCGCGGCCCTTGAGCAGAGAGTCGGACAGCTCCGTGATCGCCTCGGCGATCTTCTCCGCTCCCTCCTTGATGTCGCTCTGGATCATCTTGAGGCGCCAGTGCTCGGCGCCCTTCTCGAGATCCTCGTAGGCGCTCCTGATCTTGTCGAGCGCCTCGACCATGGGTTCGTAGAGACCCTCGTAGTTGTCGACAAGGTACTCGATGTCCTTCTTCTTGAGGTCGAGCTTCTTGAGAACCTTGCGGACGTCCTTGACGTTCGACCATCCCACGAAAGTCTGGCCGAAGTCGAAATCGCGCCCGCCGTAGTATGTGATCGACGCGCGCTTGTTGTGATCCGGCCCTTCCTTCTTGAGCTGGCTGAACCACACGTCGGGGAACTCCTCGGGGCCTTCCGCCGCGAAGTCGATCACGTGGTGCGCCTTCTTGAACTGGAAGCGCGCCCTGGAAGCACACGCATGGATCGTGATGTTCTTCGCTTCATCACGACCGAAGTTCGGGACGATGATGTGAATCCCGTCGAGATCCTTCTCATCCTTGATGTCCGTCCCCGACGGACTGGAACTGCCGCCCGGGTGGCTATGGAAGGTGCCGGCCAGCAGCCACTCCTTGCCGTTTGTGTCGCGGAACGCCTTCATCGCGTCCGTGACACCCGAGAAGTCCACGAATGCCGAGGACAGCTTCTGCTCGGGGGGATAGGCCGCCCATTCCTTCTTCTCGGGGTGGTAGAAGAGAAGGAGCGCCGCTTCCGATCCCCAGTTGCCGGGCGCACGCCTGGCGACTTCGTCCGCGAACTTCTGCCACGTGCGGAAGACGTTTCCCGGAATCTTCTTCGCGATGAAGAGAAGCGATTCCTTCACGGGATCCGCATCGGGGTTACGGTCGACCTTCACGGTCGCCTTGAAGATGGCATTCTCCTTCTTCAGGTAGTAGCCATCTTCTCCGTTGATGATTTCCACGCAGTCTCCTTTCCTAATATCCTCGAATCTTGAGGGGTTTCTTGGAGTAATGATCCTTGCGTCTCGGGAAGACGATCGCGTACTCCATCGCCTTCCCAAGCGTGTTCAGCACGAAGTTCCGCCGCCCGATCCTGAAACGAAACACCTTCCAGTCGACCGGCGTGCCCTGTTCCACGCAGGTTGCCCATGCAGTGAGAAGAGACTTCGGATGCTGCAATTTTCCTCCCCAGAATGCGAACGCATCGGGCAGGATAAGGACGTCTCTTGGAGCCGTCTCCGCCGTGAACGGCGTCGTCCAGAACGCCGTGAAGAGGTTGAACGCCTTCTTCTCTGGAGGATCCGTGACGATGATACGAATCGTCCCGTTGCAGATGTGTCCTGACGGATAAATGTTTGGCAAGGCGGGCATGAAGACCTTGTCCGACATCTTCTCCACCCTGACTGGAGAGAAGAAGAGGAATGTGTCCGTGACAGTTCCTTCGGGCGTCATCCGGATCATGAAGTAGTTCCAAGGCGTTTCCACCTTGAAGTTGTCATAGGAGACGGCTACGTTGACATCGTCGTCCGGAAGCTTCTTTGTCTTCCAGGCGACCCTGAGCCTGAGAGGTTCCGATTCGAGGACGTATACGATTCCTTTATCGTCCTCGCTGTGAAACGCAATTCGCCCCGTGGGCCCTCTTGGGACCTCCTCGGGGGCTTTCTTGAGCACGCTTGTCGCCAGCGGCATTAGTACCCCCTTGTCATGAACTTCATCGCGTCCTCGAGCGTCTTGATCGTGTGACTTCTCCAATGACTCCGGTAACCTCTCCATCCGATCTTTTTTCCCTCGCTGTTCATCCGTTGCCATTCGGCAAAGATGTTTGTCGGATCCTCCCAGATCAGCTTCCTCTGGAAGCCATTCGGAATGAGCTTCATGCCCGATGTCGAGCTGGTGAACCGAGACCCCCAGAAATGATGGAAGTACTGTCTGAGCCTGTTTTCTATCGACCCACTTTGCGCGACGTTGCCGTTCCCGTGGCAGATCCTTCCGTGCTTGAGAATGTTCAGGCAGGGAGGCATCGCAACTCTCCCCGCGATGGTGTCGAGTTTTCTTCTCGCGAACCACATCGACGTGTTGCCGGGGTCGATGTCGTCTCTGTACTCGATCGCCAGGAAGTAACACCACGGGACTTCGAGCCTGTACGAAGCCTCACTGTACCCTACCCTACCGCATCTCACGCGAACCTTGAATGGTGGAGATTCAAGGGCGTAGACTTTTCGTTTCAGGAAGTCCGTATCCTGGGGCTCAAGAACGAAGGCGATCCTCGTCTTGTCGCTGATCAGGAACGTCCTTTCGTCAATCGTTTCTTCCACCTTCGTCAAAAGTGGCATAGCCATCTCTCCCGTCTCTCTAGTCGTCGTCCTCGCCCGTCAACTTGAAAGCGTAGTTGATCGCATCATCGAGCGTCTCGATGTAGGGTGACCGCGTGCTCCTCCTAAACTGTTTCCACGTGATCTCCGATCCGTCTTTGCTGCGCTTTTCCCAGTCCTCGAAGACCTGGTGCATGCGCCTGGCGTCCGCTCTCCGGAACTCCTTCGGAACGATCCTGGGGCCGACCCAGACGTCCATGTTGAAGTTGGCCGTGAAGAAGTGGTGGAGGATCCTTCTGAGGACGCCTTCGACCTGCGCCAGGCTTTCGAAAGTGCTCGCGCCCGAGTAACCGCCCAGGCAGAGGTTGCCTGCGGTCTTGATGTTGGGAAGAGGAGGAAGGAAGATGGGCTCGCTCAGATCCTTCGCCTGGTTCTTGGCGAACCAGACATAGGACGTGTAGATCATTCCTGCCCGTTCGACGCCGATGAAATAGACCCATGGTGTGCGGATCTTGAAGCGACGGAGGGTGCTTCTATCGTTGCTACTTCGCCCGTTTCGGAAACTGACCCTGTGGAGAGTGGGCTCCCGTTCGAGGACATAGATCCTGTAGTCGCCGCGGACGTCCCCTTCATCCGTGGCGAACTGCCGGACGAACTTGATTCCCGGCGGGTGGGAAGCAAAGACGTTCAGTCCGAGCTCCTTTCGCGTGCGCGTGACGATGGGCATGGTTGTTCCTCCAAGATTCGGAAATTTTTCGTTGGGGCCGGAAGGACAAATAAAAAAGCCCAGGCCCTCTTGCGAAGGCCTGGGCTCCGGTCAGCCTGTGGGTTACTCGAACGAATGCACGATTGCCGAAACGACATTATCCCGCTCTTCACGGCTCATGCACGTCCTGCATTCGGGGCAGGAGCGGATGTGCCGGAGGATTCGATTCTTTTCAGCGTCCTTCGCGTTTTCAATGTCCTCGAGTACCTTCTTTGTCGCCTCTCTCACAATGTCGCAGGTCATGGCCTCTCCAAAAAGAGTTTGTTCCAACGGTGTACGAACATGAAGTTTAAGAAGGGGACAGGGCTCTGTACAAGAGCCCTGTCCCCTTTACTGCCCCGTCTCGCTTGTCTTCCGGAAGTCAGCCTGGCGGCGCCCGCGGGGCGAGCGCAGGGGGGCCCGCCCCGGGCGCGGAGGGGCCGCCGCCCCCCCCCCGCGCGGCCCCG
>JBGPNZ010000097.1:0-8029 GCA_041487795.1 Nitrospiraceae bacterium
GTTTCGGATTACCGTCGGCGACAACGGGCCCGGCATTGTGAAGCAGCAGATCCCGAAGATTTTCGCGAAACTGCTCTATGGGTCGAAGTTCCATCGTTTGCGGATGAGTCGAGGCCAGCAGGGGATCGGCATTTCCGCCGCCGGCATGTATGGCCAGATTACGACCGGAAAGCCGGTGAAGATCATCTCGCGCACGGGTGCTCGATCGGCGGCCCATTATTTCGAAGTGCAGATCGACACGAAGAAGAACGAGCCTCGCATCCTTGAAAACAAACAGCTCGACTGGGATCAGCCGAGAGGGACGCAGGTGACGCTGGAAGTGGAGGGGCGCTACCAGAAAGGGCGCGCCTCAGTCGACGAGTATCTGGAACAGACGATCATTGCCAATCCGCACGTCCATCTTGTGTACGCGACGCCGGAGGGCGAGACCAAAACCTACCCGCGCACGTACAACAAGCTGCCGCCCTCGCCGCGTGAAATCAAGCCGCATCCCTACGGCATCGAGTTCGGGATGTTCCTCAAGATGCTCCACGATACCAAGAGCCATTCGCTTTCGGGTTTCCTCGCCGCCGACTTCTGCCGGGTGTCGTCCGCGCTGGCCGCGGAGATGTGCAAGACGGCCAGGCTCTCGCTTCAGGCGCGTCCGCGCGCCATTCATGGGCATGCGGCAGAAACGCTCTACAAGACGATTCAAACCACCAGGATCATGGCGCCGCCGACGAACTGTCTGGCCCCGATCGGCGAGCAGGCCATTCTTTCGGGCCTCTACAAGCAGATCAAAGGCGAGTTCTATACGGCGGTGAGCCGTCCGCCGACGGTGTATCGCGGCAATCCCTTCATCATCGAAGCGGGGCTGGCCTACGGCAAGGGGCCCGAGGCAGCCGCCGCGACGCAGAAGGCTGTCGATCGGCCGCTCGCAGAGGGGGAGGAGCGGAAGGACGACGACGAACTGGCCCGCGTGATTCGCTACGCGAATCGCGTCCCGTTGCTCTATCAGCAGTCGGCCTGTTCGACGTTCAAGGCCGTGCTCGACACGACCTGGCGAAACTATGGCGTCGCGCAGTCGCGCGGAGCCTTGCCGGCCGGTCCGATGGTCATCTTCGTGCATATGGCGTCCGTGTGGGTGCCGTTCACGAGCGAATCGAAGGAAGCGATTGCGGATTACGATGAGATTCGCAAAGACATCACCCTGGCGCTCCGCGAGTGCGGCCGTCGGCTGGGGCTTTTTCTGCGACGGCGGGAGCGGGCGCAGGGCGAGTACCGCCGTCGGAACATTTTCGAGCTGTACATCGAGGAAGTGGCCGAGGCCTGTAACCGGCTGAAGGGCGGAAAGTTGCGCACGGAGAAGCTGAAGGCACAGTTGCAGAAGATCGCGAACTCGCGCACCGGCGGCATGAAGACGGACGAGGCGCTGGGCAAAACCGGCGGCGGTCCGGAGGGTCTGCCGCACTCAATCATCGTCACGCCCGATGGAATTGAAGGGGAGGTGGCGGTTGCTGTTGGGGGCGCGGGGCCTGGTCCGGCCGAGATTGCATCAACCCCGCAGGCTGACCTGCTTTTCCAGGAGTCGCCAGCCGGAAAACTGAGCAAGAGCAAGACCGGTTCGAAACTGGCCAAACCTAGTCCGGCGGTGAAGCTTCCAAAGGGCAGGGCAGCACAGTTGGGGCTGTTTGCGGGAGAGGCGTCCGGCAGCAAAAAGTCTCATGCGAAGCCCGGCAAGGCGGGCAAGGCTTCCGCGGCCAGGCACAAGAAGTAGGACACCATGGCAAAAATAAAACATAAGCAGAACGGCGCGGTGGCGAAAAAGCTGATCGGGTTGGCCGACGTGGTCATCACTGCGGCGGATCGGTCCAAAGACCCGACGTTTGCGATTCCCATCCGCGCGCTGTCGAACGTCTCGTTCAATCCCCGCAAGGGCCTGATCGAGATGGGGAGCAAGAAGCAGGCGCGGTCTTTCTTCAACGTGGGCATGGCGAAGAAGTTTATGCAGACGATGCTCGTGGCGGACGCGCTCTCCGAGCTCCAGCGTTCGGATCTGACGACCTCGCTCAGAGAGATTTATTACCGCGCGAAGCACACGATCAAGGATTCGCACGAGAACACGTTCGATACGCAGGATGAATCGGATCCGGTCATCGAAGATCTGGAAGTGTCGCTGGCGGCGCTTCGGGAAGAGCTGCACGTGCGGGCGGAGAACGGCGGGAGTGTCGTCGGCCCGCTGGTGCTGGGCGACGACGGGGATCGCGTGGACTGCGCCAGGCTGGGCAAGGGCGGTTATTCGGTACCTTCGATCGTGGAGCCGGGGTACGTGGAGATCCGGCGGTGCACGGCCGATTTCGTGTTGCTCGTCGAAAAGGGCACACAGTGGAACCGGCTGTCGGAGGACAAATTCTGGAAACGCTACAACTGCGTGCTGCTGACAGGCAACGGCCAGCCGCCCCGCGGCGTTCGCCGCCTGGCGCGCCGGCTCCACGAAGAGTACCGGCTGCCGGTGTACGTGCTGGTCGATAACGATCCCTGGGGCTACTACATCTATTCGGTGGTCAAGCAGGGTTCGATCAATCTCGCATTCGAAAGCCAGCGCATGGCGATTCCGAAAGCGAAGTTCGTCGGCCTCTCCAGCGCGGACCCCGAACAGTACGGGTTGCCGCGCAACGTGGGTATCAAGCTCAACGACAAAGACATCACGCGCGCGAAGGAACTGCTCAACTATCAGTGGTTTCAGAAACCGGCGTGGCAGGCGGAGATCAAACGGATGCTCGCGAGCGGGCTCAAGTACGAACTGGACTCCCTCGCCAACAAGGATTTTCAATACCTCACCAAGAAATATCTCCCGCGGAAACTGAAAGAAAAAGATTGGCTGGATTAGCCCGCATTATTCATGACGGCTTCTACTGCAACCGCCGATACACCGCTACGACAAGCCTGGCCGCTGGCTTGGCGCGTCCAGGCGGGCGGGCTCGCCGCTCGGTCGGTCACCAGCCTGTTCAAGGCTGCTTCCCTTCCTCGCGGCTCCACGCGCCCGTCTCGCCAGGCGTCTGAGCGGTTTCGTCACGAACCCTCATGAAGAATGCGGGCTAGGCGCAGCGGTGTGGCGTTGCGCAGAGCTTCTCTGCCAGGCGTTCCAGTATTTTGTCTTGATACCCTCCGGGCATCTGTATAGAATGGCCCGACTTTTCAGACAGTTTGCTGCATAAACCGAATCTGGACCATCCTGCGTTTCCCCTTCTAAATCATGTGGTTTGGATGGGTTGAAGCGATGGATGCCGCGTAACAGAAGAGCCCCTTAACGTATGGGAGGAGATTGAAGTGAGCGATTCAGTGATTGTCACGTTTGCGTTAATCGCGGCGGTGACCGGCATTGCCTACGGCCTGTACCTAGCCATGTGGGTGTTCAAACTCGACGCCGGCAACCCGAAGATGCAGGAAATTGCGAAGGCCATCCAGGAAGGCGCCGGCGCCTATATGAATCGTCAGTACAAAACGGTCGGCATCGTGGCGGCCGTGCTGTTTGTGATCCTGTGGGCGGCAGGCGCGGCCTCTGATAAATTCGGCATGCTCACGGCCATCGGCTTTCTCGTTGGGGCCGGAGCTTCGGCGCTTGCCGGCTATGTCGGCATGGTCATCGCGGTGCGCGCGAACGTCCGGACGGCCCAGGCTGCCCATAAAGGGATGAATGCGGCGCTGACCGTGGCTTTCCGTGGCGGTGCGGTGACGGGGCTCTTGTTGATCGGCTTAGGCTTGCTGGCCATCACCACTTTCTATACGGTGGCATCGCAGTTTGCGGGGCAGGAAAAGGCGATCCATGCGTTGCTGAGTCTTGGGTTCGGCGGGAGTTTGATTTCGGTGTTTGCCCGTGTGGGCGGTGGTATCTATACGAAAGCGGCGGACGTCGGCGCAGACCTCGTCGGGAAAGTCGAAGCGGGGATTCCGGAGGACGACCCTCGCAACCCGGCGGTCATCGCGGACAACGTGGGCGACAATGTCGGCGACTGCGCCGGCATGGCGGCCGACCTGTTCGAGACCTACGCGGTGACGACGGTGGCGGCGATGGTGCTGGCCTTCTCTCTGTTCAAAGGACAGAGTGCGCCGATTCTCTACCCGCTCGCGCTCGGCGCGGTGACGATCTTTGCGACGATCATCGGCATCCTCTTCGTGAAAGTCGGCCCGGGTGGCGGGATCATGTCCGCGCTCTACAAGGGTCTCTTCGTCGCTGGCGGGATTGCAGCGGCCGCGTTTTTCCCGATCACCACCAGGATCATGGAAGGAGTCGGGGGCGTCAGCGGCACGAGCTACTACATTGCCGCGTTGGTGGGCTTGGTGGTGACGCTCGCGCTGGTGTTTATTACGGACTATTACACGTCCAAGAGCTATGCGCCTGTGAAGGCCATTGCGAAGGCCAGCGAAACGGGCCATGCGACGAACATTATCGCGGGGCTCGCCATTGGGATGCAGGCCACGGCTTGGCCTGTCGTCGTCATCGGAGCGGCGATTCTTGGCAGCTACTGGATTTGCGGCGGCGCGGCGTCCGGTGGGTTGTACGGGGTCGCCGTGGCTGCCGTATCGATGCTCTCGATGGCGGGGATTGTCGTGGCGATCGATGCCTTTGGTCCGATTACCGACAACGCAGGCGGTATCGCGGAAATGGCCCATCTCGGCAAAGAGGTGCGGAACATCACCGATCCATTGGATGCCGTCGGGAACACGACGAAAGCGGTGACGAAAGGCTATGCCATCGGGTCGGCTGGATTGGCGGCGGTGGTCTTATTTGCCGAATACGCGCGCGAAGTGGGCAAAGGCAGTGGGGCGAGCACCTTCGACCTCTCCAATCCTCTCGTTCTGGTCGGACTCTTCCTGGGTGGCATGCTGCCGTTTATCTTCGGGGCTCTCTGCATGAAAGCCGTGGGGGAGGCGGCCGGTCTCGTGGTCGAAGAGGTGCGCAGGCAGTTCAGGACGATCAAAGGGATTATGGAGGGAACCGGCAAACCCGAGTACGGCACCTGCGTCGACATTGTCACGCAGGCCGCCATCAAAAAAATGATGGTTCCCGGATTGATCCCTGTTGTGTCTCCCATCCTCGTCGGTATCATTTTGGGTCCGCAGGCGCTCGGCGGTATGCTGGTGGGCAGCATCGTGACCGGTCTGTTCGTCGCGATCTCCATGACCAGCGGCGGCGGGGCCTGGGACAATGCCAAGAAGTACATCGAAGAGCAGGGCAAGAAAGGCAGCGACACGCACAAGGCGGCGGTGACCGGCGACACGGTCGGCGACCCGTACAAGGACACGGCCGGCCCGGCGATCAATCCCATGATCAAGGTGATCAATATCGTGGCGCTGCTGATCGTGTCGTTGATCGTCTAGTCACCAGGCGTTGCGCGGCAACGACGGTTTGCTTGACGGGCGAAGAGGCCTGGGGGTATCCTGATTTTACGCGTAGAACAGATGTTACGCGTTCCTTGCGCGGGTGTACCGGGTGGCAGGAGGTGCTCCGATGGAAAAGCAGGAGCGAAAATCAGAGTCCAAAAAAGATACTCAGGCCAAAGAGGACGTCAAGCCGAATCCCAAGGTTGTCGAGTCCGGCAAGAAGCTGAAAGAGGAAATTGACAAGCTTGTGGACGAAATCGACAACGTCCTCGAAGAAAACGCCGAAGAGTTCGTGAAAAACTACGTGCAAAAGGGCGGGCAGTAAGGCTCGCCTGCTCTCACGCTTCCTGGTTTTTCTTCCGTTCCCGTTTCGTATTCACCCGCGCCGCTCCCACGGGCTTATTTGACAAACATTTCTTGACCGTCTAGTATCTTCTTTAAATTCAGCAAGTTGCGATTTTCCATCCGACAGGTGCATGCCTGACGTCCTGTGCGTTGGGCAGACCTGGCGGGAGTCCAACCGACGGTTGCCGATGTCCGCCATGCCGAACGAGACGATCACAAATCTCGATCAACTGATCAGCCGGGTCCAAAGCTACAACCCGCATGCGGATGTGGAGTTGGTGCGTCGAGCCTACGCCTTTTCCGAGAAAGCGCATGCAGGCCAGATGAGGCGGTCCGGCGAACCCTACCTGCAGCATCCGCTGGCCGTGGCCGGCGTGCTGACCATGTTGCGTTCGGATGTCACCGCCGTGGCGGCTGGACTGCTGCACGACACGCTGGAAGACACGCTGGCGACCCCGGACGAGTTGGAGAAGGAGTTCGGCAAAGATGTCGTGCATCTGGTCGACGGCGTGACCAAAATCGGGAAGATTCCGTTCCGGAACTACGAGGAAAAGCAGGCTGAAAATTTCAGAAAAATGGTGCTTTCGATGGCGGACGACATCCGGGTCGTTCTCATCAAGCTGGCAGACCGGCTCCATAACATGCGCACGTTGGAGCATCTGCAGGAAGCCAGGCGGAGGCAGATTGCCCAGGAGACGCTTGAAATCTACGCGCCGCTGGCCAACCGGCTCGGCATCGGATGGATGAAGAACGAGTTGGAGGATCTGTGCCTCAAAGCGCTGAAGCCGGACGCCTTTGCCGAACTGAAGATGCGCGTGGCCAAGCGCGACGAAGAGCGGCAGCAGTACGTTCAGGATGTCATCCAGCTCGTGAAACAGGCGCTGATCGAAGCGGGATTGAATGGAGAAGTGCAGGGGCGGCCCAAGCATCTGTACGGGATTTCCCAGAAAATGGAACGCCAGGCGGTGTCCTTCGACGAAGTCTACGATCTGGCGGCCGTCCGCATCATCACGGATACGAAAATGAATTGTTATGCGGCCCTGGGACTGATCCATTCCCTCTGGCGTCCGGTGCCGGGCCGGTTCAAGGACTACATTGCGATTCCCAAGTCGAACCTCTATCAGTCGCTCCATACCACGGTCATCGGTCCGAAAGGCGAACGCGTCGAGTTTCAGATCCGGACGGAGGAGATGCACCGGATCTCCGAGTACGGCATCGCCGCGCATTGGAAATACAAAGAGCACGGCACGATCGACGATCAGGAGGGCAAAGCCTTCAGTTGGCTGCGCCAGTTCGTCGAGTGGCATCAGGATCTCGCCGACAACCGCCAGTTCATGGATTCCGTCAAGCTGGATCTGTTTCACGATGTCGTCTATGTGTTCACGCCGAAAGGGCTGGTCAAGGAAATGCCGCTTGGCTCGACGCCGGTGGACTTCGCGTACGCCATTCATACGGAGATCGGAGACCGTTGCGTCGGGGCCAAGGCGAACGGGAAGATCGTGCCCTTGAAGCACCAGCTCAAAAGCGGCGACACGGTGGAGATTCTGACCTCGTCCACGCAGGTGCCGCACAAGGATTGGCTGAAATTCGTCCGGACTTCCCGCGCCAAAACCAAGATCAAACACTGGCTGAAAGCCGAGCAGCAGAAGCGCAGCATCGAGGTCGGCCGGCGTCTCCTGGAACGGGAATTCAAGCGGCAGGATCTGCCGCCGGCTCAGACGCTGAAATCGGACCGCTTGCTGGAAGCCGCGCGGAAGTCCGGATTTGACAGCCTTGATGATCTGGCGGCTGCCATCGGCTACGGGCGCGTGGCAGCTTCAGAGGTAGCGAGCTGGCTGTTGGCGCCGGCCTCTGCGGAAGCTCCCCCCGTTGCCGTCGCGCCTGTAGCAGAACGCGCTCCCGGCGCAAAAGACGAAGAGAGGGGCGTCAAGGTCAAGGGTGGGCGCGACCTGCTCATGCAGCTGTCCCGATGCTGCAATCCGGTCCCTGGCGACCGGATCATGGGCTATATTACCAGAGGTCGCGGCCTAACGATTCACGCGGTTGGCTGTCCGAATCTCGATGCGTTGGACTATGACCGGGATCGTTTGGTCGACGTCGAATGGGATTTCACGACTCCCAGCACGCATCCCGTCAAGGTCTCGGTCGTCGCGGTGGACAAACCCGGCGTGCTGGCCAACGTGTCGTCCTCCATCTCCGGCGCGGAGGCCAACATCACGCGTGCCGAAATTGCCACCAGCGAGAATCGAAAGGCCATCCTCGATTTTGTGGTTGAGGTGCAGGACACGGCGCATCTGGAGAGAGTCCTGAAGGCGATTGA
>JBGPNZ010000098.1:0-7993 GCA_041487795.1 Nitrospiraceae bacterium
AGCATGTGATTCCCCCTTTCAGGTTGAGAGCCAAGCCACGTAGAGGGGCTTCCAACTACGCAAGATGACTCTAGGATAACCTCGGTTCTCTTGGCAAGCACTTTCTGAGCGTACACAGTGGCGCTCGATGTTGTCCCACCATGTATCGGGGCGACACGCTGAGACTGCTTGGCACGCACGGCGTTCTTTGTTGATCCAGCCTTCTCCACCGTTGTAAGCAGAGAGCGCGAGCGCCCAGCGGTTGTCGTCGTCAATGCCCCACGACAATGATTTCATGAGCCGCCAGTCGAAATCACTCATCGCGTTGATCGCCCACGATGGGTCTTCTGGGCAACCCATCTTGTCGTGACACGCAGCACGGACATCGGCCGGGAGTAGCCCATTGATCCATGCAGCCGTCGACGGCATGAACTGCCCGAGCCCTTCAGCACCGACAGGGGACAATGCGGTCGCTTTGAACCGTGACTCTTGGTGAATCTGGGCGAAGCCCGTGGCTGGTGTCTCGTCGAGACCGAAGTAGTATTGCCAAATCTTGATGATCATACGGCGGTACTTCATCGCCTCGACTGGAATGCGCGGGTCAGGAGCACGCGGAGCGACGGGTGCGGCTATCGCGACGGCGGCGGCATATTCTGGACTCTTCATCTGCGGCGCTTGCTGGCAGCCGAAGCCAAGCAGGGCGATAGAGATGAGCACGGCTACCATCATTTCGCCTGTGGCGCTTTTGCGCGTTGCTTGATCTCTGAGATTTGCTCTTTCAGGCTGTCGGCTCGGTCTTTGAGGGTACGCAAGTACGCACGCTCGGGCTCGGACAGAGCCTTCTTTTCTTCAAGTGAGATGACCTTCCCCTGCACGTCGCTCAACTGACCGTCAAGGATGGCGAGGTCGGTACGGTCAAGGCGCTGACCTAGTTGCTTCGCGTCCATCGCGTAGACAGTCGATAGCACCCAATGACTGTCAATAGCGACATACGCGCCGTACAGGACTCCGAGGACCGCAGCGCCGCTGATGATGAGCCCGAGCACTTTCTGCCAGACTGAGAGTTCGTCGTTCAACACCCTGAGCGCCGAGCGTTTCTTCTTTGCCATGTTTCCCTCCCATCAAAGGCCCAAAGTTGCGCCGATGATGAAGCCGAGATAGATCAGCCCGACGAGAATGGCCGACGCAATCGCGCGGCCAGAGTCTCGTGATCTCAGCGCCTCTTCCAGATCAAGATACGGGAACGCTGGCTGTCTGACGATGTGAGCCGTGCAGAAGCCGAGCGTTCCGAGCGCGAGCCGGTGCAGCATCGTCATCAGCGGGTCGTTGGCTGGAATCGTCCCGCTCCTGCGCAGATAGATCACTGCGATGGCGATCACAAGCGCCGGGAACATGCGGCGAATCTCTTGGTACGTCCGGTAAAGCCGTCCGTTCATAATGTAGTTCCTTTCTCATCTGTCCGGCATGGTTTTGCTGTTTCGTCGATGAGTGAACAAGTAGATTCCAATGTTGGCGATTATTGCCCCCAACGTAGTCAACATGAGCGACGTGAGCCGATCATGCTGCTGTTTGATTTCCTCGACCGATTTTTCCAACTGAGTGATTCGATAGGTGTTGATCCTTGAGTCCAACTGAATTTCCTCAGCCGGTAACGCTGAGTGAGACAGGAACATGACAGTAGCCGACATAACGAGGAGGCCAGCAAGGGCAAGCAACACCACTTGAAGTGCTTCATGCCAGCAGGCAGGCTTGAGTATCTGAACCACGCGGGCGCATATTTTCATAACGCGCGATCAAGCCTCCTTGAAGAATCGGCCGACGGGGCTCAGCACGGTCTTGTCGTTGATGAATTGTAGGCTGACTTTGATCTGGTAGAACGACGGACCTGGCAGGGCGATGTTGGCAGGCAACTTTTTGAGCCTCACTATGTCATCCATCGGCTTGTCGTCGAAGACCTTGGGGAATCCCGGCTTGGCTGCGTCGAGCGTGATGGAGCCAGTCTTGCGGTCCCAAGCGGCGAGCATGAACAGGTCGGCCTCGTCGTAGTCATAGAGGAAGTCCGGGTGTAGGAGTTTGTATCTGTTGCGCCAGCCATAGCCGCCGGGCGAGACCACCCCGGCAGCGTCGATTACTGCGGTCGCCCCGGTTACGAGGTCGGTCATCTTGACGCTGAAGTCGTGATCGACGTTTGGCGTTTGCCAGACGATGCGGCGAAAGTTCCAGTCAATCAGCCCCGCGTTCGGGGCCACAGCGTCGAGAACGTCCGAGACGACCAGCGTTACGATCCCAGCGCCGGAGATGGTCTCCTTGAAGTTACGGCCCGGCAAGCCGGGGAAGTGCGTCTCTAGCCCGTCCATCCTCCGCACGATCTGGCCCTTGTCTGCCTTGAGGATCAAAAGGTCGCGGATGATCGTCCGGGTGTCAACATTCGGAAAGTTGGTGCCGACCTCTGCCGGGATGTTCGTCAGCACGACCCTCGCAGTCGCGTCGACGACCCCGACGTTCACGTGGTCGAGGGGGTCGTAACTCACGGTCGGAAAGCCGGCGGGCGTCGCGGTGGCGTTCAGGTTGAGGACGACCAGCAGGTGCCCACGCTCGTCCAGTACCAAGTCAAAGAATGGAGTGATCGAGTTCGACTGGACCAGCACGTTGTAGCCTCCCCCGAAGGCACTGAAGAAGGCGGTGAAGTCGGCCATGAACGGCTGGAAAGGGAAAGAATAAGACGGCCCACCGATGAACTCTACGGTCGCGGTGAAATAAGACTCGATGGTGGTCAGGTCGATCTGCTGTGACAGCGTGGCCTTCGCCTTCTGCTGCGGCTGTAGGGTTTTGTTGGGCGTGCGGTTAAGCGTGAAGACATAGACATGCTTTGCCACGTCGTTGAAGACCAAGAAGTTCTTGGTGTCGTCTCCCCATCGCACGGCCGTCGGTATAATTCCGGGCAGCAGCGCGTCAAGGTTCAGCGCCGTCACTTGGTCGATGTTGCGGAAGAATACGTCGGTTTTGGCGGTGGCCGGGTTCGTGGAGATGAACAGCATCTCAACGGCTCCGGCAAGGACGGCCCCTACTGGCGGGGCAAACTGCGCGCGGCGAGCATTATGAGCGACAATGACCCACGGCTGGCCGTTCTTGAACGCGACCGGGACTAATTCTCCCGCCTCAAGACTGGCGTTCCCGCTCGCCGGGATGACCCGGCCCTGCACGGTGTAGAGCCCGCCACCATTCACAGCGTCGATTGGCAGCGATTCGATATGAGGCTTCTGCGTCGACGGGTCAGCGTTAGCGGCATTCGGCTGCACTTTCTGTATGCGATCAAGAATTCCAGCCAACGTCCGCTGGGGCGAGTCCATGATAGGCATGACTATTTCACCGACCCGTGGATCAGCCACTCGCCGTTTGACATCTGAGAAGCATAGACAAGCGTGCCAGCCGAGAATGGCTCATCCGTCGCTTGCCCAGCAAGAGCAGCCGTGCCGTTTGGGGTTACGATTGTCCCCCCGCTCGTTTCGAAGATGTTGATGATTGGCACTTCTTCGAAGAAGCCTCTGCCTGCTGGACCCGTCTGTACACCACCGACTTCTTGACGCACTCCCGTTATAGCATCGGGACGCAGGGAAGCCGGATCGCCGCCTTGCTGGATGTCGTTCAACATTATGATCAGCGTGCGGATTGCCATCAGACCGCACTCCATCCGAACGCGCGGATTGACGACACCTGCTCGGCATCTACCTTGCTCTCGTCATACTCGGAACGGACTTCAGTGATGTAGAGGTTCGGCAGAGGCAAGGGTGTCACGCCGTCTTCTGCGTAGATGTTTGTGAACTGCACGGTTGCGCCACGTTTGAGCCACGGCATCGCAACGCCCTGAAAGAGAATCTCATACTCCCAGAGTGACGCAGCAGCCACGAACTGATTCATGATCACTTGCAACTGCGACAGATTCAGATTTTCATTCTGATAGACCACGTCAACGGCGTCGATCTCCGTATTGATTTGCCGAATGAGCGTGATCTGCTCACTGCCACCCTTGTCCGCGTTGCCCGGCGATTTGATCGGAGTCGAGCGCCCCGGCCCACCTGGCCGATGCCCACCATTCGTCTGCACGTCACGTTGTCTCAGCCCAGGTGGTGTTGTCGTGATGTCATACGTCTCGACGATTTGCTCTACCAAGAGTGGCCCGACGTCGGTCAAAGTCTTGACGATCAACTCTGAGTCATCAAGAGTATGCGTTTCAAGATTAAACTTCTGCTTCTTTGTTGTCGTGCCTGTTAGAAATCGAAGCACGTCATAGTTGAACTCCGTAGTGTCTGTTTCCCAGATGCGATCAACCTTGTCCGGGTCGTCCGGGTCTACACGGTCAATCTGGACAATCTGTGATAGTTGACGCGCCTGAGAGATTGCGCCACGCTGATCGTACTGTACCGTCGTCCACTCGTTAATGATCAGTTCACCTTCAGCGCGACCAAAAGTGCTTTCCCCGGTCTCCTCATTTGTGGATGTTGCGTAGGTGGCTTTCTCCTGTTTCGTCAGCACGTGATCGGGCAGACGGTAGGTAGAGATTTTCGAAACTCGCGTGATCAAGTTGCCTGCCGGATCAAATGACTCGTGTAGTTCTGTCTCGACCTGCTCCCCCGAAGTAAACGGTCCACCACTTAGTCCACCGGCACCACTAGGGCCGGTCATACCAACACCAACTCGCGCTCCCCTGAGCGTAACGGTCCCTACACGACGGGCAGGGCGCTTGCGAATTGTGATCTGATTACGCCTCGCGTCCGCAAGCGTGAACGAGTAGTTCGGCGCAGTGATGGGGAACGGTCGCGGCTTGACGTACAGCGTATCGCCTTCAACGTAGATGTCCGCGCGGAACGGCTCAACAAGCACCCACGGGGCAACAAGTGTGTGCAGGATGTCAATAACCCGGCCGCTCGCTGTGAAGTCAACGAGCAGTTCGTAGTCGGGTATTTGCCATGAAAGACCAACCCCGGCAAACGAGCACGCCTCACCAGCAACGTGAGAAGCCATGAAGCGTCCGTAAACTGTCGGCACGACCGGCAACACATTCCCTACCGAATCTACAAGAGGCACCACCGCGCTCGCGAGGACGGGAGTGATCGGCGTCCGCAGATATTTTTTGTTGAATGTCGTGTCGAGCGCCCGTGCGGCCTGATTACGTCCACGCACCCGTCCGACCAGTGATGATGGTGTGACAGTGATCTCGTACTCGTCGATAGTGCCGCCGATGATTTGTGCAATCGTCAGCGGGGTGAGTGTGTCATCGAGCAGTCCCATCGAGAGGTTCATTTGATCCGTGCGCGCTGCCGCCCGATAGAGTTCGGAATCCGGCGTCTCTGCGCTGTAAAGGCTTGAGGACAGTTCGACTGTCGATTCAATGCGGAACTTAGATGGCGCAAGATTCACGACAGTCATGGTGTTGTCTTCGTCGCTGTAGCGACCGGCTTCTGAATGTCCTCATCGAACGGAGATAGAATGTCTGGGTTGACGTTCCACGCAAGATTGAGCCCTGACATCTCCTGTATTATGCTCCACGTGAGCGTAAGTAGACTCGCAGACGTGATGGGGATAATCGTCCACGCAACAGGCAACTGCGCGTTGAGCGGAACGAAAATATTCCACAAGAGCGGCAGAAACTCTACGTTTATAGTGGGGGCAGCGCTTTCGATAGAGAGCGCACCCGTCGCCGGGAAAATCGCTACGTTGGTGATGACAGGGGCCACCCCCACGATAGTCAGCGCACCGACACCCGGAATGAGCCGGTTCAGATTTGGAGTAGTACCGACAACTGAGAGCGCACCTGCATTTGGACGAATGAAAGTCGTAGAGGAAGCGCTCGGCGCTGAGCCCGTGACATTTAGAGCACCTGTGTCTGGCGTAATACGGATGCCGATATTCACGACCGGGGTAGCACCTGTGACGGCCAACGCCCCAGCGCCGGGAGTGATGTATCTCTCCAAGAAGGCCGGGGCGTAACCTGTAAGACTCAACGCCCCAGCGTCGGGAGTGAGTTCACCCTCCACAAAATGAATAGCCCAGACGCGTGCAGGACGACGGATGAACCCGTAGATGTCCTGCGAGAGTTTGATCATGTACTCATCTGGGAGCGCAACGCCGTCCCAGAGATAAACGAAACTAATTGTCCCTCCGTTGAATCCGAAGCCCTCTCCGGTCGACGCGCCAACCTGGAAATTGCCATGAGAGAACGTCGTTCCCGTGCCGGTTCCGTCAATGTACCCGTTGAGGAACAGTTTGGCCGTGCTACTGGCCTTGTGGGTGCAGCCAGCGACGTACGGCAGGCCAGCGACGAGCGTTGTCGCGCCAGCCACGATCACGGCGGTGGCGGCCTTGACGAGCATGAGTTTCGCGAAACCGCTCGTGTCCATGCGCAAGTTCGGCGCGGCGCTGACGCTGTCGCCGAGGATTTCTGCAACCGTGAAGCCGTTCGGAGTTACGCCAGCGAGCATGGAGAAGGTATCGCTGGTAAGGATCGCCCCGCCAGCGAAGTAGTTGCTCACGTCGGCGGCGAACGACTTGCCGTGAAACCCTGTGGGGACGGCCGGTGCCCAATTCGGAGAGCCGACAGCAGTAAGCGGGGATTGCCGTCGCAGAGCATCGTAAAGCAACGTCCCGCCGCCTTCGTTCGCTAGGAGCGCGAGGACAAGCCCCTGTGCCCACGGATGGCCGGGGTCAACCGTAGAGCCCGGCGGCGGCTTGAACCTCCCCCACTGATACGGAAAGACTGGACGGGGCATCGGCTACCTACACACTACGCAGTCGTTGCGAACTGACCGCGATAGACCTTCGTGTGATTGCCTTCTGTCGTGTCAAACGTGATGTTGGTTTGATTCTCGATGATGATGGACCATTTGGGCGGCAGGTGCGTGCCCCCAATTATTGCCACGACTGACGGAATGACCCCCCTGTACGTCAACGCCCCCGAGGTCGGGGTCTGAATCCTGAATGGCCCGAACAAATTCGTCGGGGAGCGCAGCGTGAGGGAGGCGTCAGCCCCGGTCGCGTTGTCAGTGAAGTTAGTTCCGTCCTGAGAAATGGCGATATAGACGTTGATGCTCTTCTGTGCGGCTGGCGTACCGGCTTGCAACTTGACGGCTATCTCGACTTCAGCGTCTTGGAACAGGTCGGTAGTGTTGTCGATGGCAACTGACTCACGCACGCCACCTTGGACGAGGCCGACACCACCCGGAGCAAGCGAGCACGTGATCGCCTGCGATGCCGTTCCAAATGCTTCCTTGATGCTCGTCGCCATTATGAGGTCTCCGCGATCTGCACGACCGCTTGTCTAGGGTTTCCGACTTCAGGCGTGCCGCTTGTCACGATGCGATTCAACCAGTAGAACCCCTCCTGCCCGATAGCGATATTGCCGAATGCAAGCGGCGAGGAGCCTGCCGTGAACGTCGTCGGTGGGACGTTGTACGTTACCTGAGACGGGAGCGTGCCAGCCGTTAGTGCGATGCCGGTGTCATCATACGTGACCGTAGGGCTAGTGATGGTCGCCACGAACGCCGGAGAGGTGTATACCCCTGATGACTGTGTGCGATAGACCTTGTACGTCGTCGCATTTGGGAACGCAACCCATGTGAGCGTGACCTTCTTTGTCGAGACATCGACGTTGACTGAGATTTCCTGTGAGCCACCGATGAACGCTCCCGTCGAATCGTAGGCTGCGATGCGCCAGTACCAGACGCCAGTCGGAGACCAGACGCCTCCGGCCCCAGCGCCCGAGAGCACAGCGGAACGGAACCACAGATTCGTCGTGTTGACTAATGGAGGCGTGCCTGTTGATGTTGCTGAGCCGTCATCGAGGAATGTTACCGTCGCGCCAGAGCCGATTGTTGTCCGCAACACAGAGGCTCCATACGTGCCGGGGGTTGCGGTGCGATAAATCTTGTATCCCGTTGCGCCCGGCGTCTGTGTCCATGTGAGCGTGACCTTCTTCGTCGTGTCGTCAACCGTGACTGTGATCTCACTCGACGGCCCG
>JBGPNZ010000099.1:0-7964 GCA_041487795.1 Nitrospiraceae bacterium
CCATGATCCAGGCCATGACCTGGGCGTCGGTGCCCACATCGGGGGCCGGCACGTCCTTGTCCGGACCGATGAATGGAAAGATCTCGGCTGCATACCGGCGCGTCAACCGCTGCAGCTCGCCGCGCGAGAGCGCCTTGGGGTCCACCTGGACGCCCCCCTTGGCTCCGCCGTAGGGCAGGCCGGCCAGCGCGCACTTCCACGTCATCCACATGGCCAGCGCTGCGACCTCGCCTAGGTTCACGCCGGGATGGTAGCGTATGCCGCCCTTCGACGGCCCGCGCGAGGAATCGTGAATCACGCGATAGCCGGTGAAGACTTCCACGCGGCCGTCGTCCATCCGGACAGGCACGCTCACGACCAGCGAGCGATCCGGCAGCTTCAGGCGCTGACGAAGGTTCGGGTCGAGCTGCATCAATTCCGCCGCACGATCGAACTGCGCCACGGCGAGCCGGAAGGTATGATTGTCCATCTCCTGCGGAAGGGCGTGCGTCATCGTCATGGCTCCGTCCATTCCAGTCCAAAGACATCGGCAAACTGTTCGGCCACGCACCGGCGAACCTCGGCCAGATCGACGGGATCCTCCAGCATTTCTGCCATCGAGGTCACGCGACAACCAGCAATACCGCAGGGCACAATTTGCGCAAACGGCGCCAGGTCCACGGCGACGTTCAGCGCAAATCCGTGCATTGTGACTCCGCGTTCGATGCGTGTACCGACCGCCGCGATCTTCGCCGGCCGTTCGTCGCCCACCCAGACACCGGGCAATTTCTCAGCACGCCGGCCGGTGACGTCCCATTGGGCCAGCGTGCGGATAACCACCTCTTCCAGCATCCGCACATAGGCCTTGGGACCCCCGCAAAATTGATTCAGTTTTAGAATTGGGTATCCGACGATCTGGCCGGGACCATGATAAGTCACTGACCCGCCCCGCTCTGTACGATACACGGGGATGTCGGCCACATGCGTGGCATCTTCATCGCCGCCCCAATGTTCCGCGTGAGCCGTTCGCCCGACCGTAAACACCGGTTCGTGTTCGAGCAGGAGCAGCGTGTCGGGACACCGACCGGCGAGTCGGTCTTCGACCAGCCGATGCTGAAGCGCCCACGCCGTTTCATAGTCCAGACGCCCATGCTGGATCAGCGCGCCAGGCACGCCCGCAGCGGCGAGAGCTCTCCCGGTGCCAGGACTATGCGCCGCTGTCGGCCTCATCGATTCACCGGCAGCGACAGCGGCCGAGGCAGTGAAACCGAGAATGGCCCTTTTTTTCCGAAGACAGTCAGTTTCGCCGGAGCTTTGTCGGCGGGACTGAGGTACGCGTGCCAGAAGTCCCCCATATTATAGATCTCGATGTTATCCACGGCGGTGATCACGTCGCCGCTTTGCATGCCAAGCCGTCCCAGATGCTTGGTCGGGTCCAACTGGGCGGCAAGCACGCCGCGATCGATGTCCAGATTGAAGCTGACCACCACGCTCGGCGTGACAGTCACCGGCACAAAGCCGACATCCGGGCGCAAGACCGTCCCCCGAACCAGCATCGATTGAATATACGGAGCGGCGACATCCATGGAAATCGCGTAGCTGATGGCCTGTGCCGACGGGGCGGCCGCCGTGTTGATCCCGACCACGCGGCCCGACAGATCCACCAGCGGCCCTCCGCTGTTGCCGAGGTTGGTGGTGGCGTCTGTCTGGATGAGGTCATAGAGCGTTTCGCCGTCCGGGGTCAGGATCGAGCGGTCCACCGCGCTGACGACACCGACCGTCACGGAAGAGCCGCCTTTTAACGGATTGCCGATGGCGATGACGGTCTCGCCGATCTGGAGCAGCGACGACTGGCCGAGCGTCACTGCGACGAGATCGGTAGCCGAAATCTTCACGAGCGCCAGATCCAGCAGAAAATCGCGCGCCACGACGCGGCCCGGCGTCAGCCGCCCGGTCGGCAAGCCGACGACCAGGCTCTTGACCCCTTCGACGAGATGATTGTTCGTGAGGATGTAGCCCTTCTCGTCGATAATGAAGCCGGAACCGGAAGGGAACCCGTGCTGAGCCGATACGGGCGGGACGCCGCGGGCGAGGATGGTCACCACGGAGGGCCTGACCGCCGCCACGACCGCGGGCACGGACAGATCTTTCGGTTTGGCCGGCTGGGCGCCATTTTGGGCGTGGGCGCTGGTCCCCGGGAAACATGCGAGCCATGCAAGCAGCATGGCCCCGGTCACGAATGCTGTGTGCCGACTGTCTCGCGCCATCTCGGCTCTCCCTCCAGCAAACCGGCGGGCATTCTCTCACAAATCTGATGACGGAGGAAGGGACATCCGGCTCAAACAACACGGGCGAGGCCGAGGCCTCGCCCGTTCACATCGCGCTCGCGACACGCTTATCTGATGGACGCGAACATCTGCCGGATTTCCGGCGTTTTGAGTTTCTTGAGCGCTTTGGCTTCGATCTGCCTGATCCGCTCGCGCGTCACGAATAGTTGCTGGCCGACTTGCTCCAACGTGAACGGCTCATCCTGCCCGATGCCAAACCGCATTCGGATCACGAGCTGTTCGCGCGGCGTTAAAGTGGACAGGATCCGGTCCATCTCGCGCGTCTCCTCGATCCGGTTGATGTGCGCGTCCGGCGGCAGCGCCTGGCTGTCCGCGATCAGGTCGCCCAGTTGGGTATCGCCGTCGCCGACCGGGTTGTCCAGCGAGACAGGTTCCTGGAACGGCTGCATCGTCTCCTGGATCTTCTCCGGGCGCAGGCGAAGCGTCTCACTGAGTTCGCCGATCTTCGGCTCCCGGCCAAGCCGTTGCACCAGCCGGCGCGACGCGCGGAGAATCCGGTTCGACGCCTCGGTCAGGTGCACGGGGAGCCGGATGGTCCGCGATTGGTCGGCCAGCGCGCGCGTGATGCCCTGGCGAATCCACCAGGTCGCGTAGGTGCTGAACTTGAATCCCTTACGGTACTGGAATCGCTCGGTGGCCTTCATCAGCCCGATGTTGCCTTCCTGCACCAGATCCAACAGCCCCAATCCACGGCCGTTGTAATGCTTGGCGATGTCCACGACCAGCCGCAAATTGTACCGGACCATTTCGTCCTTGGTGCGCTCGAATTCCACGCGCGCCTCGCGGATCTGCCGCCGGCAGCGGCTCAATTGCTTCACCCGCTGGGCCGCAACCTTGCTCGGTCCGCGGGCTTCCTGCAGCACCGCGAGCAGGGCCGCCTCCGCCTTCCCCAGGGCTGTCGCGGAGAGGCCGCTCAATCCGCGCACCTCATGCAGCTCGTGCATCGCATCCCGTAGATTGTCCGTCTTGCGCATGTGCGCGGCGAGCGCGGCCACTTCCCGAAGGGCGGCACGGATGGCGTGATCGGCCCGATCGATCCGCTTCGCAAGCGCGACTTCCTGCTCGCGATTCAGCAGCGGCCGTTCGCCGAACGAGCGGAAGTAAATAGACTCCAGCTCAAAAGGCCCTGCCGACCCTCTGTCGGTGGACGCGGCCTTTCTCTTTCCCTTCTCTTCCGTCGCTTCGTCCTTCTCAGCCGACACGCCGCTGCCTCGCTCGATACGGTCGAGCAAGTCTCCGGCTTGAGGATCATCTTCCTCCACAGCCAGCCCCACCGCCGCTTCTGTCTCTACTGGGTATTCTTTCTTCATAACGTACCCTCCGGCCTTGGTATCCTGTCGCTCCTCTCCCGACCCTCTTTTCCCTCTATAGTCCATATAGAGCCTCGGCCAGTCCAAAAGATTCGCTCTTTTCAGATCAGTGAGAAATCCTTGTATTTATAACGACTTATGTGTTCCGAGAACTCAACGTCTTACACAGAGACTACGCATTCAAATTCATCACGGATGTGTAGATCGAAAGGTAAGTCGTGTGGGCTTGAAATCAAGGGCGGGCGGATAAAAACTTCCGCCCAACCCATTGACCGAGAAAGAGATTTTTGGACAGGACGACGCTAGTCCTTTTTCTCAAAATACTTCATGAGCGCCGAAAGTACATCAATGGGGACGGGGAAAATCGTCGTCGAGTTTTTCTCGGCGGCGATTTCCACCAGGGTTTGAAGATACCGCAGTTGCAGTGCCGCCGGATGCTGGCCGATCACAGCGGCCGCATCGGAAAGTTTCTGCGCCGCCTGAAATTCGCCCTCCGCATGGATCACCTTCGCGCGCCGTTCGCGTTCGGCTTCCGCCTGCTTGGCAATCGCCCGTTGCATCTCCTGCGGCAGGTCCACATTCTTGACCTCCACCGCCGAGACTTTTACACCCCAGGGCTCCGTCTGCTGGTCAATGATGCGCTGAAGCTCCGCGTTGATCTCTTCCCGCTTCGCGAGCAGGTCGTCGAGCTGGCTTTGCCCGAGCACGCTGCGCAGCGTCGTCTGCGCGATCTGGGAGGTCGAATAGAGATAGTCCTGCACCGCAAGTATCGCTCGCTGCGGGTCTACCACGCGCACGAAGATCACCGCGCTCACTTTCATGGACACGTTGTCGCGGGTAATGACATCCTGAGACGGCACTTCCATCGTAACGGTTTGAAGATTGACCCGGATCAGCCGCTGGACGATCGGCAGCACAAAGACCAGCCCGGGCCCCTTGACCGTCTGGAACTTCCCCAGAAAAAACACCACGCCGCGCTCGTACTCCATCAATATCTTGATGCTGTTGTAGATGACGACGGCGATCAGAATGAACGGAATCAGAAACTGCATGGCGGTCTCTCCTTTGCGCACATCACTTGTGACGCGGGACGACTTTCAGCGTCAGGCCCTCGACAGACCGGACCTCCGCCTCGTCTCCCCGCTTAATGGGCTGCTCGCTGACGGCTTCCCAGAGTTCTCCGTGCAGAAAGACCTGCCCGTGCGGCGCCACGTCGGTCTTGGCCATCGCGATCTCGCCGACCATGCTTTCCTTGCCGGTCACCGGCACCCGCCTCCGGGCTTTCATCGCCAGCCAGGCCATCCCGAACATGATGGCCGCCGCGGTGACGACCATCGGCAGCAGGAACGACAGCGACACTTGCATGAACGGCGCATCGGTCTTCACGAGCAGCAGGCCGCCCAACGTCATGGCGGCAATCCCGCCGAGCGTCAGCAAGCCGTAGCTCGTGACTTTGATTTCGAGAACGAAGAACACGATCCCAAGAATAATCAGCAGCACGCCGGCATAGTTGATGGGAAGCGATTGCAGCGAATAGAAGGCGAGGATCAGGCTGATCGCGCCGACGATGCCCGGCAAAATTGCCCCGGGATTGTACAGTTCGGCCAGGATGCCGATGGTGCCGATCGTCATCAGCAGCATGGCGATGTTGGGATCGCTCAGGGCCTTCAGCGCCTCCAGCCGCCAGCCCATCGGAAATGAGCGCGTCTCGACCCCTTTGGTCTGCAGCGTGACGGACCCGTTCGCAAGTGTCACCTTCCGGCCGTCGAGTTTGGTCAGCAGCACCGGGATATCCTCAACGACGAGATCGATGATCTTGAGGTCCAGCGCTTCTTTTTCCGTTACCGACACGCTCTTGCGCACGGCGTCTTCCGCCCATTTCACGTTGCGACCGCGCTGTTCGGCGATGGACTTGATATAGGCCACGGAGTCGTTCTCGACCTTTTCCTTCATCGTCTTGTCCATCTCGCCGCCGCCCATCGCCACCGGATGCGCCGCGCCGATGTTGGTCCCCGGTGCCATCGCCGCCACATGCGCCGCCATTGTGATGAAAACGCCCGCGGAGGCGGCGCGGCCGCCTGAGGGGGACACGTAGACCACCACTGGGATTGGGGCATTCGTCATATCTTTGATGATGAGCCGCATGGAGGTATCCAGGCCGCCCGGCGTGTCCAGTTTCACCACCAGCGCCTGGGCCTGGTTCGCGTCGGCGAAGGCCAAGGCATCGTGCAGATACTCGGCTGTGACGGGATTGATCACCCCTTCGTAGGTCGCCACGACAACGTGCGATCCGGCGCCCGACGCAGGAGCAAGCCACATGGAGCCGAGGCTCACCAGAGGCCCGATCAGCATGCTGGCAATGAGAAACAGGCGATAGGGAAGACGGCGCATGGGCGACTCCTTGGAAGCGCGCGCCCGGATGATGGAACGACGCGGTTCACACACTGCAATCGATCATACGGCCCACTTGGAATGGAGTCAACAACAGGCCCCGGAGCGCTCGTGTTGCAAAGCCCGCGGGAGACCCCTAGAATGACCGCAGTATGTCGAAATTGAAGAACGGCGAACGCATTCATTTCGTGGACAAGAAAGGGCGGCAGTACGCCCTGACGCTGAAAGCGGGGGAAACGTTTCAGTATAGCGGGCAGACGATCGCGCACGACGAGTTGATCGGCAAGGCCGACGGCTCGCTGGTCACGCTCTCGCGCGGCAAACGCATGCTGGCCCTCCGGCCCACCCTGAGCGAGTACGTGTTGAAAATGCCACGCGGCGCCCAGGTGATCTATCCCAAAGATCTCGCCATGATCACGATCTGGGCCGACATCTATCCCGGCGCGCGGGTCTTCGAGTCGGGAACCGGCTCCGGCGCTCTGACGATGGCGCTGCTGCGAGCGGTCGGCGAGCGGGGCTCGGTTGTCAGCTACGAAGCGCGCGATGATTTCGCCCGGACGGCCATGACGAATATCGAGCGCTATCTGGGGCCGGTTGCCAACCTGACCGTGCGCAAACGTGACACCTATGAGGGCATTGACCCCACCGATGCGCCGTTCGACCGCGTCGTGCTGGATTTACCGGAGCCCTGGCGCGTTGTGCCGCACGCCGTGAACGCCTTGCGGCCCGGTGGACTCTATTTGAGTTACGTACCGACGGTGCCGCAAATCATGCAGACCGTCGAGGCCCTGGAGCGCGCCGCTGTCTTCGGCCTGATCCAAACCTTTGAAACATTGCTGCGCACCTGGAACATTCAGGGCCGCAGCGTGCGACCCGATCACCGGATGGTGGCGCACTCCGGATTCATCACCGTCGCGCGCAAAATCGAGGCGGGCTTATGGACCGCCGGACAAACGGTTGTACCGACGGATGACGAACCGGACGGGAACGACGATGAGGAGCCCGGCACATGAAACGGCTCGACGGCAAGGTGGCGCTCATCACCGGCGGCGGCACCGGCATCGGCGCGGCCTGCGCCAAGATATTTGCGCAGGAAGGCGCGATGGTCGTGATCACCGGCCGCCGCAAGGATGTGCTGGAGACAGTCGTCAAGGAAATCGAGAAGACCAAAGGCCGCGCGCTGGCCGTCGCCGGGTCGGTGACCGACGAGGCCCATGCACAGGCGGCCGTGGCGCAGGCCGCGCGGAGCTACGGCACGCTCGATATCCTGGTCAACAACGCCGGCGCCGGCGCATTCGGCAAACTCCTGCATGAAACGGACGAGGCGACCTGGAACGAGATGCTGGCGATCAATCTGACCGGCACCTACCGGATGATCAAGGCCGCGGTGCCGGAGATGATCAAGGCCGGAGGCGGTTCGATCGTGAACGTCTCCTCCATCGCCTCGCTCGTCGGCATTCCGATGATCGCGGCCTACAGCGCCTCGAAAGGCGGGATGGATGCCCTGACCCGCTGCGTGGCCATGGACTACGCGCAGCAGAAAATCCGGTGCAACTCGGTCTGCCCCGGACTGGTGGATACGCCGATGGCGTCGGGATTGATCAGCAACCCGGAGGCGCTGGCCCAGATCATGACCTCCTATCCGCTCGGCCGGCCGGGCACTCCCGAAGAAGTGGCGAAGTTGATTCTCTACCTGGCCGCCGACGAATCCTCGTGGGTCACCGGCAGTATCTTCCCGATCGACGGTGGCATGACTGCTCACTGAGACGCGGAGGAGGGGTATGATGCATCGAATGATTCTGACGATCATGCTGACAGCCTGTGTCGGCATCATCGGCGCGCCGGTGCTCGCGCAGAACGCCGTGGACTTTCCCGGCACGGTTCTGAAAGTCGATGACGCGTCCGGCAAGCTGACCGTGAAGAAGGACGGGACACG
>JBGPNZ010000100.1:0-7947 GCA_041487795.1 Nitrospiraceae bacterium
CAAAGGACTGGTGCTGGCCGACACGCGGGCACAAGCGGACACGGAGGAAGGACGCGCCGGACGGTTCGCCATGGCCCAGACGGCCTACACGAAGGGGGCGGGGGCGATCGCGGAGATCATGTTGCCCAAACTGCTGTCCCCCTTGGCACTGCAGACCAAATCAAAATTAGTCGGACAGGTCCGAGCCACCATCGAACAGACTCAAGTCACTGGTATCGCCGGAGCGCTGATGGCCATGGCCGAGCGGCCTGATTCCGTGCCGCTGCTCGCGCAGATTGCCTGCCCCACGCTTGTCATCACGGGCGAGCTGGATGGGCCCACCCCGCCGGCCGACGGGCAACTCATGACCGAACGCATCTCCGGCGCCCGTCTGGAGATCATTTCCCAAGCCGGACATCTGTCGAACCTCGAGCAGCCGGACGCATTTACCGGGGCGGTCAGATCGTTTCTGAACTCGTTGGCGTAACGGAGGATGGTTCCGGAGGGCTAGCCCGCATTATTCATGACGGCTTCTACTGCAACCGCCGATACGCCGCTGCGACAAGCCTAGACGCAGCCTGCCGGGCGTCTAGGCGGGCGGGCTTGCCGCTCACTCCCTCGACGTACTGTTTCATGTACGCCTCGGGCTCTCACGGCTCCGCGCGCCCGTCTCGCATGGCGTCTCTGCGGTTTCGTCACGAACCCTCATAAATAATGCGGGCTAATTACGGAAACCGGTTCGGCCGATCAGCTTGAGGAATTCCTCGCGGGTCTGCTGCTGGGTGCGGAAGTCGCCGAGCATGTGGCTGGTGACGGCGACCGTGTTCTGCTTTTCTACTCCACGCATCATCATACAGAGGTGCTGCGCCTCCATGACCACGCCGACGCCCTGGGCTCCAAGCTTCTTCATCAGGGTTTCGGCGATCTGAACGGTGAGATGCTCCTGGACCTGCAAGCGGCGGCTGAAGGCGTCCACGATGCGCGGAATCTTGCTCAAGCCGACCACTTTCTTATTGGGCAGATAGCCGACGTGGCATTTCCCGAAAAACGGCAGCAGATGATGTTCGCACATCGAAAAGAAGTCGATGTCCTTGACGATGACCATTTCATCGTAATCAATGGGAAACAAGGCACCGTTTAGCAGATGATCGACATCCTGCTGATAGCCCTGGGTCATGAACCGGAGCGCTTTCTCCACCCGCTCCGGCGTGTTGAGCAAGCCGTTCCGCCGCGGATCTTCGCCCAGCATCACCAGCACCCTCGAGACCAGATCGCGAATGCCCCGTTCATCAGTCGGGTGTCCATTGCCCTGCACGATTGTCTTGGGTCGCGTCAGTTTTTTCGTCGGCATTGCTACTTCACCCCCGCTGCCGCCGGGCCGGCATATTCAAAATAATTATCTCTCGTTTCGATGACGCTGACCTTCGCCAGCCGCCCGGCCTGAATTTTTCCCACCAGTAGGTCCCAGATCAAAATCGCCAGGTTCTCTCCCGTCGTCGTCTTGTCGGCAAAGGCCGGATCCTGGTTCAAATCGTGGTGATCGAACCGGACCACCACGGTTTCCCGGACGATCCGATCCAGAGCGTCCACGTCGGTCGCCAGCCCCGTTCGCTCCTGAATCGCCCCTTGCACGGTCACCAGCACGACGTAGTTATGCCCGTGCCCGTTCGGATTGTTGCACTTGCCGAAGACTTTCCAGTTGTCGGCTTCCGACAACTGGTCGGTGTGCAACCGATGCATGGCGGCGAATTTGTACCGCCGCGTGATGCTGGCGTGCTCTGCCATGCTCTATTCCTTATTTGACTTCCGCATTCAGCGTTCCGCGTTCAGCGCTTCCGTCCGGTGTCGTGGGAGCTTCCCACTTCTTCTCCGGCACCCGCACGATCACGTCGCCGTGAATCCGCGCCTGGCAGCCCAATCGGTGCCAGGGCTCGGACAGCGCTTCGCGATCCAGCAAATCCTGTTCGTCAAAATCGATCTCCGACAGATGTTCCTGCCCGCTCTGCACCTCGACCCGGCAGGTCGTGCACGACGCGTTGCCGCCGCAATCGTGATTCAGCGGAAACCCGAGCCGCTCCGCCGCTTCCAGCAGAGACAGATTCTCCGGCACGTCCCCGCTTTTCCCTTCAGGATGGAGAAACGTCACTTTCGGCACGATGCGCTCTCTGAATGGGTGATCAATGGCCGGCTGCCGCCGTAGCCATCTGGGAATTGTACGGGCAGCGTTTCTTCGTGATGTGTTCCTCAAACTCGTGTCGAAACAGTTTGAGGCTGCTCTGGACCAGCACGGCCGCGCCGGTCACCAGCGTGCAATAGCCGGTGCCCTTCACAAACCCGCAGAGCTGCAACAGGCTGTCGAGATCCTTCTGCGTTCCCTCGCCCTGTTCAATCTTGGTCATGAGGGTCTCCAGATTGATCGTCCCCATGCGGCAGGGCGGGCATTGGCCGCAGCTTTCGGCCTTGAAGAAACTTGAGAATTTGAGCGTCTGGGCCACCATGCACGTGGTATCGTCCACGACGATCACGCCGGCCGACCCCAGACCGGTGCCGGCTTTCTTGAGCGCGTCAAACTCCATCGGCAGGTCGAGTTGATCGGCCGTCACCATCGAGAACGAGGGCCCGCCAGGAAACACCGCCTTCACCTTGCGGCCGCCCGGCACGCCCCCGCCGCACTCGTCGATCAGCGTGCGGAGCGGCGTTCCCATCGGCAGCTCGTAGACGCCCGGCTTGTTCACCGCGCCGCTGAGCGAAAACAACATCGTGCCGGGGCATTTCTCCGTCCCCACCTGCGTGAACCAGCTCGCGCCCTTGTGAAGGATGCGTGGGATATTGCAGAGCGTTTCGACGTTGTTCACGAGCGTCGGCTTGCCGTAAAGCCCGAAGTCGGTCGGATAGAACGGCGGCTTCTGGCGCGGCAGGGCCGGCCGGCCCTGCATGGACTCCAACATGGCCGTTTCCTCGCCCGCCACGTAGCTGCCCATGCCGGTGAACAGTTCGATCTCCAGATCCACGCCGGTACCAAGAATATTCCTGCCCATCAGCCCTTTGGCTTTGACCTGGGCGAGCGCTTGCTCCAGATTTTTCCGCTCTTCGTTATAATCGTGATTGACATAGATGAAGGAGGCTTTCGCTTGCGCCGTATGGGCGGCGATCAGGCAGCCTTCCAACAATTGATGCGGATAGTGTTTGAGAAGGTAGCGATCCTTGAACGTGCCCGGCTCATGCTCGCCGGCATTGCACACGAAGTAGTGTTCCGGCGTCCGATGATGAAGAATCTTATCCCATTTAATGCCGGTCGGAAATCCCGCGCCGCCGCGTCCGCGGAGGCCGGATTTCTTCAGCTCGTTGACCACATCCTCGCGGCTCATCGCCGCGAGACACTTCTTCCAGGCCTCGTATCCGCCGGTGCGGATATAAGCCTCGATGTCCCACGGTTTGCCGTCGAGCTTCTCTAACAGCCTTGGTCCTGTTGCCGTCACGTCGCGCTGCTCCTCACCATAAAGAGAGCGTTACTATAAAGCCGCCTCGCGCGCGGCGTCAAGCAAATGGGCCGCAAGAGGGCTGAATCTCAAGGACTTAGGGCTTGCGGCCCATGCAAATAATGGTATTGGGACCATTTTGCTGAACTGCTGGCGATAGCTCTTGTTCGCGAGCCTGTCTGAGCCCTATAATCCGGCCCACCTGAACCGGGCGTTGCATGGACCGCCCGGTATTAGCCGGCAAGAGGATTGTCCACTATGGAAAAACTGGTCAAAGGTTTTAAAAAATTCCGGTCAGAAATATTCGACGCGAAAAAAGAACTGTTCCGTCAGCTCGCGCAAAGCCAGCAACCACAGGCACTCTTTATCACCTGCTCAGATTCGCGCCTTGATCCCTGCCTGTTGACCCAAACGGAACCCGGCGAACTGTTCATCCTGCGCAACGCCGGCAACCTTGTGCCTTCGTATGGCTCAAAGATCGGAGGCACCACGGCGACGATCGAATTTGCCATCGGAGTGCTCGGGATACGGGATGTGATTGTATGCGGACATACCGACTGTGGCGTGATGAAAGCGATCCTTGACCCAAGACTGATTGAAGACTTTCCGTCCGTGAAAGACTGGCTGCTGGAGGCAGAAGCCACGCGCCTGGTCATCAAGGAAAACTACGCCCACTTACAAGGCGAAGATCTCCTTATCGCCACGATCCAGGAAAACGTGCGGATTCAGCTCAATCACTTGCGAACGCATCCTATTGTTGCCTCAAAACTTCGCGGCGGAAAAATCGCGCTTCACGGATGGGTCTACTCCATACCCACCGGCAATATGTGGGCTTATGACTACAAGAATGATTGCTTTGCACCCCTGCTGGAGGCAGAAGTAAAACGGAAGAAATAGCACCCACGCGAACGCACGCTACAACAACGTACCGGCCCTGCCAGTAACCTGGCAGGGCCGGCATGTTTTCACCTAAATGCGGATGCTCTTTTTACTTCAGATGGCCTGCGGCGCCCATGAAGAACAGCATCGGGATCGAAAGCATGAAGTTGATCCGCGAGGCATAGAGCGCCTTCCTGGCCAGGTCCGCCATTTCGGGAGGCGTCGGCTTGCCGGAGGCGGCCGATTCCGCGGTCATCGCAATAATTTTCTTCTGGCAGGGCCAGATGATGCCGTGCACGTTGCCCATCATGATGAGGCCCAAGGCACCGCCGAGCCAGGCGGCCTTATCGCCGGTCCCGGACAGCGACGGGTGCAGGATCACGATCAAGCCGATGCCCGCGAGCACGGTCACAGTCGCGCCGTGGCGAAACCAGGCCAGCGCCGACGGCATGAGCCGGGGGACGACCACGCCCTTCTGGCCCGCATCCAGACTCTTCAAAAATCCCGCATTGATCAGATTGAAGAAATACAGGAGCCCGATCCAGGTGATGCCGGCGAGATAGTGGGCCCACCGGAACATTGTTTCGACCCATGAATCCGAAGCCGGTGTGATTCCAGTCATCGCTATCCATCCGGCCACCAGCGCGGCCGTTAAACCGAACCCGACTATCATCGTCTGATTGGGATTTTCAAGAAATTTCATCGTGGCCCCTTTCAATGAGAATACACTGCTGGCAAAGTCTGTAGCGTATGCCTCGATGAAAAGTCAAGCAAGGCTTCCACCTCAGGTTCGAGGGTGCGAGGTTCGGGGTTCGAGGGCGGAATCCGCACCACCTCGCACCCCCGCCACCTCGAACCTCGTACCCTCTGACTTATAAGAGCCGATCCACCGCGGCGCAGAGTTCTTTGACGGCCTGGGCCGACGCATCCAGCGCGGTTTTCTCATCCGGCGAGAGGTCGTACTGCTCGATCCCTTCGACGCCACCGCGACCAAGCCTGGCCGGCACGCCGACAAACAGGCCGCTGATGCCGTATTCCCCATCACACCGGACGGCGCAGGGCAGCACACGCTTCTGATCCTTGAGAATCGCCTCTACCATGTCCACGACCGCTGCGGAGGGCGCGTAGAAGGCGCTGCCGGTCTTCAGCAGATTGACGATTTCGGCGCCGCCGTCCCGCGTCCGCTTGACGAGCGCATCGAGCTTGTCTCTCGGCAGGCACTCGGCAATCGGGCGCCCTTTGACGGTGGTGTGCTTGAGCAGCGGCACCATCGTATCGCCGTGTCCGCCCAGCACCATGGCCTGCACATCCGCCGACGGCACATTGAGCTCAGCGGCAATGAAGGAACGGAAGCGCGCCGAGTCCAGCACGCCAGCCATGCCCATCACCCGCTGCTTGGGCAGGCCGCTGACCTTATGCGCGACGTAGGTCATCGCATCCAGCGGGTTCGTCACCAGCACGAGAATAATGTCCGGCGAGCGCTTCACCAGTTCCTTGACGACGCCGGTGACGATCTTCGCGTTGGTCGCCAGAAGCTCATCCCGGCTCATGCCCGGCTTGCGCGGAATGCCGGACGTGATGATCGCAACGGCAGACCCGGCCGTCTCGTCATAGCCGTTGGTGCCGATCACCCGCGAATCAAACCCGCAGACCGGTCCGGCCTGCGACATGTCCAAGGCCTTGCCCTGGGGCAAACCGGGGGCGATATCCACCAGCACGACATCATAGGCATTTTTCTCGGCCAGTCGTTGGGCCGCCGTCCCGCCGACGTTGCCCGCCCCGACTACCGTTACTTTCAATCTCGCCATTTCTTACTCCTACCTCCACCTCTCTCCCCAACTCAAGCGCGGACGGAACTGCCCCCGACTGCGCGCATTGGGTGAGGAAAAGGGCGAAGAACCCTTTTCCTCACCTCATCCCCCCATTTAGAGGGATGGGCTGGGTGATCCGAACAGCGCGCGTCCATCGAGCACATTCCGATTGTGCGCGATGCGCGAGCACAGGATCATCAGGTCAGCCCTCTAATCCCGCATTCGCGTTCCGGGAGCACAGGGCTAGCCTAGCCGCCAACTCAATGCCCCTCATGTCCGCTCCATCCCGCGACCTTGAAATTGATCGTGCACACGAAATTCTCGCCGTCGTAGAAATTCACTTTGATTTTTTTCTTTCCGTAGGTCTTCGCCAAAAAATCTTCTGGAGTATCGATCAGCTCCTGATACGTGCCCGCTTTATACTGCCCCAATTCGTGGAACGTGACAATCATCCCCTCTTTGACTTCCTGAAGAATTTTGACCCAGCAACGGGGGAAGACCTCCCAGAACTTCACGTCGATCTCGTCTTTCGTCGGCTCGCCGCGATCCTCGCCCGGCGTCACCGGCTTGGCAAACTTTGCCAGCCGCCGCACGTAGGGATACTGGTGGCCGGTGAACAATTTATAGAGCCATGGGGGAACGGTCTGTTTAGTGTTCATAGGTCCATCAAGTCGAAAAGTCTATCAAGTCTGTAAAGTCATCGGATCCGAACCGACTTTATGACTTTGACATTATAGACTTTACGACCATCACGTTGTGAGGCGCTGATAAATGCGCGGCAGCCGCTCCGGCAGGGCCGCGATCCGATCAATGACCAGAAAATTCACGTCGCCGTACATGCGCTTCAGATAATCGTCGGCGTTCCGGTCCACCGTGATACAGAAGGGGTCCACCCCGGCCATGCGCGCTTCCCGTAGCGCCCGCTTCGTGTCCTCCAGCGCATATTCGTCCGCGTAGCCGTCATCCAATGGTTTGCCGTCGCTCAACAGCACCAACAGCTTGATCCTGGCATCCCGCGCCAGCAGCTTGGCCGCGGCATGGCGAATGGCGGCGCCGTCCCGGTTCTGGTGCAGCGGCGTCACGGCGCCGATGCGACGAGCCGGCAGGTTCCGGTCGCGCTCGTCGAACTCCTTCATCACGACGAAGTCCACCTGCGCCCGCCCCCGTCCCGAGTACCCGTAGATGGCGTATTGATCGCCGACCGCTTCCAGCGCTTCGCACAGCAGCACCAGGCTTTCCTTCTCGACGTCGATCACCCGTCGGCTGCCCGCTTCCAACTGCCGGCTGGTCGAGCCGCTCAAATCCACTAGAAACGCCACCGCCACATTCCGCTCGCGTTTTTCGCGCCGGATGTAGATGCGGTCGGAAGGCTCCGCCCCTGCCGCGCGATCGGCCGCGCGCCGGACCAGCGCATCGAGATCGATCTCCTCTCCATCGGTCTGCCCGTGCACACGCCGCAGTCCCGGCGGGCGGATGCTCTCGAAATAGCGGCGCAGCAGGCGCACCGCCGGACCGTGCGCGGCGAGCGTGAGTTCGGCAAAGTCCGCCGTCGCTTCCGCAGCCGTCTGCTCGACCACGCGGCACCAGCGCGAGCGATAATCCTGAATGAGGCCGTCCCACTCATCGTACAGAAACACCCGCTCGGACAGTGATCCGGCGGCATGCGTGCCGCGCCGGTCGTCACCGACATTCAACAATTGATCCGCCGCCGAATCGGGCGTCGTGCCGGCCATGCGATGCGGATCGGCCAGCCCCACGCCGGACGCTGTCGGAGCCGGCTTCGATCCTTCCCGAGTCCC
>JBGPNZ010000101.1:0-7922 GCA_041487795.1 Nitrospiraceae bacterium
CGGGCTTGCCCATCGGCGTGATGGAGCCGCAGCGCGTTCTGAGCGAGACGGACGTCGGCAAGAAAGCCATGGAGTCGCTGGCCACGTTTGCCAAGAGCCGCCAGGCGTTGGTGGAATCGGAGGAAAAAGAACTCCGGCGCATGGAAGAAGACTTCATGAAGCAGGCCAGCGTGTTGAGCGCCAATGCGAAGAAAGAGCGGGAGGAGCAATTTCGCCGCCGGATGACGGAGTATCAGCAAAAGGCGAATCAAATGAACCGCGAGGTTCAAGAGAAGCAAAAGGAAGTGCTGGAGGGGTTTCGGGTAAAGATCGAGAAAGTGGTGGCTCGCCTGGCCCAGCAGATGGGACTGGCGGTGGTCGTCGAGAAGGGGAGGGGGAGCCCGACCGTGTATTCCAATGCCTCGCTTGACATCACGACGAAAGTCATCGAAGAATTCAACAAGGGCGGACAGTAGGATGGAAAGGAGCGACACATGAAAGCCGGAATGGCGTTAGGGGCGGTGGTAGCGGGGTTGTTGGTCTTGTCCCAATCAGAGCTGGCAGAGCTGGCTTCGGCGGCGGAGCCGTTCAAGGTCGGCGTGATCCAGCAACGGACGATTATTGAAAAGACGAAAGCGGGCAAGCGCGCGATGGACTCGCTGAAAGAGTTTCAGGGCAGCCGCCAGCGCATCATTGCCGCGGACGACGAAGAGCTCAAAAAACTCGAAGACGCGCTGAAATCGCAGGAGAATGGGCTCAGCGAGGCGGCGAAGCAGGAGAAGCAAGAGCAATTCCGCGTCAAGTTCGAAAACTATCAGCGCAGGATTCAGGATTTCAATCGCGAGATCCAGCAGAAACAAAAAGAAGTTGCGGGCGAGTTCCAGAAGAAGGTCGACGAGGCGGTGCAGGCTGTCGCAGAGAAAGGCGGATTCACGGCGGTGATCGACGAAGGCGGGGCGGCCACGATTCAGGTGGTGCTCTATGCCCATGCGTCGGTCAATCTGACGGACCGGGTGGTCAAGGAATTCGACCGGCGGAACAAATAACCGCCGGCCGGACGCTAACAGAGAGGCAGGCTCATGGCAGGCTTAGATATCGTGGCGATCCGTGCCACGCTTCCCCATCGGTATCCGTTTCTGCTCGTGGATCGCATCACCGAGATGGAGGGGAGCCGGCGGATCGTCGGCATTAAAAACGTCACGATCAACGAGCCGTTCTTTCAGGGGCATTTCCCGGATCGGCCGATCATGCCGGGCGTGTTGATTTTGGAGGCCCTGGCTCAGACAGGCGGGGTGCTGGCATTCAAGTCGTTTGCGGCGACCAGCCGGCCGGTGGTGTATCTGACCGGCGTCGAGAGCGCCAAATTTCGGCGGCCCGTCGTGCCGGGCGATCAGCTTCGGTTCGAGATCGAGGTCCTCAAAAAACGTCCGCCGTTCTGGAAAATGCAAGGCAAGGCCTATGTCGGCGATGATTTGGTGTGCGAGGCCAAACTGACGGCAATGGTCACGGAAGAGAAGGCAATCGAATAGGGCGTTGAGTCCGTTATGTCCGTTGATCCGTTAACGGACAAAACAGATCGAACGGACCAAACTGACGAAACGGACTGAAGCGACTCAACCTGGAGGGTACTTCTTGAGCATTCACCCCACCGCGGTCGTTCATCCTAAAGCCGAACTGGCGGACGATGTGGAAGTCGGGCCGTACTCGATTGTGGGCGAACACGCGCGGATCGGTCGAGGCACGCGCCTCGTGGCGCATGTCTATGTGGACGGCTGGACGGAAATCGGCGAGCGCTGCCAGTTCTATCCTTATGCGTCGATCGGGACGCCGCCTCAGCACCTCCAGTACAAGGGCGAGCCGACGAAAGTCGTCATCGGCCATGACAACATCTTCCGCGAGTATGTCACGGTCAATCGGGGAACCGTGCCGGGCGGCGGCTTGACCGCGATCGGGGACCACAATTTTCTGATGGCCTATACCCATGTTGCGCATGACTGCCGCCTCGGCAATCATATCATCATGGCCAATGCCGCGACGCTTGCAGGCCACATTACCATCGGCGACCATGCGATTATCGGCGGGCTGGTCGGCATCCACCAGCATGTTCGCATCGGGGCGTATGTCATGATCGGCGGCTGCTCGGCGGTGGGGCAGGATGTGCCGCCGTTCATGCGGGCGGTGGGCGGCCACCGCGCACGGCTGTACGGACTGAACTCGGTGGGGCTGCGACGTCACGGGTTTTCGCATGAGCGCATCGTGACCCTCAAGCGCGCGTATGAACTGCTGTTCCAGGCCGGACACCGGCGGACGGAGGCCATCAAGCGCGCGAAAGAGGAATTTAAAGATAGCGACGATGTGCTGGCCGTGCTGGTTTTCATGGAAGGGACCAAGCGCGGGGTGTGTAAGTCGGTCGGTCGCGGGCAGGAGGACGAGGAGTAGCGTGTGGCGATGAACGCGAGGGCCGGTACGGATTCGATCAAGTCGGGCGCGTGCATCGGCTTGATCGCCGGCAACGGCCGGTTCCCGATTATCTTTGCCGAGAACGCCCGCCGATTGGGGTACACCGTGTCGGCCGTGGCCCACATCGGCGAGACCGAACCCGAATTGGAGAAACACGTCGAAAAAATCCACTGGATCAAAATCGGGCAGCTCAACAAGCTGATCCAGGCGTTCAAAAGCGACGGCGTGCGGCACGCGGTCATGCTCGGCGGCATCAAGAAGACCCACGTGTTTACGACCGTCCGGCCCGATCTGCGGGTGCTGGCGATGGCCAGCCGGCTCCGATTGTGGAAGGACGATGCGATTCTGCGCGAGTTTGCCGCGGAACTGGAACGGGAAGGGATTCAGATTTGTGACTCGACCTTCGGGCTGAACGGCATTCTGGTGGAGGAAGGCTCGCTGACCAAACGCCGTCCGACGAAAAAAGAATGGGCTGATGTCCGCTATGGCTGGGAAATCGCGGAGACGATCGGGCGGCTCGACATCGGCCAGTGCGTCGTCGTCAAAGATCGCGTGATCGTGGCGGTCGAGGCGGTGGAAGGCACGGACAACGCCATTCGCCGGGGCGGCGAATTGGCCGGCAACGGAACGGTGGTGGTCAAGCGATGCAAGCCGCAACAAGATCTTCGATTCGATTTGCCGGCGGTCGGCCCCCGAACGATCGAGACGATGAAATCCGCGCTCGCATCGGTGCTCGCGGTCGAAGCAGGCAAAAGCGTGCTGCTCGATCGCCAGGAGATGATTCGTCAGGCCGACCGGGCGGGGATTGCCGTCGTCGGCATCAAAGAGTAGGCCTGTTATGTCCGTTATGTCGGTTTAGTCAGTTAGCGGACTCAACGGACTCAAAACGGACTAAACGGACGCAACGAGTATCATGAAACCCTTGCGCGTCGGCGTGATCGGTGTCGGGCATCTCGGGCAGCACCACGCGCGCCTCTATGCCGGCCTGCCCGGCTCCACGCTGGTCGGGATTGTGGATGCCGATCCGCGTCGCGCGAAAGAGATCGCGGAGCGGTGCGGCGCCGCTGTTTACGACGACGTGGGCGTGCTCCTGAAACAGGTGGAAGCCGTCAGCATCGCTGCACCGACGTCGGCGCATCATGCGGTGGCCCGGCAATGTCTGGAAGCCGGCATTCACGTGCTGGTGGAGAAGCCGATCACGGTCACATCCGCGGAAGCGGAAGATTTGGTTTCGCTGGCCCGCATGCGGAACGCCGTCCTGCAAGTCGGCCACGTCGAGCGGTTCAATCCGGTGATGCTCAAGGTGCGGCCTTCGATCCGCGAGCCGCTGTTGATCGAGTGTCGCCGCGTAAGTCCGTTCACAGGCCGGAGCACCGACGTGGATGTTGTGCTGGACCTGATGATTCACGATCTGGACATGGTGCTGTCGTTTCGCCCGGGAGCGGTCACAGAGGTCCGTGCGGTCGGGGCTGCGGTCGTGTCGGACAAGGTGGACGTGGCGCATGCCTGGATTACGTTCGAGAGCGGTTGCGTGGCGACGCTGACGGCCAGCCGCGTCGCGGCGACCCGCGCCCGCGAGATGATGGTGGTTCAGCGCGACGCCTGCGTCTCGCTGGATTATCAGTCCCGGCAGGCTACCATCCGGAAATTGTCCGCGGGCTCGCGAGCGTCCGGTGAGCAGGCATCCGAGCAGATTCAGGGCGGGGAAGAAGAACCGTTAAAGCTGGAGTTGGAGGCGTTTCTGCACGCCGTCCAAACCGGCACGCAGCCGGTTGTCTCGGGTCAGGACGGAGAAGCGGCGCTCTCGCTGGCCTATCGGGTGCTCGAGGAGATCGAGGTAAGGGGTAGAGGGGTAATAGGGTTAAAGGGGTAGAAGGATACTGGTACCCCTTTGTTTCTTACCACTGTACCCCTTATCCCGAAAGTCTGGTTATGCCACGGATTTTCATCGTGACAGGTGAAGCGTCGGGGGATGTGCATGGAGCGAATCTTGCGAGCGCCCTTCGGACGCTTCGGCCCGATGTCGAATTAGTGGGGGTCGGAGGGAGCCGTATGCAGGCTGTCGGCGTGACGCTCCTGCCGGGTATCCGGCGGGTGGACATGATGGGGGTCACGTTGGGGGTCGCTCACCTGCGTGCCGGCATTCACAACTTGTTCACGTTGGCGCAGTATCTCCGCCGAACAACGCTGGATGCCGTGGTGTTCATCGATCATCCCGGAATCAACCTTCGTCTAGCCCGTGTGGCGAAATGGGTTGGGCACCGGGTGCTGTATTACATCACGCCGCAGGTCTGGGCCTGGGCGCCCATCCGCATGCGGTTGATCCGCAGGCGTGTCGATCATGCGGTGGTGATTCTGCCGTTCGAGGAAGCGCTGTACCGGCAGGCCGGCGTGCGGTGCACGTTTGTCGGGCATCCGCTGCTGGATGAGGTGGCGCCGTCCTACGATCGGGATGAATTGCGCAAACGGTTCGGATTGGACTCGTCGGCGCCGGTGGTGGGAATTTTGCCGGGCAGCCGGGAGAGTGAAGTGCGCGCGCTCTTTCCGGTGATGCTGCAAGCCGCCGCGCAGCTGGCCCGGCGGCATCCGGGCGCGCAGTTCATTGTCGCGCAGGCCCAGTCGATCACGAGCGAGGTTCTAGCGTCGCTGTCGGCTGAGGCAGGTGTGAAGGTGCATGTGGCTAAAGATCAGGCCAGCGAAGTCATGGCGGCCTCCGATGTCCTCTTGATCGCGTCGGGGACGGCGACGCTGCAGGCAGCGGTCGTCGGGACGCCGATGGTCCTGACCTATCGTGCTCCGTGGCTGACCTATTGGCTGGCGCGTTGGTTGATCAGGATCAAATGGATCGGGCTGGTGAACATCGTCGCCGGGCGGAGCGTTGTGCCGGAATTGATCCAGCATGATGCCACGCCTGAACGAATGAGCACGGAGGTATCCCGGTTGCTGGTTGATGGACAGGCGGCGCATCGGATGCGGACGGAGTTGCGCAGGGTCCGCGATGCGCTTGGATCTTCCGGCGCGTCCCAGCGGGCCGCTGCCGTGGTATTAGCGGAGTGTCGGGCATGAAGCTGTGGCTGAGAATGTTCCGTTATCTGTTTCGCTATCGTGTCCGGCTGATCGCCTCCTTCGCCTGCTCCGGACTGGTGGCGGCGTTGACCGGCGCCTATGCGTGGCTGGTCCAGCCGGTGCTGGACGATATTTTCATCCGCAAGGATGAGGTGCTGCTGACGGTCCTGCCGCTGGCGGTGCTTGCCGTGGCTGTGCTGAAGGCAGGGTTTCAGTACGGACAAAATTATCTCATGAGCTATGTGGGCAATGGTGTCGTCACCGACGTGAGGCAGGAACTGTTCCGGCAACTGCTCCGGCTGCCGGTCGGATTTCACGATACCAACACCACCGGACGCCTGATGTCGCGGGTGGTCAACGACGTCAGCCTGATGTCGAATGCCGTCGCGGGGGTGCTCAAGGATCTCCTGCAGCACGGACTGACGTTTGTGGCGATGGTCGTCGTGATGTTCTATCGCCATTGGGCGCTGGCCGCGGTGTCCATCATCGTGATTCCGCTGACGCTCGTGACCATGCTCCGGATGGGCGAGCGGCTGCGGCGCCTGGCGACGACCGGGCAGGAACGGATCGGAGACATGGCGTCGGCGCTGCAGGAGGCGTTGACCGGCATTCGCATCGTGAAAGCCTTTGGCCGGGAAGACACCGAGGAACAGCGGTTCCGCGACAGCAACAAGGCGTTGTTGCGGGCCGTCATGAAGGCGCTGCAGGTGTCGTCGCTGGGATCCTCGCACATGGAAGTCATCGGCGTCGCGGGAGTTGCGGGGATTATCTGGTACGGCGGGTATCTGGTGATTCACGGCTCAATGACGCCCGGCGACTTCTTTTCGTTTCTGACGGCCATGTTCATGGCCTATACGCCGCTTCGCAAGCTCGGCGGGGCCAACAATACCCTGCAGCAGGCGCTGTCGGCGGCCGATCGGGTCTTTGCGGTGATTGACTTGGAAAGTGAAGTTGATCGCGACCACGGCCGGAAGGAATTGGCGCCGATCGCGCGTGCCCTGGAGTTTCGCCAGGTCACGTTCCAGTATGACGGCAGTGAGGTGCCCGCGCTCAGCGGGATCGAATTGACGATCGCGCGCGGTGAAATCGTCGCCCTGGTCGGCAGCAGCGGAAGCGGCAAGACCACCCTGGCCAGCCTGGTGCCGAGGTTTTACGAGCCTACGAGCGGCGCCATCCTGATCGACGGCCAGGACATCCGCGAATGCACGTTGAGTTCGCTCCGCCGGCAGATCGGGATCGTCTCGCAGGACACGGTGCTGTTCGACGAGACCATCCGCTACAACATCGCCTATGGACGGGAGGAGGCGACCGATGAACAGGTCGTCGAGTCGGCGAAGGCGGCCTATGCGCACGATTTCATTGAGCGCCTACCGGACGGCTATCGGACCAGAATCGGCGAAAACGGCGTCAAACTCTCGGGTGGCGAGCGGCAGCGACTGGCCATCGCTCGCGCCATTCTTCGCAACCCGCCGATCCTGATTCTGGACGAAGCGACCTCTTCGTTGGATTCCGAATCAGAACGAGTCGTCCAGATGGCACTGGCGAATCTCATGAAGAACCGGACGACCCTGGTCATCGCGCACCGTCTCTCCACGGTTCAAAAAGCGAACCGTATTCTGGTGCTCGATCGGGGCCGAATCGTCGAAAGCGGATCGCACGAAGAGCTGCTGCGGCGCGGCGGGCTGTACAAACGCCTCCATGCCATTCAGTTCCAGGATGCGGACGTTATCGGTTGACCGTGAGAAGTAAGAATCTCGGTTCTTTCGTGTAACGAATAACGATTTACAGTCACGAGATGATGAACTGGCTCAAATTGACTCTGCTGCCGCCGATCGGTGCCGGCGTGATCCGCTTGCTCGGGCGGACCATGGGGATTCAGACGGAGGGAGCCGAAGGGGTGGACGAGCTCTACCGCAGGGGCCATCGTCTCATCATCGCGTTTTGGCATGGGCGGCAGCTCATGATGCCGCTGACCTATCGCGGGACCGAGGCGCATATCCTGATCAGCCAGCACCGGGACGGCGAGTTGATCCATCGCATCGTGAGCCGATTCGGGTTCCAGTCCGTTCGCGGGTCCACGACGCGCGGCGGCATCATGGCCTTGCGGGAGCTGATCAGGCTGGGACGGAGCGGCGTGGACCTGGTGATCACGCCTGACGGTCCCAAGGGGCCCCGGCACGTCGCGCAAATCGGCGCGGTGCAATTGGCCCAGGCGACCGGCCTGCCCATCGTGCCGCTCACGTTCAGCTGCTCAAAAAAAAACTCTTCGCGAGCTGGGATCGGTTCCTGGTCCCGTATCCGTTCAGCCGTGGCCTGTTTTGCTGGGGAGAGCCGATCTGGGTTTCGCGTGATGCGACCGAGGCGGAGATGGAAGCCAAGCGGCGTGAGCTGGAGTCGGCGCTGAATCGAATCACGGC
>JBGPNZ010000102.1:0-7800 GCA_041487795.1 Nitrospiraceae bacterium
ATTCTCGCCTTGGAGCCTTATCTCGCCGTCGGTATCATCGCCTGCACCAGACGAATCCTGACCGCCGGCGCTGAGCTGTCGCATCTACCGGAGATCACGCCAGACCTGTTCAACCGCTATATGATGGACGTCGGATTGAACGTGGCGGTGATCATGGTCCTGGTCGTCGGCGTGTTCATGGTTCGCAACAAGCCGGTGTCACCCCAGGCCGGCTCGCCGCTCCCGACCGCCGGACATACGCATTAGTTCCGCGCGCTCACTCCGGAAGAGGGCGGCCGCGCGTCTCCGGCGCAAAGGGCAGCACGAGCAGTCCTACCAAATAGATCAGCCCGACGGCACTGACCGCATAGCCGACGCTGCCCAGGGCCGCAGTCAGCCATCCGGTGAGAAACGGCCCGATCGAGGCAAAAACCCGCCCGGCATTGAAACAAAATCCGGCGCCGGTCGCGCGCAGTCGAGTCGGATACAGTTCCGGCAGGTAGATGGGAAATCCGCTGAAGATGCCGTTGTTAAAAAATCCCAGCACCGGCAGCAGCAGCAGCACGTGCACGTACGTGCGCGGCGTCAGGAAAGTGATCGGCAGCATGATCAGACTGCCGGCGCACATGAGCGCGAAGACGGGCCGTCGCCCGAAGCGATCAGCCAGTGGACCGAAGCTCAGATAGCCAAACAGGGCTCCCGCGTTGAGCGCCATGATGGCGTAGCTGACGCGCGCCGATAACTCTTGCCGGCTGAGTCCTTGCAGATCCGGCAGTGTGCTGATCAGCGTGGGCGTCCAGTTGGTTGATCCCCACAGACCGAACACCGCGACAAAGGCCAGTGTCGAACCGGCGAGTGTCGAGCGGAGCAGGTCTCCCCGAAACAATTCCGCCAGTTTCGCGAAGGAGCCGGTCCCGGCCGCCGAATCCTGCCGATGCGCTTGCACCCACCGCTCCGGCTCCTTGACCCATAGACGGACAAGCAGGGCGGCTCCCGCGGGCACGATGCCCACGATGAATAGGGCGCGCCAGCCGTAGCCGCGCAGCAGGAGATTCAGCGCCGCGGCTAAAAAGAACCCCGCCGCCCAGGCGGATTGCAGCAAGCCGGCGGCCTTGGCTCGTTTCTCTTCCGGCCAGACTTCCGCAACCAACGCCGCGCCGGCCGCCCATTCCCCACCGATTCCCAGCGCCGTCAGAAAGCGGTAGATGGCCAGGTGCCACCATGTCTGCGACAACGCGGCGAGACCGGTGAAGACGGCATAGATGAGAATGGTGGCGATCAGTGTTTTGGTCCGGCCGAATCGATCGGCGGCAATGCCGAACAGCACGCCGCCGATCGCCCAGCCGATGAGGAAAATGGAAAAGATCAGCCCGCCGTGCCAACCAATGCTGTCCGGCGTCGCGCCACCGGCCGATGTTTGCAGTAACTCGTCGAGGGCCGGGTGCAGAACGATCGCATAGATTGTCGCATCCATCGAGTCGAAGACCCAGCCCAGCCACGCCACGAACAGAACCAGCCATTGATAGGGCGTGACACCGTCACGCCAGGAAGAGGTCGATTCCGATATTTCCGGCGGCATGATCGCGGGCTACCCTACGAGGCTTGCTCCCGTGTGTCAATGTTGGGCTGACGCCTCACCTCTCACCTTGTGCCTCTTGCCTAGCATTTTTCGATATGGCATCATGCCCCTCCCTGGTGTGGAATGGCACAACTCTTGGAATACGTCGGCAGCATTCATATTTATCTCGGGCCTTATCGCGGCAATCCGATCGCGCTCTATCTGAAGCGATTGGAGCATAGTTGCCAGATCGGACCGAAGGCCTATCCGTGGAACGACGTCGTCGGAACCGGAGAAACGCCCAACAAGGCGGCGGCGGATTTCGAAGAGAAGTGGAAGACAAAAGGCCTGGCGCCCGAGATGTTTTCAGGCCCGTCCTGGGAAGGCGGAATCAAACCCGAACGGCCCGCTCCGCCAAAACCAGCCGTACCACCAGCCGCTCCCGGTGCCGTGCCTGCCACGCCGAAGCCAGCCGCATCGGCTGCATCTGCCCCGGCATCTCCCGCGGATCCCTCACCGTCCGGCAAAAACGCCAGCTAGCCGCAGTCTGCGCGACGCGCGGGACAAACTGCCTAGTCTGTCTGGTCTGTTCCGTCTGTTCGGTCTCTTCCGTCCAACAAAACCGACCAGACAGACTGAACAGGCAGAATAGACCAAATAGACATTCGTGCCAGTCTCGTGCTCATCATTGTTGTTGAAGTCGGCTGTGCTTGATGCTGTAGCCGAAGTAGACGGCAATCCCGACGATCGTCCACACCACGAACCGAATCCACGTGACGAACGGGAGAAACGTCATCAGGCCGAGGCACGCGGCCATCGCCAGGATGGGGATGACCGGCATGAAGGGTACGCGAAAGGGACGGTGCAGTTCTGGTCGGACCCGCCGGAGGACGATGACGCCTCCGCAGACGAGGGTGAAGGCAAACAGCGTCCCGATGTTGGTCATGTCCGCCGCTGCGCCGATGGGCACCAGGGCCGCCATGATCGCGATGGCGACGCCGGTGAGGATCGTGGCCCGGTGCGGGGTGCCGAAGCGCGGATGCACCTTCGCCAGCCACGGTCCCAGCAGTCGGTCGCGGGACATGGCGAAGAAAACGCGGATCTGCCCGATCATCATGACGACCAGGACGCTCGTGATGCCGGCCAGGGCGCCGGCTGCCACGATCGCGGCGCCCCATTTGAAGCCGGCCATGCGCATGGCCTCCGCGACCGGCGCGTGAATGTCAATTTTGGTGTAGGGCACCATGCCGGTGAGGACGGCCGCCACCGCCACGTAGAGCACCGTGCAGACGGCGAGCGAGGCGATGATGCCGATCGGCAGATCCCGTTGCGGGTTGCGCGCTTCTTCGGCCGTCGTTGAGACGGCGTCGAACCCGATATAAGCGAAGAACACGATGGCAGCGGCCGCACCGACCCCCTCGAACCCGTAGGGCATGAACGGCGTCCAGTTGGCCGGCTCGACGGACGACAGACCGACCGCGAGGAACAGCAGAATGGCGGCAAGCTTCACTGCCACGATCAGACCCGTCGCCTGCGCGCTTTCTTTGACGCCGATCACCAAAATGATCGTCACTAACAGCACGATGATCGCGGCCGGGAAATTGGCCACCCCGCCGGCATGAGGACCCTGCGTAGCCCAGAGCGGCAGCTCGATACCGATGGTTTTGAGGATGTTATTAAAATAGCCGGACCAGCCGATCGCGACCACGACGCAGGCGACACCGTACTCCAGAATCAAATTCCAGCCCGTGAGCCAGGCCAGAAACTCGCCGAGCGTCGCGTACGAATAGGTGTAGGCGCTGCCGGCGGCTGGAATCATCGTTGAAAATTCGGCGTAGCAGAGCGCCGCCAGCGCGCAGGTGATCCCCGACAGCACGAACGAGAGGATAATGCCCGGTCCGGCGCCGGGCCGATGCGCGTCCCCGACGATCGCCGTGCCGATCAAGACGAAGATACCGGTGCCGATGATCGCCCCGATGCCCAGCATGGTGAGGTCCCAGGCCGTGAGTGTTTTCTTCAGACGATGGTCGGGATGATTGCTATCCGCAAGGATCTGCTCGATGGACTTGGTGCGAAACAGACGAGAGAGAGTCATCAGGCGCGCGCGGCCTTCACCAACGCCTGAAAGAGTTTCCGGTGGAACGCATAGCGGTCATAAAGAAACTCGGGATGCCATTGCACGCCGAGCAGGAACCGATGTTTCGGCGATTCAATCGCCTCGATGATGCCGTCGGAAGCAACGGCGCTCGCCACGAGCGACGGCGCCACCCGCTTGACTGACTGGTGATGGGAGCTGTTCACGCGGATGCGCGCCTGTCCCAGAATGCGCCGCAAGAGACTGTTGGGCGCGACATCCACCGTGTGCGACAACTCCGTGGCCGATGCCTTCTGCTGGTGCGGCAACGGCGAGTCAGCTTGCGACGCGATGTCCTGAAGCAAGCTGCCGCCGAACGCGACGTTGATCGCTTGCATCCCGCCGCAAATGCCGAGTACCGGCAGCCTGGATGCCGCAGCCATCCGCGCCACATCCAGTTCAAAATCCGCCCGCCGGCGGCTCATGACGCGGAATTTATAGCGCCGGCGTTCGCCGTAGAGCGACGGCGCGAGATCCGGCCCGCTGCCGGTCAGCAACAGGCCATCCACTCCCTCCAGTAACCGGCGACGGTCGGCATGGTCCTCGGCCAGCGGCAGGATCACCGGCACCCCGCCCAGATCCTCAATTGCGCGGATGTAGCGGGCTCGAAGAAAAAAGGTGGCCTCGCGGCCACCCCATTCCTTGCGATCGCCGGCATTAAAATCAGGAGTGACTCCGATCAGAGGCTTCATCGTCCCACGCCTTCTTGACCGCCCCCTGCGTTGAAATCCGGCGTGACGCCGATGAGAGGTTTCATCAAGGCGTTGCTGGGGTAGGGGCAGGAGCCGGGGACACCGGAGCCGGCGCTGGTTCCGGCATGCTTGTGGCGGCCGGCGCTTCATCCCGGATAGGCGGTACACCGAAGAAACGGACTGGCTCTTCGCCCTTCAGATGTCTGGGCGTAATCACATAGGTACCGCGCATGCTGGTATCCCAGACCGAACGGGCGGCCTTTTCATTGCCCGCCGTCAGCACGTAGGTAAACCCGCCGATAATGCCACCGAACGTGGCATAGGCGAATTTGATCGCCCCGTAAGGGAGCGAGGAAAAGAAGCTGGCTATACCAAGACCATATTGGGTCCCCGTGTTCTCCATGTCCTCATTCGATTTTTCCTGTGCCATGCCCATCGGGACCACGGTCAGGCTGGAAAATGCAACGATCATCATGATCGCCACAGTTTTGGTGAACAGATTTCGCACTGGTGTCCTCCTTGGTTGGCAGCCACTCCTCTGTGCGCTCGCCGCTCTGTGGTTATAACAAATCCGCAGGCTGATGCAAACCCCTCCCCATGAACCATCGACCATTCCGATCACGAGCCGCCGTACCCGGCCACATCCAGCTCCGCAAGGATGTTCGAGATCAGCCGGTCCTTGTGTGCCGGCACCGCCGCGTCCAGTTCACGCGCGAACGCCTCAGCAGCGACGCGGCTGTGCTCTTGCTGGAGACCGGCTTCGATCGCCAGGTCCAGCTTGAGCGCGCAGAGGTGCTGGACGAAGAGGTCGCGCGCGCGGCCTTCAAAATCTGCCCGCTCGGCATCGAGCAGTGTCGAGAGAATTCGTTTCAGCCATGTCTCGAACCCGGCCGTGTCCCGCGCCCGAACGACTTGGCGTTCATTCACCTCAACGGCAATCTGCACCCCGCCCTTCCAGCTTCGCTTTTTCACGTTGAACGTGCAGCACAGGTTCGAGGAATGGCCCTCAACCGACTCGGGTCCATAAAAGAAGGTGATGCGATACGGGGGAGCTTCAGGAGCGGACTGGGGAGATGGCGCCATACCGGTTCTTGAATTGTAGCATGCAGTGGCGGCGTTTGTCCGTGTCCCGCTCAATTGACGACTTCGCCCGGCACGATTAAGATGCGCGCATGGATCATCAAAAACTTATTGCCGACATCCGGCGGGCCGTGCAAGAGATGTCCGGCCTCGACGGCTGGCTGTTTTATGATTTTCGCCACAGCGACCCGCTGGCCTACCGCGTGCTGAAGCTCGATTCAACCCGTCACGTCACGCGCCGCTGGTATTATTGGATTCCGTCGCGGGGCATACCCGTGAAACTGTTGCATCGGATCGAACCGCACGTGCTGGATGGATTGCCTGGCGAGACCCTGCTCTATGCAGGCTGGGAGGAGCAGCAGGAAAATCTCCGGCGCATCTTGCGGGGCGTGACGCACGTCGCCATGCAATATTCGCCGATGAACGCCGTGCCCTATATCTCGCGTGTGGACGCCGGCACGATTGAGCTGATCAGGGGCTACGGCATCGAGATCGTCACCTCGGCTGATCTGGTCCAGTGCTTCGAGGCCGTCTGGGACGATCGTCAATTGGCCTCGCACAAACACGCGGCGAAAAAGCTCCGCCGTATCGTGGATGAAGCCTTCGCGCACGTGCGGAGGTCCATTGCGACTCGAAAGACTGTCACCGAATACGACCTCCAACAGTTCATCATGAAGCGATTCCGGACGCATGAGCTCGTCACCTCCTCACCTCCGATTGCCGCCGTGAACGCCCATAGCGCCGATCCGCACTATGGTCCGGCTCCGAAAGGGTCTACGCGGATCAAGAAAGGTGATCTGGTCCTGATTGACCTCTGGGCAAAGAAACCAGCGACTGGCAGCGTCTACGCCGATATCACCTGGACCGGCTTCGTCGGCACGGAGATTCCGGCACGGCAGCGCGAGGTCTTCACCATTGTCCGTGATGCGCGGGATGCAGCCTTGAATTTCGTCCGCGCACAGGTCTCCTCAGGCCGGTTTCCCTGTGGAAGAGAAGTGGATGATGTCTGCCGGAACGTCATTCGCGACGCCGGCTATGCCGACCGGTTCGTCCATCGCACCGGCCATTCGATCGGCGAGGAAGTCCACGGCAACGGCGCGAATATTGATAACCTCGAGACGAAGGACAGCCGCCGCCTCATACCCCGCACGTGTTTTTCCATCGAGCCCGGCATCTACCTGCCCGGCGAGTTCGGCATCCGGAGCGAGCTGGACGTGTACGTTTCCGACCGCGAGGCCCACGTTTTCGGCCAGCCGGTGCAGATGGACATCGTGCCGATCCTGGGATAAGCCTGACGTCAGCCTTTTTCTTGACTTCGCTCTCCTGTGACCGATAGCATCCTCGTATGTTCGGCACAATGGGCTTCTCAGAGTTGATCATCATTCTGGTGATCGTGCTGATCCTCTTCGGCTCAAGCCGCCTGCCCGCTTTGGGTGAAGGCGTCGGCAAGGCGCTTAGGGGGTTTAAAAAGGCGGTGCACGAAGAGCCGCCGCCGCCTGATCCGAATATGCCGCATGCTCAAGCAGCCGGCGCGCCGCCTCCGATCGAAGAGGCCCAAATCGTTCCGCAGATACCTTCGCCCCAGACTTTGGCGCCCCAGGCTTCGGCGCCTGCGCAGGCTGCCGCTGCGCCGGGTGGCCGCATGACTCTGGCAGCCTATCACCCGGGGTCGGAAGCAACGCCCGGCACGACCGCTGCGCTCATGGCCTCCGCCGCGCCACAGGCCTATCAGCCGAAACAGGCTCCACCCAAACCTGCGGCGCCTGCCGGACAGCCGGCACCGACGCAAGGCTACCCCTCGTATCAGCCGCCGACGATGGAAGATCGCGCGGCAAGTCCTGCGCCCACGATGCGCGCCCAGTATCCACCTCTCCCGCCGACGGCTCAGACCAAACCGCAGACCAAGCGTGCCTCGGCGATCGTCAACAAGGATGCCGTCGCCAGAGTGCAAGCTCAACAAGCGGCCCTCAAGGCAAAGGCCGCACAGCCGGCGCCGGCCTCCTCCGACATGCAACACTTCGGCGAAGGGCTCGGCGATGCGCTCCGCACGTTTCGTCAGGCCGTCAACGATGTCCGCTCGACGGTGGACCCGCAGATGCGGACGATCCAGGCTGAAATCGACGCCGCGCAGAAAGAGATCGAACAAACCGTCGAAAATGCCAAGCAGATGCCGTCCGTCCAGGAAGAGCCGCCGAAGCCCTCGTAATTCGTCATTCGTCAATGGTCTCTCGAACCCTCAGCGTGCACATCCTGCTGATTTTTCTCCTGCTCTCCGGCGGCAGCGGCTGCTACGGGAACCAGGCGGCTACAGATCCGAAATTCGCCGCGGCCTCCCTGATCGTGCTTCTTCAGGATCG
>JBGPNZ010000103.1:0-7784 GCA_041487795.1 Nitrospiraceae bacterium
ATCGCCACGATCTCATAGTACCGGGGAGACGGCGTCCACCCTCCCCCCCGGATCGCCACGGCGATCTTCGAGCGGGCGATCTCCCGATAATAGGCGTCGGGAGATTTATGCTTGCTGCGGTCGCTCTCCGACGCCGGCCCGCCATCCGTCAGTTTTGACCAGAGGCGCCTGCAGGTTCCGTGGACCAGCTTGTACTGCCGGTCGTCCGGCGCCGCGTAGACTCCTCCTTCAAACCGAACTCCGTTCAAGTGCGAGAGAATCTCGACCGCTTTCACCCGCCGCGGGTGTGAGGCACGCCCGGTATAAGACACATCCACATCTTTCGGGACTGCACCGATATCAGGAAGCGCATCGAGCACGATGGAGATCGGCAAGGGGATCGTCCGTTCGAAAAGCGCCTGATCCTTACGAAACGACCATCTCCGCGCAGCCATCTGCCGGACAGGATGCCCCAATGACCAGATATAGTCACGCTTGAAATACAGCCCGATGGGATAGCGGGTCGCGATGTCGTGGCGAACGAAGGCATCGTCGGCTCCGTCCACAAACACCATCGGCGGGAAGGGAACTTTTCCATAGAGCTTCGCGCATTCCTCCAGGCACGACGGCCGGAACGACGCCAGGCAGACCAAATCGAACGCGCGGTCCCTAAGAAGGTCGAGCACCTGTTCCCGGCTCCATCGAGTCCCGGGACGCTGTGCCATGTACCAGTTTTTTTCGTGCGGGTCGTGGTAGAGCGGTTTGTACGGATAATCCACCACCTGCTCGTTGCCGAGCACCCGCGAGAGGCCGATATAGAGCGGATCGGACACATAGTCGAACTGATCATCGCAAAGAAACAGAATGCGCATGGATTGTCCCGAGGCCCCGCTGATCGTGGAAGTTTCTACGGAATGCGATTATACCCACGAGTCTTTACCGGAACAACCGCAGTACGCGCCGGCCGGCACCGTGCAGCGGCAGTCGCATCATGGCCTCCGCCCTGCTACTTCCAAACCCAGAGATCGGGAATCCCCTCGCAGTGCTTCTTGAAGGCCATGAAATTCGCTTCGACATCCCCCTTGTCGACCAGGACATTTTCACGGCACACGAAGGAGTCCGTCCAATGCAGGCCCAGCGTCTCATACTTGGGATTGAGGCGGCGGAACCAACGATTGACGACCGACAAGAGACCAGAGATCCCGTCGAGCACCTCGAGTGCATGGTGTTCGCGCCGGCCGCCCAGCCATGACGGCCCGACCGTCACATGAAAGCGGCTGTACGCATGGATCTGGGCGTGCTTGAACGTGAACTGAATCCCTCCATCGACCGCTTCGCACAGCCAGTGATGATGCGAATATCCGCAATACCGGATGCGTTCGATGCCGGGCGTGCTTTCGATGACCCGCGTCGGCGTCTCAAAATACCCCGCTTTCGCCACCCGCATCATTTCCCGGCACACCCATATGGGATCCCGCAGATCTTCCAGCGTTCCCTTGCACAGCACAAAATCGAACTGCTTGTCCTTGAACGGCCAGGGGTCGCGCGAACAGATGTCCCACTTGACCCATGTCGCCTGTGAAAAATGCGGCTCAGGCCAGACGTCCCGGAACCATGGCGTCAAGCCTGTCCGTTGATCCCACGACAGAAAATCGAGCACATAATTGGCGCGGCTCAACGGCTTGATGCCGCCGCCGACATCGAGCACCATGTGCCCGGGCTGAATCAGTTTGGGCAATTCATCAAACGTACCGATGCGAACGGACATGACAATCTCCTTTTGGATTGATCCTGTTCTTCTCCCGCACGTCTATGCCGGAACCTCAATACCGGCTCGAGATCCCCCCTCCCAACCCTCCCCACCTGTGGGGGAGGGCTGGGGTGGGGGGAACTCTCTACTAACTTCGAACCAGTAGTTTGCTTGCCGCAGCAAACACTTCGTCAACGGTGATCTGCCGCATGCAGCTCTCTTCTCCGCGTGTGCAAGTCGGATGAAAACACCGCCGGCAATCAAGACCTCTATATAGCACTTCCGTGCGCGCGCCACGGGGGCCCCACTCGGCCGGATTGGACGGCCCAAACAGCGCCACCAGCGGAACCCCCAGCGCCGCCGCCATGTGCATGGGACCGTTGTCGTTCCCGACGAACAGCGCGCATCGCTTCAGCACGGCGGCATATTGACGCAGCGTCAGCCGACCGGCAAGCGAGACGGCGGCTGCTCGCGCATTGGCCCGAATCGCCTCGGCCAGATCGCGCTCCCTGGCATCACCGCCGATCAGGACCCGGCAGCCGTATTTTTCAGCCAGGCGGCCGGCCAGCTCTGCGAATCGTTCCGCCGGCCAGGCCTTGAACCAATACCGCGCACCCGGTTGCAGCATCACCAGCTGCTTTGCGCTGTTTGGAGTATTTTCACCAGCCATCTCCTTCAGCCAGCGGGCGGCATCTTCGTCATCTTGTGGCGACGTCTGTAAGATCAGCGGTCCCGCCTTCGGCTGAATGCCCAGCGGCCGCACGGTTTCCAGATCGCGTTCCACGCGGTGGACCGTCGCCGGGCCAGGCCGCACCACCGTCGTGTACAACAGCCCCCGCCAGCGGTGCTCTTCGTTGAGGCCGATTCGAACCGGCGCGCCGCTGCAGCGGGCAAGCACGGCGGAGCGATCTCCGTCCGTGAGGTCGATCACGCAGTCGAAGCCGCGCCGCCGAATCTCCTGCAGAAACTGGAATTGCGCCGCGAGCCCACTCCGTTCAACGACCAGTACTTCATTGAGATCCGGATTCCACTTCAGCACGTCCTCGGTTCCGCGATTCACCGCCACGGCCAGATGCGCGTCCGGAAACCGCTCGCGCAACGCGCGCAGCACCGGGGTCGCCAGCAATACGTCGCCGATGTAGCGGAGTTTGATAACCAGAATTTTTTGCATGGTTGCCATGTCAAAAAGTCTAAACGACCTGAAGACTTTACAACTTTAAAGACTTGATGACTCCCAAGAAGACTTGAAGACTTTCAGACTTTACGACTTTCTGACAATTGTTACCTACACACTTCCCTATACACTGCCAGCGTCTGCCTCGCTGCGCGCTCCCAGGTAAACTGCCTGGCCCGCTCGAATCCCTTCGCGCGAAGAGATTCACGCAACGGCGTGTCGCGCAGGATCCTGACCATGGCCCCGGCGAGTTCGTCGTCGTCATCGGGATTCACCAGCAGGGCCGCGTCCCCGGCCACTTCGGGCAGCGCCGTACGATTCGACGTCACCACCGGCGCACCGCAGGCCATGGCTTCAATGACCGGCATGCCGAATCCTTCATACAGAGATGGAAACACGAACAGGTCCGCATGCGAATACAGCCGCGTGATGTCCTCGATCGGCAGCCGCCCCGGACAGATGACGCGCCCCTCCATGCCGCACTGGGCGATGGTCTGGCGCATATCACCAAACCGGTGTGTGGGATCGCCGACCAGCACCAGCCGGCACCCTTTGAACTCGTCGGCTCGTTTCGCAAACGCGCGCACCACCGCCTGATGGTTCTTGCGCGGGTCGGCGCCGCCGACAAACAGGATGAACGGCGCATCGGGCAGTCCGATGCGCCGGCGCAGTTCGCCGAATTCGGCCGGATCGCGACGGGGGCGGAAGTCATCGGACACTCCGCAGGGAATCACCACGATCCGATCCAAGGGAAGACCATAGAGGGACACGATGTCGCGCGCAGAGAACGCGGAGATGGTAATGACCTTGCGCGCCCGCCACGCCGTGCGTTTGGTTCTGAAAAACGATGCACGCTGCCCAAACAGCTTCGGCGAATACTGCGGATGGCGGTCCATCCAGAGATCATAAATCGTCACCACACCGCCGAATCGTCCCGTCGTTTTCATTTTGAAATTGGTGCCGTGATACAGGTCGAGCCCGTCCCATCTTCCGCGCCACGGCATCTGCCATCGCCCCGCCTCCACCCACCTGATGTTCCCGCCGCAGGTCCAGCCCCTGGGCGTCCCGTTCTGAAGCGATCCAGTGCCAACGTATCCCACCAGCTCAGTATCTTCGTTCAATCCGGCCATGGCTCGGAGCAGATGATAGGTATGCCAGCCAACCCCCCCGCGATCGCCGACGATTGGACTGGCATCAATTCCTACTCTCATCGCTCACCAAGCAGGGGTAAAGGTGTACAGGGATAAAGGGATAACAGTGGTAATGGCATGCTCTGGTACCCCTCTACCCCTTTGCCCCTCTACCCCTTGTCTGCAATACTTCCCATGCTTTCGCATACTTGACGAACGTGTGCATGCCCGCAAAAAGAGCCACGATCACGCCATGCACGCCGTCTTGATAGCCGCCGCGGAGCACATAGGTTTTCAGGATCGTGCCAATGTGATGGCCTGCGATTTCGAGCGCGGTCACTCGTGAGCGGGTCTTCAGTTTCTCCTGCGCCCCGAGCGTGGTATATCGCCTCATCTTCCGCACATGCTCGCGGACTGTCGGCATGCTGTAGTGATCCATGGGCTGCCGCAACCGCTCGATGCGTCCCCGCAACCGCAAATTTTCATGGAGCAGCACGTCGTCGTAACGGCCGGCCGTTTTCCGAATGAGCCGCAATTGATAATCGGGGTAGATGCCGCCGCCCCTGATCCAGCGCCCGTAGAAAAAATTCCGCCGCGGAATTTCGAAGCCGGCCAGATCCGCCGGAGCACCGGCCTTGATCACCGCCTGGATCTCCTCCCGCAGCGCCGGCGTGATCCGCTCGTCGGCATCCACGATCAGGATCCACTCCGCGCGGGCCTGCTCCATGCCGAAGTTTTTCTGCGGTCCATAGCCGGGCCACGGCCTGATGTGGACCTGCGCGGCGTGCTGCTTCGCAATCTCGACCGTCCGGTCCCGGCTTTCGGCATCCACGACGATCCGCTCGTCGGCCCACTGCACGGACTCCAGACAGGCCGCGATATTTCGCTCTTCGTCCTTGGTGATGATCACAACAGCAATGGACATAGTGTGCCAGGGGTATAGAGGGGTATAGGGATAATAGGGGTAGCAGTAGCCTTTTATCCCTTCCGCACCCTTTACCCCCTTACCCCCTTACCCCTCTACCCCTTTTACCCCGTTACCCCTTCCCATCATCCAATCAGCATTGTGGCGTGCCCGTACTTCCGAAAGATCGCCCGGCAGCCTGGAAATTGCCTCTTGAGACGGAGCACGCGATGGCTGCGAAACACATCCCGGCAACTGTCCACCAGCATTTCCCTCATCCCGGCGAACCGGCAGGGACGTCCGCTTTGCCTGCAATCCAGTCCCGTCTTTCTGACTTCCGCCGAAAAGCCGCCCGTCCAGTAGAAGATCGTTGTCTTGGCCTTGCGCCGAAAACAATGTTGCGCATCGCGAAAATCAAGACTGCCGTAAAATTCCCGCAGAAACTGCCCGTCCTCGCATGAGCAGAACCACCCGACCTGCTCGGGGGTTTTCGGCTCGAACACCAGACGGTCCGGGCCAATGGAAAATACGAACCACCGGTGAAACCAGTGCTCGGGCGACGTCTCATCCCTCAAGGCCATGCCCTGCTCAAGAAAGGGCGAGGGCGTTTCAATGTACCCCGCCCTGCCCACCCGCATGATCTCCCGGCAGGCGCGTTCGGGCTGTTCCACGTGCTCCAGCACATGGGAGGCGTACACGTAGTCGAATGCGCCGGGCCCGAACGGCAGCCGGGTGGCTTCCCCGACGATCAGCTTCGCCGCGTCCGGAACGAACAGGGCGTTGCCTCCCCGCTCGCGCCCTTCGTGGACGTCCATTTCCAGCAAATGAGTGACGCCCTTGAAAGGATTATGTCCGGGCCCGATCTCCAGAATGCGCCGGGAAAAATACGGGCGTTTCAACAATGGCAGTCGCTTCATGAACCCTCAAGCGTTCGATGTTGGAAGAGAGTTCGATGTTCGAAGTTGATTAGTCCGAAAACCTCGAACCCCGAACCTCGAACCGCTTCAACCCCGGAAGCCCTTCTTCGCGATCGCGCGATAAAAGGCCGGCTCCAGCCACCGGTTGCGGCCTGGCTTCAGCTTCGGGAACCGGTTCACCCGCTCGCGCATCACGGCCGGGTGCGTCCCGGTGAAATTTTTCAAGATATCGTACTCTTCAAAAATCCATGCCTCGCTCGCGATCTGCCGCTCGTCCGCGGGCGACAACCGGTTCGTGTACACCGTGACCTGCTCCCGCTTTTTAGCCAGCATCGTTTTGGGTTCCTTGACCCAGCCATAATGAAACATGCGCGCGCCGGAGTCCGCCAGCCATTCCCTGGGTCCGCTTTGCAAATACTGGCGCGTGGCTTTGACGTGAAACCCCACCGCATCGCCGCACGATTCAATCTCACCGTTGTTCCGGATGACACGCACGGCCCTGTGGTAAAACCAGGGATTGAGGGACCAGTAATCTCCCATAAAATGGAGATACCGGGACAGCAGCCCCTTGACCGACCGGTTATCCAGCTTGGCTTTCATGGCACGAACCATCGCGGGGAGGTCCTGTTCGTGGATGACTTCGTCGCCCTGCACGTACACCGCCCAATCGCCGGTGCACTGCGCCAGCGCGATATTGGTCTGTTGAGAGTAGATCAGGCCGTCCTTCTTCAGGCTCTCGTCCCAGACCGACTCGACAATGCGCACCTTGCCGGACGGGATCGAGCGGATCAGATCCAGCGTCCCGTCATCCGATTTGCCCACGTTGACGATAAATTCGTCCACGATGGGAAGCGTCGAGGTAATCGCCTCGATGACCGGAAAATCGTACCGGACTGCGTTCCGGATGAACGTGAACCCGCTGACTTTCATGCCCCCCCGCCCCGTCCGGCATGAACATTGGCATATCGAGCCTCGATGATGAGATGCGTGCCGAACAGCAGATCGTCCGTCAGGATGCGTCCATAGATCCGGTCGAGCGCGATGCGGTCCGGACGATGCGACCGCTTCGTCATGTGCCGCGCATACAGGCGGATCAGCCATTCCAGCGGGAAGAACAGCCGCCAGCTGTATGAGCGCAGATTGGTAAACGCCGCCGCAACTTCCAAGCCGGCCTTATACAGGTAATATTCCAGCTCGTGCAGCCGGATGGGATAGACATGGACATTCGGCCGCCCGTCCCGCTGATCCCATTCGATGGGTGGATAATTAAAAAATACGAAACTCCCGTCGAGGAGAAACTTCACCCGGCTTCTCAGGCTCAGAATATTGGGCGTGGAGATAAAGAGCCGGCCTCCCTTTCGCAGCACCCGCTTGAGTTCCCGGCACAGGGCCAGGGGATTTTCCATGTGCTCGATCACTTCGAGACAGATGATATAGTCAAAGCTCTCGTCAGGATAGGGAAGCCCCGTGTTCAAATCACATTGGGTGTAGGCGCCGGCGTCATGGTCCGCCCATTGGGAGGCCGGCAGACAATCGCACATGGCGGTCTCGTGCCCGAACGCCTTCAGCTTCCTGGACAGCTCTCCCGATCCCGCTCCCACATCCAGAACGCGCCCCCCGGGACAATCGGCCAGCCTGGCGAGCACGGCCTGATGAAGATCCACCCCGCTCTTCAGCATGACCGACTCTGCTGCTCCCAGAATTTCGCATATTTGATGAACGTGTAATAGGCGTAGAGGCCCGAGAGAATCAGCCCCGGCATTCCGTCCAGGAACCCCACCCGCCCGAGATACATCTTGGCGAACGTAAAGCAGGGATGCGTGACCAGTTGATGGACGCGAAATCGGCGCCCTTGCTGCACCATGCGGTCGGCCATGAGATCGGAGTAGCGATCCATCTTGGCCAGATAATGGTCGAGATCGCGGAACGG
>JBGPNZ010000104.1:0-7775 GCA_041487795.1 Nitrospiraceae bacterium
AAGCCTGGCCGCTGGCTTGGCGCGTCCAGGCGGGCGGGCTCGCCGCTCGGTCGGTCACCAGCCTGTGCAAGACGGCCTCCCTTCCTCGCGGCTCCACGCGCCCGTCTCGCCAGGCGTCTCAGCGGTTTCGTCACGAACCCTCATGAAGAATGCGGGCTAGGGAGAAACACGGTTTCTTTCGTCCGTCATCAGGTCTCCGGCCGCTGAATTATCCACATGAAGTCTGCTTCAACAATCGTTGAGGCAAGTTCGCTCCAACTCACTGTTATTCCAAGAATCTTCAGCTTGACAGCATTTCACGAAAGGCATACCCTACGCACTTCGGGTGCGGGAAACCTACACGCGGGTTTTATTCGTCTATTCGTTCAAGACAGATCGTCGGCTATTCCAGACTCGGCAAGTTCTCCAATGCGAGCTGGAGGGAAGCGGCAAGAGGAGGGTGCTATGAGCGTGCGAGTTGTGGCTCGTGGTATCGGGGGCGGTGTCTTGGCCTGGATGCTGGTGCTGGGAAATCCCGTCCATGCCGCCAATGAGTCTGAAACGGGTGAGTTGTTGGTGAAACTGGTGCAAGCCGGCCGTGTGGTCGTGTCGGAAAACCAGGAATTGATCAATGATGCCTCGAAAGGCGACAAGGGTTTCACGTCGCAAGTTTTCGAGGGGAAGCAGGTCGCGAAGTTTAAGGAAAAGACCAAAATTGACCTGAGCAAACCGGACGGATCTTCCCAAACCAAGCTGTTGCTGGCGTTGCTGGAGGCCGGCAAGGAAGTTGTGGGGGAAAACCAGTTTAAGATCAACAAGCAGGGCATCGGATTCAAAGGATTCATTCCAGCTGTCTGGGGGCGGTTGGCGGGAGAAAAGTTCGGGCAAAAGACGGGCATTCGGCTGAAGCTGACCAACATGGACTACCGGTTCCCCGGCAACAAGCCGGATGAATTCGAGGCGGAGGTGTTGAAGCTCTTTGCCGATGCGAGCTATCCGAAGGGAAAAGAATATACCCGGATGACGGTGGTCAACGGCAAGCCGACGTTGCGCATGATGGCGCCCGAATATGCCGGAGCCAAGTGCCTGGGCTGCCACGGGGAGCCTGCGGGCGAGCGCGATATTACGGGGAACAAGAAGGAAGGGTGGAAGGAAGGCGGGCTGGCCGGGGCGATCAGCCTTGTGATTCCGGTGAAATAGCGTCCGCGTTTTTTGATCGCATGATATTTTTGATGGAGGATGGGCTTCGATGAGCAAGATTGTGCTTGTGGATGATTCCTACGCGGAATTGCAGTTGATCGAAAGCGTCCTGAAGGGCGCCAATCATACGGTGGTCTCGTATCCCAACACCGAGAAGTTGGAGGACAAGCTGGTGGGCGATCGTCCCGACCTGGTCATCATGGACGTGGTGATGCCGGGGCGGAACGGGTTCCAGGCCTGCCGGGATTTGAAAAACGACGACCGCTTCAAGAGCATTCCGGTACTGCTCTGCTCGTCCAAGGGGCAGGAGAGCGACAAATTCTGGGGACAGCAGCAGGGCGCCAACGGCTACGTGGTCAAGCCGTTCAAGAACGAGGACCTGCTGGCCGCGGTCAAGAAGCTGATCGGGTAGGCAGGCGCGTCCATCGCATGGAGAACGTCAACCTACCGGTTTCGCAGGGACAGCCGGCCGAGGCGCGCGGGCGCGCGGAAGGGCTGACCAAGGTGTGCCTGCTGACGCTGGGCGGCGAGGTCTATGCCGTGGACCTGCGCCACGTGCGTGAAGTGTTCGAGGTGGATGTGATCACGCCGGTGCCGGGCATGCCGCCTGCACTCGTCGGGGTGACCAACGTGCGCGGCGCCGTGATTCCGGTCATGGATCTCCGCCGCATGCTGAACCTGCCGACGGCGGGGCCAGCGCCGCAATATGCGGTGATCATCAAGCACGGCAACCATCAAGTGGGCGTGTTGGTGGAGCGGGTTCCCGAGATCAGAACGGTGCAGACGGAGCAGTTTCTCCCCACGCCTTCGGGCGATGCGAGAGAGGGGAAGCCCTTCCTGACGGCCGTGCTTCGGCTGGACGATCGGATGGGCGGAGTGGTGGAAGTGCCGACGCTGTTGGCCTGCATGGAAACAGGAAGCTGAGGCGGTCGTAAAACCGCACGCACAGAGGATAACGAAGGAGGACACGTATGCTGGGGTTCCTTAAAAATCTCCCGACGCTGACGAAGCTCAGTCTCGGGTTCGGCGTGTTGATCGCGTCGATCTTTCTCGTTGGATTGCTTGGCATTCAGGGTCTTCGCCAGGTCGGCGGACAGCTCAAGGTCGTCTATGCCAATTCGACCACGGCCCTGGCCAATCTGGGAACGGCGATCAGCAATCTGGGTCTCTACCACGACACGTTGTTGAGCGTCGGCCGGGCCACCCGCAAGTCAGATTTTGATGAAGCAACCAGGCAGTTGCCTCAACTCAAGCGCCAGGTGCTCGAACCGCTGCAGGCGTATTCGGGCGGGCAAATGCACGTGTCGCGCAGTCAGCGTGATGAAACAAAAGACTTCGTCGCGTTGGATAAGGCGCTGAAGGCCTACTTCGTGACCGCAGAGGGCGCAATGAGCGCGTTTCAGGACAGCTTTGCGCCGAACTTGAAAGAGGATCAGCGGTCCGCCATGCGGGAACTCGGGCAGTTGGCCTTGTCGGTGGAAATCGCCGACAAGTACGGCGTCGCATCCAAGCAACTCAACCAACTGCTGGTCACTGTGCAGGAAGTGGCCAAGGACCTCAATGAAGACGGGCAGGAAGTGGCGGCCGCCCGGACACGGCTGATGATCATCGCATTCGTGCTGGCGAGCCTCTTCGGGGCGGGCATTGCATACGTACTGGCTCGGTTCATCTCGCGGGGCGTGACGGAAATCGCCGAAGTGGCGGCGCAAGCGGCGTCCGGCCAGTTGCAGGCCCGTGCCAAAGTGGACAGCCGCGACGAACTGGGCCGAATGGCGAGCGCCTTCAACGCGATGCTCGATCGGCTCGGCGGCCTCGTGCAAACGGAAACGGAACGCGACCAGATGCAGCAACGCTTGATGCAATTCCTGGTGCTGGTTTCCGAGGTCAGCAAAGGGGACCTGAGCAAGCGGGGCGAAGTGACGGCCGATATGTTCGGAAACCTGTCGGACGCGTTCAACCTCATGTTGGACCGGTTCGGTCAGTTGATGCGGCAGGTGCGCGAGTCGGCCGAACGCGTCAATGCGTCCGCCATCGCTCTGCGCGATTCCGCCAACCAGATGACCACCACAGCGCGGCAGCAGGCGCAGGAAAGCGAGCAGGCGCTGTCGGCGGTCGAGGGTCTCACACAGTCCATGCGGCAGGTCGCCGATACGGCCGGCGCGTCCTCAGAGAGCGCGAAGCAGGCCTTGACGGCCACAGAACGAGGCCGCGAGGCGGTGCAATCCACCGTGCAGGACATGCAAGGCATCCGGGGCGCGGTGCAACGCATGTCCAAACAGGTCAAGGGCCTGGGCGACCGCTCACTGGAAATTTCGCAGATCGTGTCCACCATTCGCGACATTGCGGCCCAGACCAACCTCTTGGCGCTCAACGCCGCCATCGAGGCGGCGGGCGCCGGTGAGGCCGGCGCGCGGTTCGCGGTCGTCGCCGATCAGGTGCGGAAGCTGGCTGAAAACTCCACGCAGGCCACACGCGAGATCGCGGAGCTGGTGAAGGTCATTCAGGCGGAAACGCAGGAAGCCGTGATCGCGATGGAGCAGGAAACGCAGGCGGTGGAAGCCGGCTCGGCGTCCGCGCTACGGACCGGTGACGTGTTCAAGGAAATTTCCAGCATTTCGCAGCGGTCCGCCGAGTTGGCCGTGACCATCGCCCGTTCGTCGGTGCAGGAAGCGGAAGCGACGGAGGGCGTGAGCCGGACGATTCAAGGGTTCGCACATGGCGCGGCCTTTACCCAGACGTCCGCCGAGCAAACGAGAGCGACCATCGAAGAATTGGCCACTCTGTCCGAGCGCCTGACGGCGTCGGTATCCCAGTTCAAGCTGGCCTGATCGGGTGACGGGCGAATCGGGATGCGGATGGTCATGAGGGCGTGATGGGGGGCGAGCTGGATCGGCATGGGCTCATCGGAATCTTTACCGCTGAGGTGGAGGATGGGCTTCAAAAGATTTGGAAGGCGCTGAACCCGAAAAAAGGCGCCACCCCAAGTCCGGCATCGTTGCACGAGCTGTTTATCGTCGGCCACAGCGTCAAGGGCGCCGCGGCGCAGTACGGATTCTCGAATGTCGCCGACCTGGGGGGGATCCTCGAGTCGGCCCTGGAACGGGCCGGCAGTGCGTCGTCCGGTGGCGAGTGGCCGGCGGTCGTCGCCATGCTCCGCGATCTCGTCGTGACGTTGCGAAAACAGATCGACGTGATCGGCAAGACCGATGCGGAAGAGCCTGGCTGTTTCGCAGCCTGGACTGCACGCTATCCCGGCATCACCGCAGCGCAACCTTTCCCATCCGCACAACCTCCGATCGAAGGCGTTCAACTGGCCGAGGATTCGTCGGCGACCGTGGCGTTGCCGTCAGTGGACGATGTGATTCCCGAATCCATCGTGCATCCACCGCCGGTTTCTTCTCAGCCCGCTGCCGAAGAGCCGGCGTCGACCGATATCCTCACCGATAGCTATCTGCTTCCTGAACTGGATGCCGAGGTCCTCGAGTTTTTTGGACCCGAGGCCCAGGAATACATCGAGACGATCGAAACCTCATTGTTGAAGCTGGAGAAAGAACCGACCGACGCGGAAACGATCCATAAACTGTTCCGCGCCGCGCACACGCTCAAAGGCTCGGCGTTCACCGTCGGGTTCCAGTGCATCGGCGATTTGACCCATCACGTCGAGAATTTCATGGGGGAGGTCCGCGAAGGCAAGCAGCGGGTGACGTCGGAGGCGACTGACATCATCTTCAAAGCGATCGATGTAGTCAAGGCGCTGATGAAGCGCGATGCAGGTCTACTGGAGCAGATTCGCGGAGACTACGCGGCGGCGCAACACCGGCTGGCCCAGCTTGAGCATGTCGCGTCCTCGGAGGAGGCTCCGGCGGCGACCGCGCCGCCTTCCGTGCAACCTGCTTCGGCGACGGCCGGGCAAGAGGGGACTGAACGGCGAACGGCTGGTCGGGCACAAGACGCTGGAGCGGCAGAAAGCAAGACCGCCGCGGAACAGGCGGTCATCCGGGTCAGCAAAGAGCGCCTGGAACGCCTGCTGAACCTCGTCGGCGAGTTGGTCATCAGCCGCGGTCGATTGGAGCAGCGGCTGGTAGCGCTCGAGCAGTTTTCGAAGCAAGTGCAGGCGACCAAGGGGCGGATGGTCGAGGCGGTGCGCTCATTCGAGGAGAAGCATGCGTTTAATGTGCCCACGTCGTCCGCGTCAGCCGCCGGAGGAGCGTCCGGCGCAAGCTTGCCGGTGACGTCTGATTTCGGAGGGTTGGAATTCGACCGGTACGACGACTTCAACATTCTGGCCCGCCGCATGGCGGAAGTCTCGACCGACGTCGGCGAAGTCATGGCTCAGCTCAGCGGGTCCATCAAAAAAGCCCGCGAAGATATGGGCCTCTTGCAGCGGTTGACCCTGGACATGCGGGATGAAATCGCCCGTGCCCGTATCGTGCCCATCGGCACGCCGTTCACACGCTTCAAGCGCGCGGTGCGGGAAATGGCGAGGGCAACCGGGAAGGACGTGGAGCTGGTGACGTCCGGCGAGCAGACGGAAGTCGATACGACCGTCGTCGAGCGCCTGGTGGACCCGTTGGTCCATATGGTGCGGAACTCCGTGTTCCACGGCATCGAGAAGACGGAGGTTCGTGTGGCTCGCGGCAAGTCGGCCAAGGGAACGGTGTATCTCCATGCGGCTCATCGCGGCAACTCCGTGGTGATCGAGGTGGAAGACGACGGCGGCGGGCTCGACGTGGAGAAGATCAAGACGAAAGCCGTGTCCGTCGGGCTCATCCGGCCCGAACAGGCCCCCGATCTTCCGTACGCGGACGCGCTCAAGCTGATTTTTCTGCCTGGATTTACGACGGCCGACCAGGTCGGCGACCAGGCAGGGCGCGGCGTCGGCATGGATGTGGTCAAGCGCGTCATCGAGTCGATGAATGGGCAGATCGATATCGAAACGGAGAAGGGCGTCGGCACGAAATTCACGCTCAGCTTGCCGTTTACGTTGTTGATCTCCACGGCGCTGCTGGTGCGCGTGGGAGCGGAGCGCTATGCCATTCCGCTGTCGAGCATTCGCGAGGTCGTGCTGGCGGCTCCGGGAGCCGTGCAGGATGTGGGCGGCCGTCCCATTCTACAGGTCGGCGATGAGGCGCTCGAAGTGCGGTCCCTCGGTCGCCTGCTCGGATTGGGGGACTCGAAGGTCGAGGGGGCGCGGCCGGTGCTCGTGGCCCGGGGGGCGACCGGCGTGACAGGTTTAGCGGTCGATGAACTGCTCGGCCGTCAGGAAATCGTCGTGAAAACGCTGGGCACGCTTCGGCCGTTCCAGCAGTCCTGCTTCGGCGGCGCCAGCATCGATCCGGAAGGCCATGTGGTGCTGGTGCTCGATATCGGCCGCCTGCTGGCAGGCCGGACCGTGGAGTTGTCGGGGCCGGCGTTTGCGCAGCCGTTGCTGTCGGCTGACGGCTCCGAGGCCGGTGACGCAGCTGGTGAAACGGGTGGCGGGCCGACCCGGATTCTCCTGATCGACGATTCGCTCAGCGTCCGGAAATTCGTCGGACGCATGTTGGAGCGGGCAGGCTATCTGGTCGAGACGGCCGTGGACGGGGAGGACGGGGTGAAAAAGGCGACGGCGCGTCGCTATAGCGTGATCATCACTGACTTGGAAATGCCGAAATTGAACGGCTACGAGGTCCTCCAGACGCTCCGGCAGCGGTCGAACACGAAATCCACTCCGATCATGGTGATGACGACACGGGCCGGAGAAAAACACCAGCAGGCGGCTATGAGTCTCGGGGCTTCGGGGTATTTGACCAAGCCTGTCGAAGAGCGCGCGCTTGTCGCTGCCGTCGAGCAGTGGGTCGGGCGGACGGCCGGCGCGACGCCATAACGGAGCAGCAGGCGGGTCATGAGTCTGCGCAGCAGAACGGACAAAGTCGCTCCCGCGCTGGACACCATGCAGGTCCTGGTCGTGGCCTGCGGCAAGACCTACCTGGCAATTCCGGGTGCGATTGTGCGAGGGGTCGTCGAGTTCGGCGAAGCGGTGGAGGCGCGGATCGTCTCGTTGTTCGGAGAAACGTGCCGCGTGACGGACTTGGCCGCGCGCTTGGGGCTTGCGCCGGTGCTGCTGACTCCGGACATGCGCATTATTTTGTGCGGGGAGCACCGCGCGCGGCAGGCGTGGCGCGTGGATAGAACCCTCGGGCTTGAGGACGTGGAAATGCAGCGGATCACGCCGTTGCCGCCTCATTTTGCCGGCGTGGAGCAAAGCTGGTTTACCGGACTCTTCCTGTTCCGCGACACGGTCGCGCTGTTGATCAATCCCGGCTGGCTGTTGAGCCAGACGATGGATGCGTTTGTCGCGCAATCGCTCTCGGAGCAAGCGGTTTCGGGAGCACCGCGCGCCCTCGACCAGGCCGCGACAGTTCCAGACGGCGATACCGTCATGGCGCCGCAGGACGAGAAGTCAAAACCGTCCACGGCCAGAAAGAAGGGACGGCGCAAACCGTCGGTGACTGACGGCGACGAAGCGGCCTCCCTCGATGTGCTTGAAAACCTGGTGTTGGAGGAATCTGCGGATGTTGAGGACAGCCAAACGCCATGGGCTGACACCTGAAGCG
>JBGPNZ010000105.1:0-7757 GCA_041487795.1 Nitrospiraceae bacterium
CCTCCGCGGCGTGGCCTGCCCGCTGAATTACGTGAAGACGAAGCTGAAACTCGAAATGATGGATGCCGGCGAGCAGTTGGAAGTGTGGCTGGACGCGGGTGAGCCGATCAAAAACGTGCCGATGAGCCTCCGGAACGACGGGCACAAGATTCTGCTCGAAGAGCCGTTGGAGGCGGAGAAGGCGCATTTCAAGGTGCTGGTCGAGAAAGTCGAAGGTTGATGGCTGTGACGATTCCGGTTCAACAAAACGCGCGGCCGACGGATGAAGCGCTCAAGGCGCTGAACGCATCCTTCGAGCCGAAACAGCCGCAGGACGTGCTGGCCTATGCGCTCAAGCAGTATACGCCGAAGATTATTCTGGCCTGCAGCTTCGGCGCCGAGGACGTCGTGCTCGTGGATATGATCCACAAGATCAATCCGCGCACGAAACTGTTTTATTTGGACACGGATTTTCTGTTCAAGGAAACGCACGAGGTGAAAGACCGCCTGATTGCAAAATACGGGCTGAAACCGGAGCAGGTCATCCAGGTCAAATCGCTCCTGACGCCCGAGCAGCAGGCGGCGCAGCATGGCGAGGCCCTCTGGTCGCGCAATCCGGATCAATGCTGCCAGTTACGGAAAATCGAACCGCTCACGCGTGTGCTGAACGGCTACGCAGCGTGGATCACGGGCATCCGACGGGACCAGGTCCCGACACGTGCGAATGCCGGATTCGTGGAGTGGGATCAAAAATTCCAGCTGGTGAAATTCAACCCGTTGGCGAAATGGAAATCGGAAGATGTGTGGGCCTATATCAAGGTGCATGAAGTTCCGTACAACGAACTCCACGACCGCCACTATCCCAGCATCGGCTGCACCCACTGCACCGCGCCGGTGATGCCGGGCGAGGACCCCCGTTCGGGCCGGTGGAAAAACTTCGCCAAGACCGAGTGCGGCTTGCACAAGTAGTCTGCGCGCAACGGATCGACACGGATATCGCGCCATGACGATGCAGGAAATCATTGCCAAGATCGGTTCCGGTCAGAAAACGTGCAAGGATCTGACCTGGGACGAATCCAAGCAGGTCATGCGTGCGCTGATCGAAGGGCGCGCAACGCCGGCACAGATCGGCGCGTTTCTGCTTGCCATGCGGCTCAAGATGGAATCCGTCACGGAATTGGCCGCGTTTACGTCTGCAGCGCGCGAGTATGCCGCGCCGGTGCCGGTGCCCCAGGGCTTGGCCCTTGTGGACCTGCCGGTCTATGGGGGCAAGCAAGACACGTTTCATGCGTCCATTGGGGCCGCCGTTGTCGCGGCGGCTGGCGGAGCAGTGATTTTAATGCACGGTCACGACATCATTCCGAAGCGGCCCGGCCCGGCCGGAGTCCTGACGAAACTCGGCATCGCCACCGAGCTGGCCCCCAAACAGGCCGCCGATGAACTGGCAATCAAAGGATTCGCGTACCTCGATATGGCGCTGTACCATCCTTCGGTCGCGAAGTTTCTTGACCTGCGCCTGGAACTCGGTGTCCGCAATCTGTTCCATCCGGTCGCCCGGATGCTCAATCCGGCCCGCGCCGGAGTCCAGATTGTCGGTCTGACGCATCCGCCGTACTTCGAGAAAACCGCCGAGGCGCTGTCCATGCTCGGCTGCGGGCAAGCCCTGATCGTTCGTGGAATAGAAGGCAGTCCGGAACTCTCGATCGCCGCCGCGACCAAAGTGTTGGAACTGCGCGGCGAGCGGATCACGCCGCTGATGCTGCATCCCAAAGATGCGGGCGTGCCGCTCGGAACCCACCAGCCGATGGCGGGTTTCCCGCCTGGACAAGCGGACAAAGAAGCCGATCTCCTGAGAAAAATATTATTGAATCAGGTTCGAGGCGGCCAGCGCGATTGGGTGCTCTTAAATGCAGCCCTGTTCCTCTATGCGGCCGGCAAAGCCGCCTCTGTACAAGCCGGCGCGAAACTGGCGCAACAGGCGCTCGACTCGGGTGCGGCGGCACGCAAACTCAACGAACTTGCGGTTGTGAAGGAAACCATCCATGTCTGAAAGTCCGAAAGTCCATCAAGTCGTAAAGTCATCGGAGCAAATGCCGCAACGCGCGGCTTTCGCTTTTCATTTCGACTTGAAGACTTTCAGATTTTACGACTTTTTGACCCGAAGGTTTTAGATGAAGCATCTCCGCCAGCTCGAAGATCAGAGCGTTTATATTTTGCGCGAAGCCTATAAGAACTTCGACAACCTCGCCATGCTGTGGTCGATGGGGAAGGATTCGACGGTGCTGCTCTGGCTCGCGCGCAAGGCTTTCTTCGGCCACGTGCCGTTTCCGCTGCTGCACGTGGATACCAGCTACAAGATTCCTGCGATGATCGAGTATCGCGACCGGCTGGCTGCCGAATGGCGGCTGAATCTCGTCGTCGGCCAGAACAAGGAGGCGCTCGCCGCGGGCATGAATCATGAGAAGGGCCGCGTGACCTGCTGCACAGCCCTCAAGACCATGGGGCTGAAAAACCTCGTGGCAGAGAAGGGCTATACGGGCATCATTCTCGGTGTCCGCGCCGACGAGGAAGGGACGCGCGCCAAGGAACGGTATTTCTCGCCACGCGATAAGCATGGGGACTGGGATTTCCGCGACCAGCCGCCGGAGCTGTGGGACCAGTTCAAAACCGCATTTCCTCCGGGAACGCATATTCGCATTCATCCGCTGCTGGATTGGACCGAGATTAATATCTGGGAATACATCAAGCTCGAGAACATTCCCTTTATCGATCTCTATCTGGATAAAGGCACCGGCATGAGATACCGCAGCCTGGGCTGCGCGCCCTGCACGTTTCCGATCAAATCCACGGCCAAGACCGTGGACGAGATCATCGAGGAACTGCGCCACACGAACACCGCCGAGCGGGCTGGCCGCGCGCAGGACGAGGGCCGCGGGATGGAGCTGCTCCGTAAAGATGGATATATGTAAGCTATGACAATGAAGACTCAAGCAGCGACCATGACAAAACCCAACGAGACGATGCAGATCGTCATCGTGGGCCATGTGGACCACGGCAAGTCCACCTTGTTGGGGCGGCTCTATGCCGACACGGGTTCGCTGCCTGAAGGCAAGATCGAGAAGGTGCAGGCGATCTGCCGCCAGCAGGGCAAGGAATTCGAGTACGCGTTTCTGTTCGACGCCTTTCTGGAAGAGCAGGAGCAGGGCATCACCATCGACACGGCCCGCACGTTCTTCATTTGGAACAGCCGGCAATACATCATCATCGATGCGCCGGGCCACAAGGAATTTCTCAAGAACATGGTGTCGGGCGCGGCGCGCGCGGAAGCGGCGCTCCTGCTGATCGACGCGCTGGAAGGCGTGAAGGAGCAGTCCAAAAAACACGGTTACCTCCTATCCATGTTGGGCGTGAAGCAAGTCGCGGTGGTCGTCAACAAGATGGACCTGGTCGGCTACCGGCAGGACGTCTTTGCGGGCATCGAAAAGGAATATCGGGAGTTCCTCGCTCAATTCAAAGTAGCCCCCGCGCAGGTCATCCCCGTCAGCGCCAAGTTCGGCGAAAACCTCGCCACGCGCAGCACCCACATGCCCTGGTACAAGGGCCCGACCGTGCTGGACGCGCTCGGCCTGTTCAAGAAAGAAACGGCCCGCGCCGAGCAGGCGCTCCGGTTCCCGGTGCAGGACGTCTACAAATTCGACGCGCGCCGGATTATCGCCGGACGCATCACAGCGGGCCGCGTGAAGGTCGGCGACCGCCTGGTCTTCTCGCCATCGAACAAGACCGCCGTCGTGCAAACAATCGAGGCCTTCAACATCGAGTCTTCGCCTACGGAGGCGCGGGCCGGCCAATCGGTCGGCGTGACGCTGGACGAGCAGATTTTCATCGAGCGGGGCGAAATTGCCTCGCGTCAGGACGAAATTCCCCTCGTGTCCACCGCGCTGCGGGCCAATCTGTTTTGGCTCGGCCAGAAACCGCTGGCGCGGGGCCGGAAATATCTGCTGCGCCTGGCCACGAAAGAAGTCGATTGCGAAGTGGCCGCCATTCACCGGATCGTGGACACGACGGATCTCGGCCACCAGGAAGGCGGCCAGACCGTGGGGAAAAATCAGGTCGCCGAAGTCACGTTTCGCACCAAAACGCCGATTGCGTTCGACCTCTCCTCCACCTCCGAGATCACCGGCCGATTCGTCGTCGTCGACGAATACGACATCGCCGGCGGCGGCATCATCACAGAATTAGTCCGTGACGAGCAGGAATTTTTGCGCGACGAGGCCCGCAAGCGAGATTTTGCCTGGGTCAAGGGCGAGGTCGGCACCGAAGCTCGAGCCCAACATTATGGGCACCGTGCCGCCATCGTGCTGCTCACCGGCGGCGAGCACACGGGCAAATCCTTCCTGGCCCGCAAATTGGAGTCGCTCCTGGTGGCGGAAGGCCGCCATGCCTACCTGCTGGATGGCGAAAATCTCCGCCGGGGCCTTGACGCCGACCTGGGAGAGGCCGACGCCACAGAAACGGCCCGCCGTTACGGCGAAGTTGCCCGCCTATTAATTGATACGGGCTTGATTGTCATCTCGACGACCAATCCGTTTGGACAGGCCTACCGGCAGGCGCTGCCCTCCATTCGCACGCTGGTCAATCCGGCGCCGGTCATCGCCGTGCACATGAGCAAGGCGGACGAAGAACTGCCGCTCAATACGGATCTGCATTTTGCCGGACCCAAGAATTTTGACGAGGCCGCGAAGCAGATCATCGAAGAATTGAAGCGAAAGGGTGTCCTGGCGCAGGCAGTCGGCGTACGACCGACCTTTCAGTACTCGATTTGAGCCGGTTTGACTGCCCTGAAAACCCTGTGCTACGGTGCTGCCTAGAAAAGAGGCACGTGAGATGAGCGAGAAAGACCTCAAAGCCATTCTCGGGAAGCTGCAGTATCGCGACGACGCGAAGGTCGTCCAACAGATCACCGAGCAGATGAAGCAGGTCCAGGCCCGCATGGCGGGGGTCCGCCACAAACTTGCGGTGATGAGCGGCAAGGGCGGCGTCGGCAAGAGCATGACGACCGTGAACCTGGCGCTCGCGCTGGCCCGCCTGGGCAACAAGGTCGGCGTGCTGGATGTGGACCTCAACGGCCCCTGCGTGCCGCGCATGCTGGGGATGCACGGACAATCGCTGACCATCACTCCCGAGGGCGCTGCGCCGCCGGTCGGTCCGCTGGGCGTGAAAGTCGCCTCGATGGATTTCTTTCTCGACGCCGCCTCCCCGGTTCGCTGGAAGGGGCCGATGGATCTCAGCCCGGTCTGGCTCGGGCTCATGGAGATGAACGTCATCCGTGAATTTCTGGCCGATGTCATGTGGGGTGAACTCGATTACTTGCTGGCCGACCTGCCGCCCGGTGCCGCCGCCGACAAGCCGCCGGTCATCGCCGGCTTCATTCCGGACCTGGCCGGCGCGATCGTCGTGACAACGCCATCGGAAGTGGCCTCGGATGTCGTGCAAAAGTCGGTGACCTATGCGCGCGACATGGGCATCAAGGTCCTCGGCATGATCGAAAATATGAGCGAGTATCGGTGCCCCTCCTGCGGCGTCGAATCGGAATTGTTCGAAGGCGACACGCAGGCGTTGTGCGATGCGTTGAACGTGCCCCTGATCGGCCGTATTCCCTTCGACCGTGCCCTGGCCAAGACCTTCGATAAGGGGGCCCCGCTGCTGGACACGATGCATCCGACCATCAAAAAGTATCAGGAGATTGCGGAACGGGTGACCGCCCTCGTCGACTATAAAAAAGTCTTGGCTCAGAAGCTGTAGCAGTATATAAAGGAGCCGTTATGAAATTCGTCTGCTTGAACTGCGAAACCTACATGACCTTTCAGAAGGTCGAAAAGCCTGCGGAAGGCTCGCTCGGCGTGTTCTTCAGCTGTCCCACCTGCAGCGCCAAGTTCTCGATGGTGACCAATCCAGGCGAAACGCAGATGGTCAGCTCGTTGGGCGTGCAGCTCGGTGGACGCACAGTGGCCGCGCAGCCCTTTGAAATGACCCGCGGAACACTGAAAGACGAAGCCCAGGCCGGCTCCGGACAGATGGCCGCCTACCTGAATGAAAAAATCCAAGCCGGCCAGCCCGCTGCCACCCATGCTTCAGCGGGTGCGAAGGCAAGTGCGCCGGCCGGTGCGAAAACGGAAGAAAAGTCCGGCGGGGGATGCCCCTTCTCGGCCGTGGTCGCCCAGATGGGCCTGACGGCCTCCGATATGAAGGCGGGCGCGGCGTCCAGTTTCACCTGGTCGCCTGACGCCAAGGAAAAACTGGAGAAACTGCCCGCTTTCGTGCAACCGATGGTCCGCAGCAGCGTCGAGGCCTATGCCCGCAAGCACAACTACACGACCATCACCTTGCAAGTCATGGACGATTCGAAGAACGACTCGAACGGGATCGCCTGGGCGCCGGATGCAGAACAGCGGCTGGAGAACATTCCGGATTTCATCCGGCCGATGGCGCGGCGCGAGGTCGAGCGAATCGCCAAAGAGCGCGGCTTGGCCACGGTCACAGCCCAGGTCATGGACGAGGCCAAGGACAAGTTCATGAAGTTCATGTAAGGCATGTCTGAGAGATTCCTTTCGAGCAGGCCCATCCAGGCAACCGGATGGGCCTTTTTCTTGCTGATCATGATGTTTGGCGTGATGGCCGGTCCTGCGATCGCCCAACATGGCGACGCCTTACGCGAGGCCAGCCACGATCATGCGGCCAGTTCTCAGTGGGAAGGGTCACCTGCAGGAGTTCAGTATTCCGATCGCAACCATCATCTCGCCGGCATCTTCATTCTCCTGGTCGGCCTGACGGAATTATGGGGCGCGCTGGGAATCGGGCTTCTGGCCTGGTCTCGCTTTCTTCTTCTGATGGCGCTGTGCGGAGCCGGTGTCCATTTGCTGATCTGGAGCGATCATGATGCCTGGCCGATCGGCTCCCTGAGCTTCACGCAGAGCCTCTTCGGCAGCGACTGGGAAATACTGCAGCATAAGACCTACGCCGTGCTCTTGTTGAGCGTCGGCGCAATCGAAGGGCTGAGATGGTCGGACCGGTTGCGCCACGTGCTGTGGGCCATCCCGTTTCCGGCCTTTGCGATCGTCGGCGGGCTCATGCTCTTCCTGCACAGCCACGGTGTCCATCCTTCAGCGCACAAGATTGCGCTGGACCATGCCATCATGGGTACGATGGCCGTCGCCGGAGGCTTTTGCAAGCTGGTGTCTGCACGCATCGCGATAGACACCGGCGCCTCCCGTCCTTCACGGTGGGACTTTGCTTGGGCCGGCTTCATCGTGCTGATTGGACTTCAGTTGCTGTTTTATACAGAATAAGTACGGAGCGAGCGACGATGGGGCAACCGAAAAACCCAGTAATTGCCGGCGTGTTGTCGGGCGTCATGCCGGGACTCGGTCAGTTCTATTGCCGCCAGTGGGCGAAGGGGGCGGGATTCCTGATCGGCGCGATCGCGATTGACGCCGCATTCGGCGTCTCATCCGGCATGCTCGAACTCCTTCAATCGTTCGGTGCTCCTGTTCCGTCAGACGCGCTGGGAAAACTTCTCCTCGGCTCCCTATTCTTCCTGGCCATCGCCATCTGGAGCATCGCCGACGCCGTCCGCACCGTTAGAAAGTCTTCTGGGAACGCATGAAAATGGCTCCTGACACCTTTTCTGTGCTCTGACACATTTTCTGTCCTCCGTTCGTACGACACAACTTACCGCAGCACGGGGAAAGAAAAAGGCGTAGAAACCTTTTTCTTTCCCC
>JBGPNZ010000106.1:0-7636 GCA_041487795.1 Nitrospiraceae bacterium
GAGGGAAACCATGCGCCTCTTCAACAGCATTGCCTGTCTCGCGTTGGTGGTTGGGGCTGTATCAGCCTGTGCATCAGCCGTGCCTCCGAACCGGTTGCTGGACTATGTCGGGCGGGAGGCGATGAGCGGTCCATCGGTTGCGGACCTGCCCGCGCAACGCCCGGTCCGAACCGGCTTGGTCCTGATTTCGGACACCTCGGCTCCCGATGCCGCACCGGCATTGCCTGATGAGGCAGTGAACCGGGTGGCAGAGACCTTACGCGACGAAATTAACCGGATTACGCCGTTCGCCATTCAGCAGATTCTGCCGAACGACGGAATCAAGCCGGGCGGCGATCAGGCGCAGATCGTCGATTTTGGAAAGAAGCAGGGGGTGGATTACCTTGCGGTCGTGGTGCTTTCGAGTACCGAGATCGAGTACCCCCAGACAATCTTCCTGGGCTGGACAGCGCACAGCCAGCCGGGCTTTCGACGCGACAACTGGTCTCTGATGGAAGTCGCGCTCGTTGACGTGAAGACCGGCAGAACGTTGATTCACGCGGAGGGGCGCGGGTGGGCCACGCTGGATCGCCCGGCGGCGCCGGGGATCAATCAATGGTATCCGGTCGTGTGGCTGCGTCCCTCGGAGCCGAATTGGCGATGGTGGCCGCCCACGTATGAAGGCGCTCCCAATACGCTTCGAGTGATCGCGATGAACCAAGCCGCGAAGCGCCTGGTGTTGAATCTACAGGGTGCCTGGATCGACCGCCTGCGGATGGAGCGACCTGAACGGGGCTGAGCCGGCTGGTACCAGTTCCCAACTCCTGCGTGAGCGGTGGCTACAGTGACTCCCTTCCGGAGCGGCGAATGCTATTCCGGAGGGGAGTTTGTCTTTGAAGGTGGGCGCGGGGATAGTGTAGAATGCAGCATATTGTCCAGCGGAAGATAAACCTAAACACTTAATAATTGAGGGCACTTCTATGCGGATGCGCGAGTGGTTTGGCATGGTCCAGAAGAGGGATGCAATGAAACTGATGCTGCCGGTTCTTGCTGTCGTGGTGCTCGCCGGGCCGGCATGGTGGCATGCGACTGCACCATCCTCGGTCGATGCGGCGGTGCCGCCGGTGTTGGCGCAAGGATTTTCTGAGATCGTCAAGAAGGTCACGCCTGCAGTGGTGAATATCGCCGTGACCGGCAATGAAGGTCGTCGCGGCGGCCGGCGTCAACTGCCGCTTCCTCCTGGTCCGTTCGGCGGGCCTCCCGGCGACGAGCCGTCTGGCGAGGAACCAGGCCCGCCCATTCCGCCGCCGGGGCCTCCGGGCCGTCCGGAGCAGAGCGCGGGGTCCGGTGTCATCATCGACGCCAAGGGCTACATTGTGACCAATAACCACGTGGTGGACAATGCGTCACAAATCACCGTGACGTTGAGCGACAAGCGGGAGTTTCAAGCCAAGCTGATCGGGGCCGACCCCAAGACCGACCTGGCGGTCGTGAAAATCGAAGCGGACAATCTGCCGGCGCTCAAATGGGCTGATTACGAGAAGCTCCAAGTGGGCGATGTGGTGCTGGCGGTCGGCAGCCCATTTGGATTGAGTTCGACAGTGACGCTGGGCATCATCAGCGCGCTCGGCCGCGGCAACGTGGGCATTGCCGATTACGAAGATTTCATCCAAACTGATGCGGCGATCAATCCGGGTAATTCAGGCGGCGCCCTGGTCAACATGAGCGGCGATCTGATCGGGATCAATACGGCGATTTTCTCCAGGACCGGCGGGTCGGAGGGCATTGGATTCGCCATTCCCAGCAGTATTGCGGTCGACATTGCTGAAGCGCTCACGAAGACGGGGAAGGTGGTTCGGGGCTGGATGGGCATTGCGATTCAGGAGGTCACGAAGGATCTGGCTAAATCCTTCAAGCTGCCGGAGCAACGCAAGGGCGGGGTGCTCATCAGCGAGGTGAACGAAAACGGGCCGTCCCATGCCGCCGGTGTCAGGCGCGGCGACGTCGTCGTGGCGTTCAATGACAGGGAAATCCAGAACGTCAGCCAGTTGCGGAACATGGTGGCGCGCACGCTGGTTGGAACGACGGCCAGGGTCAAGGTGCTGCGCGACGGCAAGGAACAGGTCATCCCGGTCAAGATCGGCGAGCGGCCGACGGATGAGATGCTGGCACGGCGCGAGCCGGCCGGGTCCTCCCCCACGCCGTCCGACACCGAGAAGCCGCCCGACAACGTGCTCGCGTCGCTTAAGGTGCAGACAATCGATGGGGCCCTGCGGAGCCAGCTGAACATCTCGCCGAAGATCACCGGCGTGGCGATCCAGCACGTCGAAGCGGGCAGCCCGGCGGAGGCGGCCGGCCTCCAGCGCGGTGACGTGGTTCAGGAGATCAATCGCGAAGTCGTCAAGAGCCTGGACGACTACAAGAAAGCGGCGGCGAAAGTGAAGAAGGAAGAAATGGTCGTGCTGCTGCTGAGCCGGCAGGGGAACACGCTCTTCGTGGCGGTCAACCCGAAATAAGGAAGGTTGAGGCTAAGGTTGAGGCTGAGATTCGGGGCGGAAGCCGTCTTCACCTTCACCTTAACCTGAACCTAAACCTCAGCCTTCACGATCTGTTTTTATGGCTGATTGGAACGATTTTCAAAAGTGGCTTCAAGATTCGGTCTTCACGCCGCTGGAAGACCGAAAAATGCCGGTTATGGAGCACCTGGTGGAGCTCCAGGCCCGGCTCACCCGTGTGGTGCTAGTCGTGGCGGTGGTGTTCGTCGGCACGTTCTTTTATGCCGATGCGTTGGTGCAGTGGCTGAGGGTCCCCCTCCAGAACGCGTTCATTCCGGGGAAGCTGCAATGGGTGCCGACCGATCTGCCCGTCGTGCCGCTCGTCTTTCTCGCGCCGGGCGAAGCCCTGTGGCAAAACGTGAAAGTGGCCGGGCTGTTCGCGCTCGTGCTGGCGACGCCCTATGTCCTCCGGGAAGTGTGGCAGTTCGTCGTGCCGGGCTTGCACGCGCAGGAGCGGCGGTTCGTCGGGCCGTTTGTCCTGCTCAGCGCCCTGGCGTTTTACACCGGCATCGGTTTTTCCTTCTTTTTCGTGCTCCCGTTCGCATTGAACTTTCTGATTTCCTACGGCGTGAACGCCGGCTTTATCCCCCAGCTCTCGATCGCGCAATACGTCGGCTTTGCCCTCTGGTTCTTGATGGTGTTCGGGCTGATTTTCGAGGTGCCGCTGGCGATCACGCTGATGGCGAAGCTGGGCTGGGTGGACGTGCCGTTCCTGAAGCGTTACCGGAAATGGGCCTTTCTGGGTGCGTTCATCGTTGCGGCAATCTTGACGCCCACGCCGGACCCATTCAACCAATGTCTGATGGCCCTGCCAATGTACGTCTTTTATGAAGTCGGCATTATCAGCGCCGGGTTCTTCAGGAAGAAACCGGCCCCGGGAGCGGAGCCGGAAACGACGACGGATGCAACGGCGCGAATGCCGGTGCCCTCCAAGCCGGTGATGGCAGACGATCCCTACGTGAGCGTGCCCGGTTCGGGTCGGCGCGGGTAGGGCGCCGCGCGTTTCGCGTGTAACGTTTTATGAGGAGTACGGAATGGCCAAAGAACTGAAAGTGGTGCAACCCTCAGGCGGCGGGAACGGCGATGTCTGCACGTACCTGTGGGCCTGCGCCATCTGCGACGAAAACGAGACCTGCCAGAAAGACAAGGAAGGGCACAGCCGCTGGCTCGTGTCGAAACGGCTGGAGCGGATCGAGTACACCGTCCTCGTCATGAGCAACAAGGGTGGGGTGGGGAAGAGCACGTTGACCACGAACCTCGCCGTGAGCCTCGCGCTCAAGGGGTGGCACCTCGGCATCTGCGACATGGACATTCACGGTCCGAACATTCCCAAGATGGTCGGGGCGGAGGGCCAGAAGCTCAAGGTCAGCACGTCGGGCGGCATCATTCCGTACCAGGCCTATAATATGAAGATCGCCTCCATGTCGTTCCTGCTGCAGAATTCAGACGACCCCATCATCTGGCGTGACGCCTATAAATACGAATTCATCAATCAATTGCTCGGCGGGGTGGAATGGCAGGATTTGAATTTCCTGCTCGTGGACCTGCCTCCCGGCACCGGTAACGAATCGGTCACGACGATCGATCTCATCGGCAAGGTGAGCGGCGCGGTGATCGTCACGACGCCGCAGGAAGTGGCGCTGCTCGATTCGCGCAAGTCGGTCACGTTCTGCCGGGACAGCCAGGTGCCGATCATCGGCATCGTGGAAAATATGAGCGGGCTCGATTGCCCGCACTGCCACCAGCATATCGAAGTCTTCCGCAAGGGCGGGGGCGAAGCCTCGGCGCACGACATGGGTGTGCCGTTTCTGGGCCGCATCCCGCTCGATCCGGATGTCGTCATGCAGTGCGATGCCGGCGAGCCCTATGCGTTGTTTAATTCCGACACGGTTACGGCACAGGCCTATCACGACATTGCCAACCAGGTGGAAACGTTCTGCAAGAAAAGCGGCTCGCTGATCAAGGTTGCACCGCGCCACCAGCACTGACCATGCAAGGGTTAACTTCCCTCCAAGACGCGCAGAAAATTGTGCTCGATGCGGCGTATCCGCTCGGGCTGGAAAAGATCGGTCTGCTTGAGGTGTTGGGTCGCGTCCTCGGCGAAGACATCATTGCGCAACGCGATAATCCGCCGTGGGACAATTCTGCGATGGACGGCTTCGCCGTCCGGCATGAGGACATCAAGCAGGAGCATGCCATCGGCAAGGTCGTCACGCTCAAGGTGATCGAAGACGTGCCGGCCGGCAAGATGGCCACAAAGACCGTCGGCCCCGGTCAGGCGATCCGGATTATGACCGGCGCGCCGGTGCCCAAGGGGGCGGACACCGTTCTCAAGGTCGAGGACACCGAACACACCCCGGATTCCGTCAAAGTCTTCAAGCCGGAGCCGCGCGGCTCGAACATCCGCCCGCAAGGTGAAGACGTCAAAAAGGGCGAGTGCATCATCGCCAAAGGCACGCAGATTCGTCCGGGCGAAGCCGGCATGCTGGCGATCCTGGCCAAGTCGTTCGTATTCGTCTATCAGCGACCGCGGGTGGCGATCCTTTCGACTGGGGACGAGCTGGCCGACCTCGACGAGCGGTTCAGCGAAGAGAAAATCATCAACTCCAACAGCTGGGGCATTGCGGCGGCCGTGCAGGAGGCGGGCGGCATTCCGTTTTTGCTCGGCATCGCGAAGGACAATCCGGCCGCGCTCAAGGAAAAGATCATGCACGGGCTGAACGCCGACATTCTCGTGCTCTCAGGCGGGGTCTCGATGGGCGATTACGATTTTACAAAGGTAGTCTTCAACGATTTGGGCGCGGAGATGCATTTCTGGAAGCTGGCGATCCGGCCAGGACAGCCTCTGGCCTTCGGCAAGATTCAGGGCAGGCTTGCGTTCGGACTGCCGGGCAATCCGGTGTCATCCATGGTGACGTTCGAGCAGCTCGTGCGGCCGGCCATGCTCAAGATGGGCGGGCATCGCGGCTATGGACGGCCGGTGGTGCAAGCGCAGTTTCAGGAGAAATTCTCCAAGAGAACCGACCGCCGGCATTTCCTGCGCGGCGTGCTGACCAGGGAAGGCGGCGTCTTCAAGGTCCGGACGACGGGCGAGCAGGGTTCCGGCATCCTGACTTCGATGGTCAAGGCCAACTGCCTGATCGATATTCCGCAGGAGGTCGAAAAGCTCAATCCCGGCGATACGGTCACGGTGCAAATCCTGAGTGCGCAACTGTGGGACCGGGAAGGCAGTCAGCCCCATGCGCACAGCGGCAAGCTTTCCTGCTGTTGACCCGAAAAGGATTCGCGTCATGTCCATTCCCATACTGTGTTTCGTCGGGCGGTCCAACAGCGGAAAAACCACGCTGATCGAGCGGCTCATTCCCGAGCTGGTGAAAGCCGGTTACAAAGTCGCGACCGTCAAGCACGCTGGTCACGGCTTTGATCTGGACACCGAGGGCAAGGACAGTTGGCGGCACAAGCGGGCCGGCGCCAGCACGGTCATGGTGCTTTCCAAAGGCAGCCTCGCCATGTTCGCGGACGTGAACGACGACATTAAGGTGAGCGAGCTGCGGGACCGGTTTCTCGACCAGTCCATTGATCTCATCATTGCCGAGGGATGGAAGAGCGAAGGGCTCCCCAAGATCGTTGTTATCCGCGATCAATTGGGTGAAGTGCCGGTGGCGCACGATGGCCTGCTCGCTGTCTTGTCCAACAAGAAGATTGATGTGAAAGTTCCGCTGATCGATCCGGACGACATTCCCACGCTCGCGGCACTGATCGTCCGCCAGTTTCCCAAACGATCCAGCCATGAGCTGGAAACCTAGGGCCACCGTCATTCTGGCGATCGTGGCCGGGGCCATGGCTCTCGGAGGCGCCGCCATTCCGCTCACCAGCCATCCCAAGCTGTGTGCCGCCTGCCATAACATCAAGCCGTCTTACGACAGTTGGGTCACATCGTCCCACAAGGAGGTGTCTTGCGTGGAGTGCCACGTCCGGTCCGACATCCCCGGCTGGCTGCACGACAAGGCTTGGGCGGGGACAAAAGACACAGTGATTTACCTGTTCGGCACGCCGACCGACGCGCACAATCTGAACGCGACGGTCCATTCCGAGGTTTGCCTGAGCTGCCACCGGGAGATTTTGCGCGTCTCTGAAGTGGCGCCGCGCGATCTGCCGCCGCCGGTGAAGGATGTCGGCCTGATCATGAGCCACCGGAAGCACATAGAGGCCTTCACCAAGCGCGGACAGGGCGAGGGCTGTACGACCTGCCATTCGCGCGTCGTGCACGAGACGCCGATCAAGGGCTATCCCATCGTCTTGCCGCGAGGGCACCTCTCGGTGGACAGCAAGCCGCTGTATCCCGATCATCCGCAAGACAGCGTCCTGTGGAAAAAGGGCACGGCGGACTGTTTTCGGTGCCACGACGGCAAGGCCGAGCACGAGGGCAAAGTTCTCAGCAAAAAGTGCGAGACGTGTCATTTGCCGGACAAGATCAAGGATTACCTGTTTTAGCGAGACGAGCCCGCCGCGATGTCTGCGCCCATTCTCGAGGTCAAAAATCTGACGAAACGATTCGGCGATTCCACCGCCGTCGAGGATATTTCCTTCGACATTCAGCCGGGTGAAATTCTGGGTCTGCTTGGGCCGAACGGCGCGGGCAAGACGACCACGATTCAGATGCTGCTGGGTCTCGTGACGCCGACGGCCGGTTCGATCCGCATGTTCGGCCTGGACCTGGCCACGCACCGCGAGCAGATTCTCCAACAGGTCAATTTTTCCTCCACCTATATTTCCATGCCGTACTCGCTCACGATCGAGGAGAACTTGTGGGTCGTGGCGAAACTCTACGGCATGACGGACATCGCACGGCGGATTGCCGAGGTGCTGAAGAAGGTGGAAATGGAAGACTCGCGGACCAAGGTCACGAGGCGGCTCTCATCCGGTCAGATGACGCGGCTCGCGCTGGCCAAAGCGATTCTCACCGAACCAAAAATTCTCTTTCTCGATGAACCCACCGCCAGTCTCGATCCGGACATTGCCCACAAAATCAGGGCGCTGCTCAAAGAGGTTCGCAAATCGGCCGGCTTGAGCATCTTGTACACCTCGCACAACATGAAAGA
>JBGPNZ010000107.1:0-7616 GCA_041487795.1 Nitrospiraceae bacterium
GGGTTGAAGCCTGGCTGCCGCTGGTGAAGGGCGAGTTGAAAGACCACGACCATGCCACCGGCGAACTGCGGATCGAACTCCAGGACAGCAACCGCCCGGACCTCTGGTCATGCGAAGGCATCGCGCGCCAGATCCGGATCGCGCTGGCCGGCAAGGCCCCGGCCTATCCCTTCTTCAAGGCGAAGCGTCCGACAAAGCGCGTGATGGTCTCGCCCGGCCTGGAGCCGATCCGTCCGTACGTCGCCGCCTGCACCGCCGTCGGCTACCACGTTACCGGCGAGGGCCTCACCCAGTTGATCCAAATGCAGGAGAAGCTGGCCGACATCTTCGGGCGCAAGCGCCGCACCGTGTCGATCGGACTCTACCGGCTTCCCGGCATCGTGTTCCCGGTGACCTACACGCTCGTGAAGCCGGATGAAGCCCGATTCACGCCGCTGGGATTCGACGAACCGATGTCGCTGGGCGAGATTCTCTCCGTCCACCCGAAGGGCGTGGAGTACGGGCCGATTCTGGCTGGTCACGACCGCGTGCCGCTGTTGCGTGACGCGGAAGGCCAGGTGCTGTCGCTCCCGCCGGTGATCAACAGCCGTGAGATCGGCGAAGTCCGGGTCGGCGATGCCGAGCTGTTTGTGGAGGTGACCGGGACCGATCTCTTCATGGTCATCCTCACGCTCAACATCCTGGCTTCCAATCTCGCGGATCGCGGGGCCGCCATCGAACCGATCGAGGTCGTCTATCCCTCCGCCACGGCATTGGGGAAAACGGTGCGCACGCCGCTGGACTTCGCGCAGGCCCGTCCTATTTCCGTGCACACGATCGAGGCCGCGCTGGGTCAATCGTTCGGCGCGACGCCCATCGCCCGCGCATTGACGGCCTACGGCTATCGTGTCAAGTCGTCCCGCGAGACGGTCATCGTCAAGCTGCCGCCGTATCGGAACGATCTGATGCATGCCGTGGACGTGGTCGAGGACGTGGCGATCAGCCGCGGGTACGGCCAGTTTACGCCGATCATGCCGTCCCAATTTACGGTGGGCGGCCTGTCGCGGGTGGAGCAGGTGTCGGACCGAATCAGAGATTTGATGATCGGGCTGGGCTTCCAGGAAATTATCTCCAATATCCTGGCATCCCGACAGGATCTGTGCGACCGCATGCGGCTGGGCGACACCACGTGGAGCCGGCTCGTCGAGGTCGACAATGCCATGTCGCAGAGTTTCTCCTGTCTGCGACAGTGGATCGTACCGTCGCTCCTCCGCGTCGAATCGGCCTCGACGCGGGTGTTCTATCCGCACCGGGTGTTCGAAGTCGGTGAGATCGCCGTGCCCGATCCGGCCGACGCGCAGGGAGCGCGCACGGTGACGGCCCTGGGTGGACTCATCGCCCATGCGGGCGCGAATTTCTCCGAGATTCACTCCTGCCTGGACCTGCTGTTGTTCTATCTGGACTATCCGTACACGCTGGAACCGGTGACGCACCCGTCGTTTCTGGATGGACGGGCCGGTCGGATCCTCTCAGGCGGCCGCGCAGTCGGACTGATCGGGGAACTGCATCCGGAAGTGCTGGAGCACTGGCAGATAGGAATGCCCTGTGTGATCTTCGAACTGGAAGTGGACCCGTTGGCTGAGAAACCGTGATGCGTGACCAGTGACGCGTGACGAGAAGGAGCAGCGTTAGCTCTTACCCGTCACTCGTCACCCATCACTTGTCACTGCCCGCTAGGCCGTTGCGCCCTGCTTGGCCATCGCGGCCAATTTATCGAACCCCGCCGGATCGTGGATCGCCATCTCGGAAAGCACTTTCCGATCCAGCGTCACATGGGCTTTTTTAAGCGCGTTGATGAACCGGCTGTAGGTCAATCCGTGCTGGCGCACCGCGGCGTTGATACGCGCCACCCAGAGGCTGCGGAAATCCCGCTTGCGGTGCCGCCGACCGGTATAGGCATAGGCCTGGCCTTTGTCCACCGACTCGGTCGCGGTCCGAAACAGCTTGCTCTTGGCGCCATATTGGCCCTTCGCCAGTTTGAGCCGTTTCTTCCGTCGACGCCTGGTCTTATAACCGCCTTTTACGCGTGGCATCTTTCTTTTCCATCCTTTCTTACGTGACCGACCAGTGAGGTTGTGGTTTGTCTAGTTTCTCTGGTTTATTTGATTCTGCAGCTTGCGTGAACAACAAGATAAAAACGAACCTCTTCCGTTTTCGTTTCTACGAGCTATACGGCATCAGCCGCTTCACCGCCGAGGTCATCGTCTGATCGACGAGGACGTTTCCCGACAGCCGCCGCTTCCGGTTGCTGGCTTTGCTGGTCAACAGGTGCCGCCGCCCGGCCTTGTGCCGCACCACCTTCCCGCTGCCCGTCCGCTGAAACCGCTTTTTCGTCCCGCTGTGTGTTTTTAGTTTTGGCATTGCCCTATTCCTTTCTCGCCTCATTCAACTTTTGGGAGCCACCACCATGATCAGGCTCCGGCCTTCCATGCGCGGCGCATACTCGATCGTCCCAGCTATCGACAGCTCCGCAATCACGTTGCTCATGACCGATCGCCCCATTTCCTGATTCGCCATCTCGCGCCCCCGGAAGGTCAGGACGACCTTCGTCTTGTTGCCATCGGCCAGAAATCCCTTGATCTGCCGAATTTTGATCTCCAAGTCGTGCTTGTCCGTCCTCGGCCGTAGTTTGATTTCCTTGACCTGCGTGGATTTTTGGTGCCGGCGGCTCTGATGATCTTTCTTCTGCAACTCGAACTTGTATTTGCCGTAATCCATGATCCGGCAAACGGGCGGTTGCGAAGTCGGCGCCACTTCCACCAAGTCGTAGCCGGATTCCTGAGCCTTTCGGAGGGCATCCGGTGTCGGCATGACGCCCAACTGCTCGCCCTCCGCTCCGATGACGCGGACCTGTGGAATCCGGATTTCCCGATTCACTCTCAATTTTACGATACGACACCTCTTGGTAACAGGTTAATGAACCCGGATTATAGAACCCGGACTACGCCAACACCGCTTGTGCGGTGTCCTTCCTCAGCAACTCCATCACGGCCGGCACCGGCATACTACCCAAGTCCGCCTTGCTCCGTCCACGCACCGATACGGTGCCGCCCTGCATTTCACGATCTCCCACCACCAGCATGAATGGGATTTTGGCCTTCTCGGCCTCTCTAATTTTGAACCCAATTTTTTCATTCCGCAAGTCGGCCTCGGCGCGAAAGCCGGCCGTGCGCAACTGCGCCGCCACCGTTTCGGCGTACGCCTGCTGTTTGTCGGTAATGGACAGCACGATCGCCTGCACCGGCGCCAGCCACGTGGGGAAGGCCCCTGCATAGTGCTCGATGAGAATTCCAAAAAACCGTTCGATGGAGCCCATCAGCGCCCGGTGAATCATGATCGGCTGGTGGGCCTTGCCGTCCACGCCGGTGTAGGCCAGATCGAACCGTTCCGGATTGTTGAAGTCCACCTGGACGGTCGAGCACTGCCACGACCGCCCGAGCACGTCCTTGATCTTGATATCAATTTTGGGCCCGTAGAAAACGCCTTCCCCCGGATCGATCTGATAGGCGACGCCGCGGCTCTTGAGCGCCGCTTCCAGCGCGCTGGTGGCCTGCGTCCAGTTCTCGGCTGAGCCAACGGCTTTCTCCGGCTTCGTCGACAAGTAGACCTCGAACTCCGAGAATCCGAAAGTCCGAAGGATAAAGAACGTAAAGTCCAGGACACGGCTCACTTCGGGCTCGATCTGATCCGGCCGGCAGAACAGATGCGCATCGTCCTGCGTAAATCCGCGCACGCGCAGGAGACCGTGCAGCACTCCCGTGCGTTCGTAGCGGTACACCGTGCCGAGTTCGCCATACCGGATGGGCAGATCGCGATAACTGCGCAGGTGGGACTTATAGATCATGATGTGGAAGGGACAGTTCATCGGCTTGAGCTGATACTCACTGTTTTCCACTTTCATGGTCGCAAACATGTTGTCGCGGTAGTAGTCCACATGCCCGCTGGTCTTCCACAGATCGAGTCGCGCCACGTGCGGCGAGTAGACCAGTTCGTACCCGCCCTTGAGATGCTGTTCGCGCCAGAAATTCTCGATCAGCAGCCGCACCAGCGCGCCCTTGGGATGCCAGAGGACCAATCCAGGCCCGATCTCGTCCTGGATGCTGATGAGATCCAGTTCCTTGCCCAGCTTGCGATGATCGCGGCGCTTGATCTCCTCCAGCTTGTCCAGGTGCGCCTTGAGGGCATCTTTGGTCGGAAACGACGTGCCATAGATGCGTTGTAGCATCGGATTGTGTTCGTCGCCGCGCCAATAGGCCCCGGCGCTCGAGAGCAGCTTGAATGCTCCGACGTAGCCCGTGCTCGGAAGATGCGGCCCTTCGCAGACGTCGATAAATTCCCCCTGGCGGTAGAGCGAGATCACCGGATCCTGAATCATCGTCTCGATGATCTCTGCCTTGTAGACCTCGCCCCGTTCCTTGCTGAGTCGGACCGCTTCGGCGCGCGGCATTTCCATCCGCGCGATCGGCAGGTCGCGCTTAATGATCTCGAGCGCGCGCGCCTCGATCTTCTCCAGATCGTCCGGCGTAAACGGACGATCGAACGCAAAGTCGTAGTAAAACCCCTCGTCGATCGCCGGGCCGATCGTCAGTTGTGCCGATGGAAACAGCTCCTTCACGGCCTGGGCCATGATATGGGTGCTGGTGTGCCGGTACACGTCCTTCCCGTCGGGTGAATCGAACGTGACCGGTTCCAACGAGGCATCGGACGTCAGCACGGCGGACAAATCCCTCGCCACACCGTTGACCTTGACAGCCAAGACGTCTTTTTTGAGTGACTTGCCGCCCAGCGCCTCGGCCGCCGTGCTGCCGGCTTGGATTGGTCTACGGGTTCCGTCTGGGAGGGTAATCTGAATGTTGTGTGCGCCCATTTTCCTTCCAAAAAAAGAAAAGGCATCGGCGGTCGATGCCTTGCGGGATGGTAGGCGCGGACGGTCTTGAACCGTCGACCTCTACCGTGTCAAGGTAGCGCTCTCCCCCTGAGCTACGCGCCTATCGTCCGTGGCCATGCTAATCCAGCCCCGTCCGGGTTGTCAAGAATCGCAACCTGCTAAGATCGCGTAAATAATGGAGAGTTTTCGAATGCGGATGGATGTGTGGCGCGCAATTGTCAGGTCGTGCTCGTCGTGGCTGCCCGGTGCCGCTTCACCGGAATCCTGAATTCCGTGATTTTTTTGCGCAGGGTATTTCGGTTCATACCGAGCAAGTGCGCGGCTTGGATTTGGTTGCCGTTGGTTTCCTTCAGCGCGTGCGCGATGAGCGGACGCTCGACCGCCGAGATCAGCATCGGGTGGAGATTATGCGCGGCCCCGTTGCGCATCCCCTTGACGAATTCCCCCAGTTTGGACTCGATGATCTCCTCCAGCACAACATCCTGCCGCGAGCGCGTCAGGAGACGGCCGGACCCGTTCGTCATGGTATGAAGAATGTCCGCCGAGCGCGCCAGCACGCTGCGCGACCCCATCACGATCATGGCACGTGACGGTTCAACCAGCCGCGACACCTCCGCCAATTCATGCGGCGCCCCCCGCCGGGCCTCAATCAACACGGCATCGAACCCCTGCTTTATCGCGGCACGCGGAATGGCGGCGACATCTCTGGCCACGGTAAGCGTAAGGTTCTTGAGCGTACGTTGAATCTTTTCGTAAAGTTCGTGGTCGCTGCTCAGCAGGAGCACGCTGAAGGTTAAAGACCGCATGCGTGTGTGTGTCCCAAAAAGAAGGTGCGGAGTATCTACCAAGGTGGTCGGGTTGTCAATCATCGATCGAACGATATTGTGAAGACTGCAACCCCGGTGCCACGCTATGTCCACCACCTGTCGGGCTTTGTTCGTGCACAACACAATTTTTGGGATGTTCCTGGAGAAGAAAAAATTATTTATGAAGGTGTTTGACGCCATCATCCTACACTTTCCCAGGAGAAAATATTCCGTTCCATGCTTCAGAACCACTATGCTGCCGGTCGTGCTATGCCGGCACGACATTACATGCACACTTTCAGCAGAAATCTGGAACGCTTTGAAATGTACCGATGCCGTGAACCCCGGGGACTGTCTTTGGACACCCATTTTTACCTGTCCAACCGGAATGGCAAAGGCCTTGACAGGAAGACTCGAAAGTTTGTATAACAAACCACGGTTATTCATTTCCTATCGGAATAGTAGGATATCAATGAAAGTCTCGCAGAAAGCTACGTACGGCATCATGGCTGCTTTGGACCTGGCTCTCCAAAATGGAGCGGCCCCTGTCCAGTCTAAAGCGATCGCGAAGCGGCAGGTGATTCCACCGCGGTTCCTCGAGCAGGTTCTGCATGCGATGAAGAAAGCGGGGATTGTGGATAGTTTGCGAGGAGCGTTAGGCGGCTACACGCTCAACAAGAAACCGGCAGAGATTTCGCTGGCCGAGATCGTCGAAGCGCTGGATGGCCCCCTGTCGCCCGGCACTCTGCGAGGATCCGCCACGCGGCGGCTGCGCAGCCGGTTGAAACCCGACGCGTTGCTGGCAAGCGTCTGGGAACGGGTACACCAGGCTGAACTCAGCGTGCTCGGAACCGTGACCCTGAAAGAATTGGCCGAACGCCAGCAGCAACTCGAACAAGAACGTACGCTCATGTATCACATTTAAGAGGACGACCATGACGCCCCCTCACATCACGCATCCGGTCGACGTCAAGACGTCGCCGATTCCTTCGCACATCCTCGAGGAAATCGAGGTGTTTGAGGAAGAAGCGAGAAAAATGCTCGCGGGCGATATGTCCGTGGACATCTTCAAGCCGTTCCGCCTGCAGCATGGGATTTACGGCCAACGCCAGCCCGGCGTGAACATGGTTCGGATCAAGATCCCCTTCGGCGGACTCACGGCCAACCAGTTGCGCCGGATCGGCGAGTTGGCCGACGCCTATGCCACCGGCGTCGGGCACGTCACCACGCGCCAGGACATCCAGCTCCACTTCGCCCCATTGAAAGACGTGGGCACCATCATGCGCGGCCTGGCCGAAGTCGGCGTGACGACCCGCGAAGCCTGCGCCAATACGGTGCGGAACGTGACCGCGTGTCACCTGGCCGGCATCTGCCAAGGCGAGGTGTTCGACGTCACGCCCTACACGAAGACCGTGGCTTTGCATCTCTTGCGCAATCCGCTGAACCAGAGTCTGCCGCGGAAGTTCAAGATCGCCTTCTCCGGCTGCCGCCACGACTGCGCGCTCACGCCGATCCACGACATCGGCCTGCTCGCCGCCAAGCGCGACGACGGGACGATCGGCTTCCGCATGGTGGTGGGCGGCGGGCTGGGCTCGGCCCCGCGCATCGCGCAGGTGCTGCGCGAGTTCGTGCCGATGAACGAATTGATTCCGACCGTCGAAGCCGTGATCAAGGTCTTCGACACGCTTGGCAACCGCAAGAACCGCCACAAGGCGCGGATGAAATTCGTCATCGAGAAGCTAGGCTTCGACGAATTCAAGCGGCGGTGGGAAGAGGCCTATGCCGCGATGGGCTACGCGCGGCCGGACCATGCGCCGATCAAATTACTGATGCATCAGGACGACCCGGTCCCGCTCATCATGCCGGCTTCGGTGAAATCAAAC
>JBGPNZ010000108.1:0-7539 GCA_041487795.1 Nitrospiraceae bacterium
AACAAGCTTATCGTCATCAACTATTTCATCAGCACGGCGTTTCTCCTGCTCATCCCGACTCCCTATCTATTGAACGGCGACTACACGTACTTCTGGGGACACTATCCGAAGGCCGGCCTCCTGCACCCGCTTTTTCTGATGTATTTCGGCCTGGCCGGCGGGTTGTCGCTCTTCCGGATCTATCAAGAGCACCTGGCAGCCCAGCATAGCAACGCACCGGATGCCGAGCGCTTGCGGACGCTCTTCTGGGCCTTTGCCATCGGGTATATGTCTTCGCTCGACTTCGCTCAAGCCTACGGGCACGAATTTTATCCGGTCGGCTACCTCTTAGCCAGCATCTGCGTCCTGATCGTGACGCGCACGATCGTCAAATACCAGTCGATGGAAAGCGCGCTGATGCCGACGGCGCCGCGCGCACTTCTCTATGTGCAGACGCTCGGCCTAATCCCGGTCTACGTGGCCGTCCTGCTCTTAATCCGGCTCTTCACAGGATCCACTCAGTACCTTCTCGCCGGCATTCTCCTGGCGACTTTTCTGATCTTTGCCGGAGTCCTGGCGGGCATCCAGAAACGCGTCGAAAAGGCCATCGAGCGTATGCTTTTCCAGCAACGCCACGACGCCTATGAAACGCTGATCGAGTTCAGTAAGGCAATGGTGACCATTTTGGACCTGAGCGCATTGAACAGCACCATCATGGACACGTTGGCGCGCGTGCTCGGCATCGAGAAGATCTCCGTCTTTCTGCTCGACAAGGAAAAGGAGCAGTATTATCTTGCCGCCGCCCATGGACTGGATTTCGACGAGATGAAGACCGTCACGTTCTCGGCCAGCGCCCGCCTCCCCCAACACCTGGCCCGCACACGATCGATTGCCGTCTTGGAAGAACTGCGGCAGGACCGGGACAATCCTGCCGAACAGGCCGTCCTGGATTCCTTTCAGCTCCTGCAGACCGAGCTGTGCATTCCGCTGGTCAATAAAGACCGTCTCATCGGGTTCTTCAATTTCGGAAAGCGCGCCAGCCGCAGCATGTATTCCGAAGCCGACCTTTCCCTGCTCACCACGCTGGCGCAGAATGCGGCGGTCGCGCTGGACAATGCCATGCTGTACGAAGACCTCCGTCGATCGCGGCTGCTGATGCGCCGAACGGATCGGTTGCGATCCCTGGAAACGATTGCCGGAGGATTCGCGCACGAGATTCGCAACCCGCTCACATCCATTAAGACGTTCGTCCAGTTGGCGCCGGAACGCATGCAGGATGACGAGTTCATCGGGCACTTCAGCCAGATTGTCCATGAGGACGTGCTCCGCATCGAACGCCTGATTCAGGAAATCCTGGATTACGCCAGGTACATGGAACCGAAATTCTCCGTGGAGAACCTGAACGACATCGTCTCGTCCTGCCTATATTTCGTGGAAGTGAAAGCCGAGAGCAAAAATATCAATGTCGAAAAAGACTTTGCCCACACCCTGCAGAGCGTCATGCTCGATCGCCAGCAAATCAAACAGGTACTGCTCAATCTGCTGATCAATGCCATGGAGGCCATGGGCGACCGCGGCGGGCGACTGACCGTGCGGACACGACAGTTGAGCAAGCCGGACGGAGATCTGTGGGTCCAAATCGAAGTGAGCGACACCGGACCCGGCATTGCTCCGGCCGATCTGGACCATATCTTCGATCCTTTTTATACGACGAAACACCATAGCGAAGAACGAGAAGGCACCGGACTCGGCCTGACGATCGTCCATCAAATTGTCCAAGAACATCACGGGTATATCGAAGTGGAAAGCCATCCCGGCCGTGGTACGACCTTCTTCGTGAATATGCCCATTCGGCAGCCCGAGGATCTCTTCACCAGGGAGCGCATGGAACATGAAAAAACGGATCCTGTTGGTCGATGACGAAGCGGGCATCCGCGCGTCTCTCAAGGTCGTGCTGGAGCCGACGTATGAGACGCTCAGCGCATCCACCGCGCAGGAGGGGCTGGACCAATTTCGCCGCGAACCCCCGCACCTGGTCCTGCTGGACGTCGTCATGCCCAGCATGGACGGTCTGACACTGCTGAAAATAATCCGCGAGGAAGACGCTCGTGTCCCCGTGATTATGCTCACCGGCACCAAGACCGTCAAAACCGCCGTGGAGGCCATGAAGCTCGGCGCAGCGGATTACCTCTCCAAGCCATTCGATGTCGAAGAGCTCCGCCTGATCGTCGCCAAAGCGCTGGAAACGGGGGAACTTGAACAGGAAGTCCTCCACTTGCGAGCGCAGGTGGCCAAGCGGTACTCCTTCCATAATCTTATCGGCAAGAGCCCTGCCATGCAGGAGATCTATTCAAAAATCGAGCAGGTCGCCGACACCAAAACCACCGTGTTCATCACCGGGGAAAGCGGAACCGGAAAAGAGCTGGTCGCACGCGCGCTGCACTACAACAGCGCGCGCCGGGACCGGCCGTTTATCGCCATCAATTCCGCCGCTCTGCCGGAGACACTGATCGAGAGCGAACTCTTCGGACACGAAAAGGGGTCCTTCACGGATGCCCAGGCCCGGCGCATCGGCCAGTTCGAACTGGCCCACGGCGGCACGTTATTTCTCGATGAAATCGGCGATCTGAGCCCCGCCACGCAGGCGAAACTGCTGCGAGTGCTTCAGGAACGGGAATTCACGCGAGTGGGAGGCACACAGCCCATCAAGATCGATGTTCGAATCATCACCGCCACGAATAAACGACTCGCCGAGCTCGTTAAACGGGAAGCTTTTCGGGAAGACTTGTACTACCGAATCAACGTCGTTGCGCTGCACCTCCCCGCCCTGCGGGACCGCCGGGAAGACATTCCCCTCCTCGCACAGCAGATCCTTGCCAAGCGGATCGAAGGCGGAAGCCGGCCTCAGCAGGAATTCACGAAGGATGCCCTTGAGGTCTTAGTGTCATATTCCTGGCCGGGCAATGTTCGGGAACTAGAAAATGTGGTGGAGCAAGCGCTCATCTGGTCGCACGGGAAGCCCATCGCGCGAGAGCATTTGCCGGCGAACCTCATGCAAGCCACGCCGCAGCTCGAGGCAACGAGCGCCGAGACACCATCGGGCCAGATCTCGCTGGAGAAATCCGTGCTCGAGTTTGAACGAAAGATGATCGCCGATGCGCTGCAGCGGACCGGGTACGTGCAGACCCGCGCGGCGGCACTGCTCGGCATCAGCCGGCGCATGCTGAAATATCGGATGGACCTGCTGGGCATCTCACGGCCATCTCCCGAAGCAGGATCGGAACCGCAGCAAGCCGCCTCGCTTACCCAACGAGACCTATAGGAAAACATGCCGCGCTTGACTATTCACCATCCCAGGCGTATCAGATAAAGCTCGTGACAATACAACGTCCTAAACCGACCATTCTCATCGTGGAAGATGAAGAGGGCCCTCGCAACGCCCTCAAAATCATTCTTCGCCCATTTTTTGAACTGGCGATCACGAGCAGCCGGCACGAGGCCTTGCAGGCGCTTCTGGCACAACCGATCGACCTAGTCACATTGGACCTCAAGCTGCCCGACGGATACGGTCTCGATCTCTTCCATGCCATCAAGCGCGCCCGCCGGGGCGTTGAAATCGTCATTGTCACCGGCTACGGCACACTCACGTCCTCGCAGGAGGCCGTGCGGCACGGCGCTGCCGGATATCTCCTGAAGCCGTTTAATGTAACGGAATTGATCGCGCTGATCAACCGCACCTTGGAGAAGAAACACCACCTCGACGATATTCGTGGTTTCCTTCGTTCCGCGCCGAACCTCTGGACGGACGAACGCAGCGCAGCCGACGCGTGGACGCAATTACGTAACCGATTTCCCGTCTCCTCATCGATGCACCCCGTTCCGCCATTCCCAGGACTCCGCGATGCCGGCGACGCCCCCCTGATCGCGGACTTGCTGGAGGCGTCCGATCATCTGCTGCTCTCCCATGCAAACCGGGTCCGCAGCTATGCCGCCCTGCTGGCCGCGCCGTTGAATTTAAGCTCGGACGACCAGCACGCCCTGGCAATCGGTGCCTTTCTCCACGATATCGGCTATGTCGCATTGAATCGCTGGGATGCCGGCGCACAGGAAACGGATGGTGGATCAGACAGGGCCGACGACCTGCACTCGATGCTCGGCGTTCGGATGACTGCCCCGCTCGGAATTCCCGAGCACGCGTCGCACATTATCGCTCATCACCACGACCGGTACGATGGTGCCGGTCATCCGAACGGGCTCGCCGGAAATCAGATCCCGCTGCTCGCCAGGATTGTCGGCGTCGCGCAAACATTCGATCATCTGACGGCGCAGACCGGACAGGCCGCCATGCCGTTTGCCGAAGCCTGCGAACACCTCGGCAACCAGGCCGGAACGGCCCTGGACCCCGACCTCGTCGAATTGTTTCTTGAGCGGGCCGGCGAATCACCGTTCGCGCATTCGGTCCCAACACGCGCCTAGGAATTGCTCTCCGCTTCCATGATCATTTCAGCCGCTGTTTTCCGCGCCGCGTTGGTGACGGCCACTCCGCCGAGCATGCGCGCAATTTCCTCCTGGCGGTCGGCCTGGTTGAGCTTCCGCGCATGCGTGACGGTTCGTTTTTTTGACACGCGTTTCTCGATCACGTAATGCACGTCGGCATACGACGCGATTTGCGGCAAATGCGTAATACAGAACACCTGGCGATGCTTGGCTAAGGCACGCAGGCGTTTCCCCATCACCGCCGCCACACCCCCTCCGACACCCGCATCGATCTCGTCGAAGATTACAATCGGAACCCCGTCCGCCTCGGCCAGCACTGTTTTCATCGCCAGCATGACACGCGAGAGCTCTCCACCGGACGCCACGCGAGCCAGCGGCTGGAGCGGCTCCCCTTCGTTCGCCGAGAACCGGTATTCAACCCGGTCACGCCCCAGAGGGCCGAGGCCGGCATCGGTGCGGTCCGTGTCCACCATCACTTCAATGCGGGTCCGATCCATCCGCAGCGCCGCCAATTCGTCCGCCACCTTGGCAGCCAGTTTCTTCCCCGCTTTAGCCCGCTCGCGCGTGAGACGCTCGGCAAGCGTGTCCGCCTGCTGCTGCGCATCGGCCAGCTGACGCTCCAACTCTTCGAGGCGCGTCTCGCCGGAATCCAGCGCATCGATCTCGCGCTGCAGTTGTTCCCGCTTTGTCAGCAGGGCTTCTTCACTTCCACCGTACTTCTTCTTCAGTCGCTGAATCCGATCCAGTCGCTCCTCCGCCCGGGCCAGTTGTGCGGGATCCTGATCCAGCCCGTCACGGTAGCTCCTAAGATGATGGGCCAGCTCACGCAACTGCGCAGTCGCCCCGTCGCACAGCGTCTCCCAGTCCTTCCCTTGCGAATCGATAGCCGCCACTTCCTTCAGATGATCCCGCACCTTGCCCAGCGACCCCAGAATCGATCTGTCATCGCCGTACAACGCATCATAGCTTCCCTGCGACAATTCGTTCAGCCGATTCGTGTGCGCCAACCGATTGCGTTCGGCTTGCAAGGCCGCTTCCTCCCCCGCCTTCACGTCGGCATCCTGCAACTCTCGAAACTGAAACCGGAGCAACTCTTCACGCTGGCTTCGCTCAGATAGCAGCGCCACCATCTCCTCGCGGTCGCGCTGGCAGGCGCGCCAGCGCTCGTAGGCGTGCGCATACTCCTCACGCTCCTCCTTCAGATGGCCGAACGCATCGAGCGCATCCATCTGGGACTGGACCGACAGGAGCGACTGCTGTTCATGCTGACCATGAATGTCGATCAATGTGCCGGCGAGGCTCTGGAGAGTCCGCAGCAGGGTGAGACTGCCGTTGACATACAACTTATGCCGCCCCGATCGCGATAACACCCGTCGCACGATCAACTCCGTGTCACCGTCGCCGAGCAGGCCGTCTCCGCGCAGACGGGCCACCAACGGGCTCGCCGCCGGCAGCACGATCGCCGCTTCAAGCACCGCTTCCTCCGCGTCGGCGCGGATCAGGCTTTCATCAGCCCGTCCGCCTACCAACAGGGCGATCGCATCAATGATGATGGATTTTCCGGCTCCGGTTTCGCCGGTCAGGACGTGCAGCCCGCGCGCGCATTCGAGGCTGAGCTGATCGATGATCGCAAAATTGGCGATGCGCAGCTCAGTGAGCATACACGCTGGCTATGGAGGGGTAACCTACGCCGTCTTGGATGTTTGCGCCAGCAAGGAATCGAGGACTTCCTTGAATTTCCGTTTAGGCATCGCCCCGACCAGACGCTCGACCGGCTGGCCGTTCTGGAAGATCAAAATCGTCGGAATGCTCATCACTTGATATTTACCGGCGACCTCAGGGTTTTCATCCGTATTGAGCTTCATAACCTTGACCTTGCCGGCATATTCCGTCGCTAATTCTTCGATGACCGGCGCCACCATCTGGCAGGGTCCGCACCAGACCGCCCAGAAATCGACCAAGACCAACTCCGCCGACTTCATCACCTGGGCATCCCAGCTTGTCTCATCCACCTTCAGCGCATTTCCCACGGACCCGCCTCCTTACATCTCGCACGTTTTTTCCGTACCGACATCGACACGCGCATCGTACACGACGCTCTTTCAGACTGTCAACGCCTCCATTCTTCCTTTTCCTCTCCTCACTCTGGCAATTGGCCTGTCCGCAACCGCACGCTCCAGCGAGCGCATTCTGCTCGGGTAAGAGGCGCGTCTTGGCGCGCCTGGGGTGGGCGGGTGTGAATATACGCGTTCCGGGAGCACAAAGGTCAGTCGGCCGCGATCCCTCACCATCCCCACTCGGGCGGCGGTCCGGCCCACCAAGAATCCGGTTTGGCAACTCGCCAGGCTGTCTGCTGTTTCCACAGGCGCACCGTCGAAGCCTCATTGAGCCGCGCCGCCATGGCGGCGCTGACGTCCGCCTGCCGGCCTGCGCTTTCGTGAATGATCTCCTTGGCCATTCTCGCCAGAATATCCGGCGGATTGGTCAGCGCATCGAGATCGCGAAAGGCAAGATTTACGTAGAGTTGCTCGACCTTGACCCACTGCTCAGTCTTGGCCAAGTGATCCAGATAGCCGTTTAAGGCATGATAGACATACGTGAGATACACATAACTGTCCGCGGAAGGCGCCTCCTCCACCTCTTTCTGGCACATCTCGATCGCGTGCCGGTAATCGCCTGCAGCCAGGAACACTTTCGCCCGGCTGAGATTGCTCCGGCCCTGCTCTGCGTCAACCGGCACACCCATGATGAACGTGAGCAATGCCAGAGTCAGTACCGCGCCAAGACCCCTGTGAACCCTTTGTGAAAATATTCCCATGCCGGCCTACCCTGTTGCGCTCTCGCTCACGGCCTGGCCGGGCCACCGGTCGTCTCCGAGGCCGGCGGAGGCAACCTCCCATACGGTCCACCCGGCGCAGCCCACGGGAGCCCCCGCTCGCCGATCAGGAGAGGACTGAGGATCGACTTCAACACGGCCGTGCCGAAATTCTCCGTCCATCCAATGCCGGTCAGGTTGATCATGAAATTATACTGCTGCCGGTCCGGAAACTGCAGGAAGTAGAG
>JBGPNZ010000109.1:0-7370 GCA_041487795.1 Nitrospiraceae bacterium
ACTTGGAGTTGCGGCTGCATTTGAAGCGCGGATTGTAGCGATGCCGGGCCGGCAATAAATGCCAGCCCTCCCTGCCCGATCGCGTTCGCTAGAGTTCTCGCCGTTTCGCGGAGTTTCGTGGAATTGCCGTACATCGAAAAGGGAATCCACGCAAAGAGCAAGTCATAAAATTTACTATAGGCATCCTGTGAAGCAGCAGCAGGCATGAGAGAGATGCCCTTGGCCCAATCAGGATGCTGTGTGCGGGCCAGTTCACTCCAGAGATTTTGAGCCTGCTTCTGGGCATAGGCCGGGTGACTATAAAGAACCGTATAGTTTCTGGGCCTGTCCAGATTGGCGCAGGTCGAGATCGCTCCATCAAAGTTGTCAATCAAGACCTGTTTGGCTTTGGCGAGATGCGCGGCGAGTCGCGGGTCCTGCTCGAAGCCGTCTTGTATATAGTCAGCGACAAAGGGCTGAGAGGCAACCTCGCTGATTTCCGTGTCATCCTCCGGGTACAACAGCACGGCTGAAAAAGCCTTCTGCGGTGTGACTTGAGGTGGCTGGTTTCCGAAGAGCGACGTCCATCCGGCCGGCGCGAGCGGTTGTTTCTCGGCAAGAGAGTCCTGCAGCGGTCCCCATGCCGGATTCACCGGCAATTCGACCTTGGCATCGCGGTCCTGCAGCACGATCATTCCCTTTGCCACGGTCACCGTTCGTTCAAGAGGGTTGCTGCCAGGGCTTGGGCTCAGGAACGGAAGGCCCGTAGGATCATCCAGCTTCGTGGCTTTGTGAACAGCTTTCCCCTTCACGGTGACGCAAAGATTGTGAGAGGGGTCAAAAAACCGCAAAGGCGGATTGGCAACCGGCAGCCAGGTTACTTCGTGAGAACGCGCAACGTCCATGAAGACCGGCAACGGATTGCTTCCACCTGGTGCCTGGGGCGTGAAGAAGCTGCTGAACAGCCGATAGGCTGCTTCGGACGGATAGGTCGGAATGCCCCGGTACCTAAGTGGTACTGGTTGGCCTTCATTCTGATCATCGTAGAGCCCACGGATAAATTCGAACGCGGCTGAGCCGGTGCCAGGCAGCAGACTTTGGAACAGCTCCACGACCGGCAGAAAATCAATGTTGGTCCAATGCATGGCGCCCATGCAGGCCATGAAGCGGGCCCGCTCGAAAGTGCCGCCGTCCAACACGTAGAAGGCGTCCCTTTTATGCCGGATCGTAGCGGTGCCTTTTGAATCAATGATCAAGTCCTCGTCGCCGTAAAAGAGCTTGACGGCTTCGAGCGGCACGCGCATCGCCTGTGCGGCCATCTGTCTGAGATCGTCGGCCTTGAGCCGTTCCCATCCCGGTTTTTTGGACAGGTCCAGCGTCGTCGTGTTGATCAATCCTGCCGGCTTGAGACCGACCCACTGTCCCCACTCCAAACGGATTCGGGCGCGTATGAGCAGGGTCCGCCCCGACGCCGTTGCCCCCCACTCGCATTCATGAAGCGGATTGCCGTCCGGATCGGTCGCGAGAATCCGCCGGTTGTTGGGATCGTAGAACACCAAGTGGCCGCTACGCTGGTGCGCCATGCGGCCACCGGCTGCTTGTGGATCTTTGAGAAACAAAAGGTTGGAGGGAAAAACGACGTTGCCGGGTTTTGTCAGAACGGAGCGTGCGGAAGCGTCCACGTCATTCCCGGACTTGGCCGCTGCCGAGCACGATGAATTTCGAGCACGTCAGCTCTTCCAGGCCCATCGGTCCGCGCGCGTGGATGCGTGTGGTGCTGATGCCGATTTCGGCGCCGAGGCCGAACTGATAGCCGTCATTCAAGCGCGTGGAAGCGTTGACCATGACCGCGCTGGCGTCTACTTCTCGGAGGAACCGCATGGCACGGGTGTAGTCGTTCGTGATGATCGATTCCGTGTGATGCGAGCCGTACGTTTCAATATGTGCCATCGCCTCTTCCATGCTCTTGACCACCTTCACCGCAAGGATCAATGCCAGAAATTCCTGCCCGTAGTCGCTTTCCGAGGCCGGTTTGGCTTCGGGAGCCACCTGGCAGGTTTTCGGGCATCCGCGCACTTCGACCTTGGCGGCGATCAGCTTTTTGACGAGTTCCGGCAGAAACGTTCTCGCCATCTGCTGATGAACGAGCAGCGTTTCCATGGCGTTGCAGGTGGACGGCCGCTGCACCTTGGCATTGACGCAAATGTTTTCGGCCATGGTCGGATCGGCGTCGGCATCCACATAAATATGGCAGACACCTTTGTCGTGCTTGATGACCGGGATGGTGGACTGCTCCGTGACCGTTTTCATCAGTGCGTCACCACCCCGCGGGATGATCAAGTCCACATACTTATCCTGCTTCAGGAGCATATGGGCCACTTCCCGCTCTGTCCGCTCGACGAAGCTGATGGCGCCGGCCGGCACACCGGCCTTCTCCGCCGCTTCCGACAAAATGGCAGCAATCGCGCGGTTGGAGTGAATGGCCTCGGACCCGCCACGCAGAACACAGACGTTTCCGGATTTCAGGCAGAGCGCCGCGGAGTCCACCGTCACGTTCGGCCGGGATTCGTAGATGATGCCGATGACGCCGATCGGAACGCGAATCTTGCCTACTTGCATCCCGTTCGGCCGCCGCCACATCTTCGGCGCTTCGCCGAGAGGATCGGGCAGTTTGACGATCTGCCGAATGCCGTCGGCCATTTCTTTGATACGGGACGATGTCAGTGTGAGGCGGTCGGCCAGGGCGTTGCTGCCCTTGGCCTTCTCGAATGCTTCCAGGTCCTTCGCGTTGGCAGCGAGCAGATCGTCGGTCTTGGCTTCCAGGCCATCCGCCATTGCCGTCAACGCCTGATCTTTTACGACGGTGGATAACGTGGCGAGCTTATTTGCCGCGGCCCTGGCCTTTTTGACCAGTTCCTCAATATAGTCCTGCGGCGATTTCGGCTCCGTTTCAGGCGCAGCCGTTTCTTTTTCTGATTCGGACGCGTCCATTGGTTCTTTGCCCACAGTCTTCACGATTTGCAGAATACTCCGCGCTGTCAGAGGGCGTCAAGCAACGCAGCCGTGCTTGACAGTCTCGAAGGGCCGTTGTTATGGTGTCGCCCGTGCCGAGGTAGCTCAGTTGGCAGAGCACAGCCCTGAAAAGGCTGGTGTCGACAGTTCGATTCTGTCCCTCGGCACCACCCTGCCGCTGCGCGGCGGGGGCGCGAGTTGCGAGACGAGCAGGAACGCGCGACTGGCCGGAAACATGTCTTGCCTCCCCTCCCCGTGTCTCGCTAATACCCCTTACCTCTTTACCCCGCTACCCTTCCTTGGGCACCCGGCTGAAATAAAACGCCGCGATGGCGGCGGATGCCGCCACGTTCAGCGATTCCGCGTCCTGGCTGATCGGGATGTGAAACCGGATCGCGGCTGCACGCAAGGTGGCGTTGGACAGCCCGCGGCTTTCGTTCCCCAATGCGATCAGGGTTTTGGCGGGAATGCTGGCGATCTCGTCCATCCGGCGCGCGTGCTTGTCCGAGGAGTCTGCAGCCAGGAGCGCGCAGTGAGACTTTGCCAGTTCGCCGGTGTCCTTGACGATGAAGACGGGCAGTTTAAGAAGCGTCCCGGCGGTCGCGCGGACAATTTTAGGATTGAAGATATCGGCGGAGTCTGCCGACAGCCAGATCCCATCCAGCCCCAAGGCGGCCGCCGTACGGACGATGGCTCCAACATTTGTCGGATCCTGCAGGCATTCGCCATAGATGCCCAACACCTGAGGTCGTTTGAAGATGGCAGCCTGATCCCAAGTCGGCTTCTTGATCACGGCGAGGATGCCCTGGGATGTCGTTGCATCCGACAATTTCTCGAACAGCGTATTGCGGCAAAGGTAGACCGGTTGCGAGTCGAGTGAACGGCGCAGCGCCGGCTCGCATGTGTCGAGATACGGCTGCGTGACGACGACGGACTCGATCGCGGGCGACTTGATGCGCAGCAATTCCCGGATCGGCTTGGCACCCTCCATGACAAATACGTGTTCGGCGTCGCGGACCTGTTTTTCCCGGAGCAGGCGTTTGATTCTCGACGACTGCGCGGCAGTCAGTTCGGCAAAGGATGGGTAATCGGCTGTCGTCATTGTCGGTTGCGCCTCCAGGAACGATTCAGTATCATCGCGCCATGTCGCTCGGTTCTACCATTCAGGCGTGGCGGTTGTCTCGCGGCCGGTCTGTGGAATCACTGGCCGGGGATGCCGGCCTCCCCGTCTCATCTCTCGAAGCCATCGAATCCGGAGAGGCTGACCCTCCGGCCTCGACACTGGAACTCGTCGCCAAAGCGTTGGGGGTTCCCGTGTCATGGCTCTACGGCGATCCGAAACATCTCGCGTGGCTGACGAGCGCCGACGGCGATGACTCGGAACCGGTGCCAGCCGATTCTCTCGACCCCGTCATTGAACGAATCCTGCTCGCTGCCCGTCACGATCGCGGATTGTACGCCCTGTTGACCGCCGTGCTTCAGGGCGGCGATCCAAAATTGATCAGAGCAGCCGAAATGAGCCTGCGCAGTCTTGCGAAACAATCCAAGCAAGCGACCGTCCCCTGGCTCTCCCGTCCGCCAGGCCATTTCGAACCTCCTAGTGACTAACGGCTGCTGAAAAGGGCTTCCAACTTCGTTCTCGGTCATCCGCCTCCTTGCGACGTACCGAAAGACATACGTCTCAGTCATCGGATTTCCTGCGGCCTCGTTGGATGTCCTTTTGAGCAGCCTATCAATAATAATTATCTCGATTGCTGTCCCGTATGCGGGCCATCCTCTCTGGCGCGGCCCTTTCATAGCACGGGCATTCTGCGCCGTCAAAGCGGCTCTATGGTACAATCCAGCAGGAGCGTGGGAAAACACGATGGCTGTTAAGCAGACGATCGGCTCCGCTCTCATTACCCGGTTGCATCAACTGGGCGTGCGGCACATCTTCGGCATCCCCGGCGATTACGTGCTCGGCCTTTACAAGCTCATCGAACAGTCCCCCATCCAACATATCGGCACCACGCGTGAGGATGCGGCGGGCTACGCGGCCGATGCCTACGCGCGAATCAACGGGATCGGAGCCGTCTGCGTCACCTACTGCGTCGGGGGGCTGAACCTGGTGAACGCGATTGCCTGCGCGTACGCCGAGCGCTCGCCGGTAGTGGTGCTGACAGGCTCGCCCGGCCTATCGGAGCGGGTACACAATCCTTACCTCCATCACATGGTGAGGGATTTTTCCACGCAGAAGGAAGTGTTCGAGAAAATGACCGTGGCGGCCGTGGTGCTCGACGATCCCCATACGGCTGAACGGGAGATGGATCGGGCGTTCAGCGCGCTGCTGCGGTATAAACGGCCGGTCTATATCGAGGTCCCGCGCGATCTGGTGAACGTTCCCCTGCCACCGGCCACGCATCCTGTGTGCGCGGAGGATGCCCCGAGCAACCAGGCTGCATTGGCCGAAGCCGTGTCGGAAGTGCGCGCAATGTTGGAGGCTGCCAAGCGACCGGTCCTGCTGGTCGGCGCCGAGCTGGGCCGGTTTGGACTGGAAGATCAGCTGCTGAAATTAGTCGAGCGGCTCAACGTGCCGATCGCCTCCACCCTCCTCGGCAAGTCGGTGATTCGCGAAGACCATCCTCTCTATGTGGGCATTTACGGCGGTTTGATCGGGCGTGACGAGGTGCAGCAGTTCGTGAACGATTCGGATTGCTTGCTGATTCTCGGCACGCATTTGACGGATATTGAAGATGTGAGCGTCAATTCTCCGTTGATCGCGGAGGGACGCACCGTGCATGCCACGAGCGACCGCATTGCGGTGAAGCATCACCGGTATGAAGATGTCCGGTTCGACGAGTTTGTGCGCACGCTCAGCGAACTGTCCGTGAAACCGTTTCCTCGGCGATCCCTGCCGGGGCCGGAGCCGATGGCCCTCCGTCCGCCGGCTGAGTCGGATGCCGCGACGTTGTACGGTTTGTTCGCGCATGTGAACAGCGTGCTGGATGATAAAACGCTGGTGATTGCCGACGTCGGCGAGGCTCTGTTCTCGGCGGCCGACCTGCGCGTGCATCGGCGGTTCGAGTTCATCGCACCGGCGTACTACACCTCGATGGGTTTTGCCGTGCCGGCGGCGGTCGGCGTCGGCTTTGCCGATCCGGCGCTACGTCCGATCGTACTGGTCGGCGACGGCGCGTTTCAAATGACGGGCACCGAATTGTCGACCTGCGTGCGCCATAAGCTGTCGCCGATCGTGATCGTGCTGAACAACCGCGGGTATTCGACGGAGCGGGAAATCATGGATGGTCCGTTCAACGACATTCACGATTGGCGGTATGAGAAAATCTGCGAGCTGATCGGAGGTGGAGTGGGCTATCGGATTGGCACGCACGGTGAGTTGGTCCGCGCGCTGAGCGCAGCGCTCGCGGATCGCTCGCAGGTGCATGTCCTGAATGTTTTGCTCGACCCGGCCGATCGGTCGCCCGGCATGGTGCGATTGGCGCGCCGGCTGGCCAAGCGGCTTGCGTGAAAGTAGCGGCGATTACTTGGGGGCCGGTGGTTTGCCTTTTTGCGCGAAGACGGTCGCGTCGCAGGAGATGTATTTGATCTGCTTCATCGGAATGATGGTGACTTCCCGGGCGGTATCCACTTCCAGCACTTCCATGTCCTCGCTGATGGTGTGCCGAATGGCGTCTTTCACCAGCAATTCCTGATTGTCCACGAAAACCACTTTCACCCAATAAGTCACGTCCAACCCCCTTCGTCGTGTGCGTGCGGCTTATTCATCTTCCGGATTGATCGGATTCATTCCCAGCGGTTTGCACAATTCCAAAATTTGCCGGTCCGTGCTGACGACTGACAATCGTAACGATCGAAATTCGTACGCGAGCATGAGGTGCACGGCCTGGGGCGCGCGCAGAACGGGATAGTCCAGGAGGAGCTGTTTGGTGGCGGTATAAGTTTCGCTTGTCGGCGTGGCGAAGTGATAGACCCCGCGCGCCGACTCGGCTTCGAATTTAAAGAGGACCGAGTACCAGTCGTCGCGGGTCAACTGCCCTTCGCGTGCTTTGAGCGCAAACAACGCGTAGAACTCGGTGATCGTGGGGCCGCCGACGATGATCGTTTTCTCCCGCTTGGTCATCAGCGTATTGACGATGCGGGAGCCACGTTCGCGGCTGTAACGCTTCACGAGCGCCGTGGAGTCGAAATAGTAGTACGGCATTAGGCTCTCCTCGAGACGATGAACTCTGCCAGGGCAGTGCGGAGCTTGGATAACCGGTCCTGGATTTCTTCGATGGGCAGCTCTTCGTACCCCTGCCGCCTGAGGGGGGTCAGCAAGCTGGCCTGGTTCACCGCTTCCGTATCGCGTTTGAGCCGTTCCACGGCCCGTTGCTTGGAGA
>JBGPNZ010000110.1:0-7353 GCA_041487795.1 Nitrospiraceae bacterium
AACAGGGCTATCTTAATGACGACGCCTATGCCGCGCGGTGGGCGCGCGCCAGGCTGGCCCGGTGTCCGATGGGCCAGGCCAGACTGGAAGCGGAGCTGCTCGCCAAAGGGTTCGAGCGGGCGACTGTCGCGAAGGCAATGCGGCAGGCCTATAGCGACACGACCCAGCGGACGCTTGCTCGGGCGCTTCTCATTCAACGGCTGGGACGAGCGGCGGCAGGGGATCGCCGGCGAGGCACGGGTCTGTTGCGGCGATACGGATTCGACGAGAACGTCATCGAGGAGTTGTTCGGCGTGAGTGAATCGCTATGAGTCAGACGGCAGAATCGCTTCGGCAGGGTTTCATTCGATATTTCCAGGGGCACGAGCATCATGCCGTGCCTAGCGCACCGCTGATTCCCCAGGCGGACCCGAGCATTCTGTTCACCAATGCCGGCATGAATCAGTTCAAACGGGTCTTTTTGGGCGAGGAGAAGCGCCCATACAAACGGGCGGTCACCGCACAGAAGTGCGTGCGGGCCGGCGGCAAGCACAACGATCTGGAAAACGTCGGCTACACGCGCCGGCACCATACCTTCTTTGAAATGCTCGGTAATTTTTCCTTCGGCGACTATTTCAAGGCTGATGCGATTTTTTATGGATGGGACTATCTGACCAAGACCGTCGGGTTGCCTAAAGACCGGCTCTGGGTCACGGTGTTCCGCGATGACGATGAAGCGTTCAAATTGTGGGAGAAGATCGGGGTGCCGGCGTCCCGCATCGTGCGGTGCGTCGAAAAGGACAACTTCTGGCAAATGGCCGACACGGGCCCTTGCGGGCCCTGCTCGGAAATCCATTACGACCAAGGGCCGTCCGTGCCGGGTGATGCAGCGCCGAACGGGGCAGGGGACCGGGTCATCGAACTCTGGAACCTCGTCTTCATGCAGTTCGATCGCGACGCGAAGGGCACGCTCAATCCCTTGCCGAAGCCGAGCATCGATACGGGGATGGGACTCGAGCGGCTGGCCGCCGTGGCGCAGGGAGTCTGCAGCAATTACGACAGTGATCTGTTCAAGCCGTTGCTGGCCGCCATAGGCAAGCGGGCCGGCCATCGGTATGGAGAAGGGAATGTCGCGGACCGCTCCATGCGGGTGATCGCCGATCATTTGCGGGCGATCACATTCATGATCGCGGACGGCATTCTGCCGTCCAACGAGGGTCGCGGGTACGTCCTGCGGCGCATCCTGCGTCGTGCGGCCCGGCACGGGCGTTTGATCGGCGTCGCGGAATCGTTCATGGGTGGCCTCACGAGCGTTGTGATCGAACAAATGGGAAAAGCCTATCCGGAACTGCGGCAAGCGGCGGCGACGGTGGCTGAAGTGACGCAGGGCGAGGAAGAGCGGTTTATCGCTACGCTCGATCAAGGGCTGCCGATTCTCAACGACATGGTGGCAAAGGCCAAGGCGTCGTCGCATAAGGTGCTGGCCGGACATCAAGTATTCAAGCTCTATGACACGTACGGATTTCCGATGGATTTGATTGCGGAAGCCTGCCGCGAGCAGGGGATGGCGGTGGATGAGGCGGGTTTTCAGCGCGCGCTCGATGAACAGCGCGAGCGCGCCCGCAAGGCGACGGCCTTCGAAGTGGCGGCAGCGAAGCCGGGTGTCATGGAGCTGGCGAAGACCGTGCGCGCGGCCAAGTTCGTCGGATATGACCACTTGGACGCCGAGGCCGTGGTGCAAGCCATGCTCAAAGGTGATCGTGTGATTCGTGAGGCGATGGAAGGCGATGAGATCGAACTGGTTCTGGATGTGACGCCGTTCTACGCGGAAGGCGGGGGGCAGGCCGGCGACCAGGGCGTGCTGACCGGACCGGAGGGCCGCGTGGATATCAAAGAAACGACGCGCCCGGCTCCGACTGTCGTCATGCACAAGGGCCGGGTTGCCGTGGGCCGGATTGGCACGGGAGAAACGGTGCGGGCGTCGGTTAATGCCACGACACGGCACGATGCAGCGCGAAATCATACGGCGACTCACCTCGTGCATGCCGCGTTGCGCGAACTGCTCGGACCGCACGTGAAGCAGTACGGCTCGCTGGTGGCGCCCAACCGGCTGCGGTTCGACTTCGCACATTTCCGTCCGCTCTCGTCGCGGGACACGGACGACATCGAGTCCCTGGTGAACGAGCAGATTCGGAAGAATCAGGCGGTCAAGACCGACGTGATGGGGGTGCAAGAAGCGGTTGCCGTCGGCGCGCTAGCGTTTTTCGGAGACAAGTACGGCGATCAGGTGCGCGTTGTGAGCGTGGATACATTCAGCAAGGAGTTGTGCGGGGGGACCCACTGCCGGCAGACCGGTGAGATCGGCGTCTTTCGCTTGGTCTCTGAGACCGGCGTGGCGGCCGGCGTGCGGCGAATCGAGTGCGTGACAGGCAGCGGAGCTTTCTTGCAAATCAAACAACTCGAGCATGAAGTTAAAGAACTTTCTGAACTCCTTAAAGCTGCCCCGTCCGAGTTGGTTGCCAAGACCAAGCGCCTGCTGACCCAGTTGAAAGACAAGGAGCGCGAACTGGAGCAGGTCAAGCTCAAGATGGCGAGCGACGCCAAGGACGAAGCCACTGTGCGCACGGTAAAGGGCATTCAGGTCCATGCCCAACGTGTGGACGGCATGGAAGGGGGCGAACTGCGCACGCTGGCCGATCAGATCCGCGATAAGCTGAAAAGCGGTGTCGTCGCTCTTGGCGGCGTCAAGGACGACAAGGTGTCATTGTTGGTGGTTGTGACCAAGGATTTGACGGCAACGCTCAAAGCCGGTGACTTGATCAGAGAGATGGCCGTGGCGGTCGGCGGCACGGGCGGGGGCCGTCCGGAAATGGCGCAGGCCGGCGGCAAGAACCCGGAAGGGCTTGCCGCGGCGCTAGAGAAGATTTTTACCCTCGTCGAGCAGTCAACGGGGAGGTAGCGATGGCGGCCACACGCATCCTTGCGTTAGACCCCGGCACGAAACGCATCGGCGTTGCGCTCAGCGACGAGTTAGGTTGGACGGCGCAGCCGCTGGAGACCTTCGAGCGGAAATCGTTGACCGTTGATATCGCGCACATCAACGAATTAGTCCGTCGCCATGAAGTTCGAGAAATCGTTATCGGCATGCCGGTTCAACTCAATGGCCGCATGGGGCCGGCTGCGCAGAGCGTGCAGCAGTTTTTGGAAGCGCTGCAGGCAGTCGTTGGGATTCCCGTCGTGGCGTGGGATGAACGGCTGACGACGAAAGCCGCGGAGCAGATGCTGATTGAAGCCGACGTGAGCCGGAAGAAACGCAAGGGCGCGGTGGATCGCGTGGCGGCGGCCTTGTTGCTGAAGAGCTACTTGGAGCATCTCTCGTCCGCTCCACTCTCTGCCGATCATCGGACCTCCGACGACGCATGATGCGCGGACGCATACCCTGGTTGCTCATCGCCGCAGCGGCTATGGGCGCCCTTGTCGCGTATATCAGTATCCAGTGGCTGTTCAGTCCTGCGGCGCCGGCGTCTGATTTTGCTCGTCCAATTCAACCCACGATCATCGAAGTCCCTGAAGGCTTGACCCTCCGCCAGTTGGCGGCCCGGCTCGAGCAAGAGCAGCTCATCCGAAGCCAGATGGCCTTCGTGCTGCTGGGCAAGCTCATGGCTGCAGACCGCCACATCAAAGTGGGAGAATATGCCGTACACGCGGGGATGCGGCCGAGCGAAATGCTGACCGAGTTTCTGAACGGGCACGTCGTGCTTTATCAGGTGATGATTCCGGAAGGCTACACCATCGTTGAGCTGGCGCAGGTGTTTGCCCAGCAGGGGGTCGCTGATCCGGAAACGCTGATCGGGTTGGCGCATGACCGTGACTTCATCCAATCCCTCGCCATCGAGGCGGCGAGCTTGGAGGGGTATCTCTTTCCGGATACCTACAAGTTCGCGCGGCGGACGAAACCGAAAGAGATTTTGAAAGAGATGGTCGAAGGCCTCTGGCACGTCTTTACACCGGAACTGCGTCGGCGGGCCCAGGAGATTCACATGACTCCGCATCAAGTTTTGACCCTGGCCTCGGTCATCGAGAAAGAGACCGGCTCGGCGCAGGAGCGGGAATTGATCTCAGCCGTTTTTCATAATCGGCTCAAGCGAGGCATTCCGCTGCAAAGCGATCCAACGGTTATTTACGGGCTGGACTATTTTGATGGGAACATCAGGAAGAAAGATCTCGACTCTAAAAGCCCCTACAATACATACCGTGTCCGAGGTCTCCCGCCCGGACCGATCGCCAATCCCGGCCTGGAGGCCATCAGGGCCGCCCTGTACCCGGCCCCCACCAAGCACCTCTACTTTGTCTCCCGGAATGACGGCACGCACCAATTTTCGTCAACACTTGCAGAGCATAACCGAGCTGTGGATAAATACCAACGGCACCGGGTGGTAAAGGCCGTTCGACGATCGGCATGATCAGACTGCTGGCCAAAATCTTTCGGAGACTCCTCGTTCTTCTGAGAGGGCGCATCTCGCCTGCCAATACGGTTATTCCTCTGCAGGCGGGAACTCCCGTCAATCTCGATCTCGATACATTCACGCGGGGTATCGACAACGTGCACGTGGACGTGCGGTTGAGCCCCACGTTCATGAATGCCGCCGCGCGCCTCGTCGTCAGCCTCCTGGAATACCAGCTTTGGCGTGGACAGGGCGGTGCAAAATCTCCGGATGTGGAGGAAATGAAGAGCGCCTACGGCCAGATGATCCAGGCGGCGGTTCATCGCGCCAAACAGCAGGGTGCGGTGCCGCTGGTCGAACTGGCGCAAGTCGCGGCGTTGAAGTTCATGCTTGGTTATGTGCAGGCCGCATTGGAGCAGGCTAAACAGCGGCTGCGCAAAGCGGCGACCACGGCGTCGGACGCCGATCGGCAGGCGGTCGCAGACCAAACGGTCTGGTTCACGCGGAACCGGACCAAATTGCACTACACAGTGAGCAGCCAGGTCCTTGAGCATATCCGCAAGGCTGAGGCCGGCCCGTTGGGTGAGTTGCGCCAGTCGCTGCACGGCGATCGGTGGACGCTGCCCGAGCACGTGCTGATCAATCCGTTGTTGTTCGGCGAGAGTGCCATGGACGATGAACTGCTCATGAAGCATTACGTCCTGGTGGCGCAAGGACCCGACCAGTTGTACTCGTTCGCCCAACTGGATCGTTTTTTGCTGTATCTGTTCTGGCGGCGCACACCGGTGACGGCGGCAGAACACACGCTCGCCCGCGCGACGCAGGATCGCGACGATCTGATTGCCGAGCAGAACCGGATCAAGAAGAAACGCGGATGGACCCGCAGCGCAACCAAGACGGGACAGTTCGATTCCCAGGTGGCGGCGTTGGAAGAGAAGATCAGAGAAGCGACGGCCGTGCTGGGGCAGGCGCAAATGGCCTATGCGCAAGAAAGCTACGCGTGGGCGGACATGCCGGCCAACTCGGATATCTTGTTCGACGTCGGGCAGTCGCAGCAGAAACTTGCGGCCGCACAGAAGGCCAACGACCAGCAAGCCTTGTCTGCCTGGAAGACCCAGCATAAATTCCAGCGCCGGCTTCTGCGGGCAGTGGAGTTGCAGGTGGATGACAGCGGGCTGGCGCCGTCGATCGTGGCGTCCTATGAAGCGGCCGCCACGTTTAAAAATCTGGTCGGCGTCGTGACGGCGCAGCAACTCCATCAGTATCTGTCCAACCCTGCCAGCCGGAGCGACATCAAGCAAAAGATCAAAGAGAAGTTTTCGTCCGCCGACTGCGTCGAGACCTTTGAGTTACTGGACGAAGCGGCGATGCGCGTGGGCCGGACCGGTGGCAAGGAAAGCCGCGCCTATCTGATACGGTTTCTGAGGGATTTTCTGACGCTACGCCGGGACCTTCGCAGCTATCACCTCATGCAGAAGGCCATGGCCCAGATTCAGCTGCTGGAGGATCCGAACCATCTCAAGCTGTCGAAAGCCAACAATACGCTGAACGAATTTCTAGCGGCGAAGGAGGAAGGCGCGGTTTCCAGGACGGTCATCGGCCATACGATTCTCAAGGCCGACGTGCGGGGGTCTACGACCATCACCGCGGCGCTGCGCAAGCAGGGGCTCAATCCGGCGTCACATTTCAGCCTGAATTTCTTCACGCCGATCAATGCGCTGCTGGAGACCTACGGAGCGGGCAAGGTATTCATCGAGGGGGACGCCGTCATCCTGTCCATCATGGAGTATGCGGAGGCGTCGGAGCAGCACATGAGCGTTGCGCGCGCGTGCGGCCTGGCCAGGCGGCTTCTGGACGTCGTGCAGTTGCAAAACGTCGCCTGCCGGAAAGCCGGCCTGCCTGAATTGGAGCTGGGCATTGGATTGGTCTACAGCGCGGAAGCGCCGGCATATCTGTTCGACGGTGAAACGCCGATCATGATTTCGTCCGCCATCGGCAAGGCGGACAGAACATCCTCCTGTTCCTGGATGTTGCGCAAGCAGCGCAGCCAGCCGGGGGGGCGCGCGGCGACGCAGATCAACGTCGAGGTCTATGAAATTCCCGAAGGCGATCCGTTGCGCGGGGAGAAGGGCGAGGTCGAGTTACGGTACAACGTGAACGGGATTGAACTCGATGCCGCCGGCTTTGCAAAATTGAAGCAGGAAATCGCGCTGCAAAGCTTCGAGATGCCGGTGGTGGGAACCTCGGAACCCGTCACCTTTTATGCCGGCCGGTTTCCCGACACGAAAGGCACGATGCATCGGCTGGTTGTGCGCGAGGGACGGATCCGTTTCTTCAACCGGCAATCCGACAACGGCGGGAAGGAGAACGGCCAGGTGTTTTACGAAATCGTCGCCAACGAGCAGTTGATCACCGCCGCCAGCGAACGCCTTAAGATGGAAACCACCGCCATGAACATGCCCGCCTTCGGATTGAAGCCTTCTCAAGCCCCACGGTCGTAAATTGACGGGCATGGTCAACCGGGTCATTCTTATCGTTCTTGATGGGGTCGGCGTCGGGGCACAACCCGATGCGGCGGCCTACGGCGACGAGGGGGCGCATACGCTTGCGCATGTGGCAGGAGCAGTCGGCGGGCTTCGCCTTCCGAACCTGGAGGCCTTGGGGCTCGGGCATTTGGATGCGCTCGCCGGAGTCCGCCGCACGGCGCAGCCGGACGGCTGTTTCGGGAGGATGGCCGCGTTGTCCAAGGGGAAAGATTCGACGACCGGCCATTGGGAAATGATGGGTATCGTGCTGGAGAAACCCTTTCCGACGTATCCGAACGGCTTCCCTCCGGACGTCATCGAATCGTTTCAGCAGGCGGTTGGACGAAAAACGCTCGGCAACTATGCCGCCTCAGGGACGACCATTATCGGGGAGATGGGCGTGC
>JBGPNZ010000111.1:0-7290 GCA_041487795.1 Nitrospiraceae bacterium
ATGAAGTGCCAGAAGCCCGGCCCTTGGACGAGCCGTATGTCGTGCCGGCATTCCATCGTTCAGTCCCAGACGGGGCGGATCGCCTGCGGGGTGTATTCCCGCTGACGGATCACCTTGTAGTCGCCCTTCTCGAGAACGATGTGGTCGTGCTCCTGATGGGTGAGCTTGACCTCGTCGGAGACCCTGAGATAGCGCTCTCCGTCGACCTCGTACATCCTGGCCTTGGTGGAGTCGATGCCGTGGAGATGGCCCGTCGCTTCGCCATAGGCGAGAACGACGTTCCCCTTCTCGGGCTGGACTTCCTTGAAGACCTTGGCTTTGGCCTTGGCCTTCTCGAGATCGACCGGGTTCTGGAGCTTGATGACGAGCACGTCGCCCTGGCGGATGATCATGAGGCACCTCAAATAGTACGACTTCATTGTGTCCAAGACGTTACCGCCTGTCAAGTATATTTAAGGATATTAAAACCATGAAAAGGTTTCTCGAGGAGGCAAAGGTCATCCTCTCGTCGATCGGACTCACCGTTGTCCTTGTCAGTGCCCTCATCCTGGTCTTCCACATTGTCCCCAGAGGCATCTGGGGCCTCACTCATGAAGACTACTACGCTTGGCCCAAAGTTACCAAGTGCGAAATTTGCCAGAAGACGATCTACACCTGGCAGGGCCATGAGCGCCGGCCGATCGGGGTTGAGCTCGATAACCCCCAGGGTCTTGCGGTCAGCTGCTCGATGAGCGGCCTCTTCCACAAGGACTGCCACGGGACGCCCGCTCCGCGAAAGTGGAGCGTCAAGGCGGCTTCGGAGTACTAAGTGCCGAGCGGCGTTCCGACCCAGAAGATCTTCTCGCCGGCCACCGAATAGCGGACGCCGATGGGCCGGCCAAGGCTCCCTCCCGTTTGGAGCGGGGGGTTCGTGGTGAAGAAGATGCGGTTGGCCACGTCGAAGGGAAGGGAGTCGAGGGTGAAATCGCTGGGATCCAGAACCTTGCCCGGCGCAGCGACGTTGAAGACGTCGTTGTTGTTCTCCGTCACCACCGTGCCGCTGAAGGCCGTTCCGTCGCCCGCGCTCTGGATGACGTCATCCTCGACGACGAAGAGAGAAGGCACGTTGTCGCGCCGCATGATGATCTGCCCGGCGGCGATGCCCGCCACGTTGTTATAGAAGACGCTGTGGCTCACCTTCATCCCGCCGCTGGTCAAGGTCGCCCGATAGCCGCGTTTGCAGTTGAAGGCCACGCAGTTCCTCCAGCTGCTGTTGCCGTTCGCCGTGCCGAAGATCAGTTCGTCGTTGTGCTTGAAAGCCTCGTTCGAACCCGCCGTACCGATGTCCTCGCAAAGCACGTCCTCGACCAGCGTATCCAGGTTCTTCATGACCACGCCGCGCATGCTCGAGGCGGCGCGGGTGATGACTGCATTCTGGCGGAGGATGAGGTTGTTCTGAACGAAGACGATGTTGAAGCCGCCGATCGTGCAGGCGCCATAGCCCGCCAGCTGGGCCGTCGCGGAGGCTGAGTTGTTCTTGAACGTACAGTGATGAACCGAGACGTTGGTATGGGAAAGACCGTTCGTTCCGACGAGCTGGATCCCGGGGGCGCCGCTCGCGGCCGTTGCGGCGGGCTCGGAGAAGGTGCAGTTCTCGACGATCAGGCGATCAAAGCTCGGGATGGTGTTGTTCATGTTGACCAGGCCGTCGTTGGTCTGGTTGCCGCTTCCGGCATTGCCCGAACCGATGAAGGAGAACCCGCGAAGGGCGATGCCCGAGTTCCCCGTGCTGATCGTGGCACAATGGTTGCCGGCTCCCGCCGCCGCCGTGATGGACGGAGTCTGTCCCGCGTCCGCTTCGACGGTCAGATCCGTGACGCTGGTGAAGGTGACGGGACTATAGGCCAGGGAGTCCATGATCAGAAGCCGGGTTCCTGCAATGGCCGCATTGATCGCCGTCTGGAGCGAGCCGCCACCTCCGGACACGTTGGTCGTCCCCGTAAAGGGGACGCTGAAGGTGATAGGGATCATGGTGTCGTCCCTGTAGCCGCCCGCGATGATCGCGATGCTTGAACCGATGCCGTGGCGTGGGACGGTGCCCCTGAACATGAAAGCGCGCGCCATAAATATCCTCGGCTATTCGCGAGACAGCTGGATCGCTTCCCACATCGCGAGGCCCGCCATCACCATGCCGCCCGTGTAGCCGACCATCTTGAAGAAGCGCTTGTCGTCCGGAACCAGGAAGTAGGTTCCCGCGAGAGTGACCGCCGACAGGGCCCCCCAGGTGATGGCAGTGCCGACTGAGGCTCCTGCTTCCGTCGCCGGCTCGATCGGTTCGAGCAGGGACTTCGCGGTCATTCCCTCCATCATGTCCTTCATCTGGAGGGTCTGGCGGAGATCCGAGATCTCGTTCCGAAGTTCGGCCTGAACCACTTTCATGGACTCGATCGTCTGGGTCTGATCGCCCTGGGCCTTGATGGTCTCGAGCCCGCGGAATTCGAGGCCGGAGATCTTGGCGGCATGTTCCTGTCGGGCCTTCTCCTGTCTCTTCCTTTCCTTCTCGAGCGCCTCGATCCTCTTCTGGTGCGTTTCCTGCACCTTGTCGAGCTTCGCCATGCGCGCTTCGATGGTGAGGTAGCATTCCTCGAGCTGGTCTGCGCGCGTCTTGAGGCGCTTGACGTAGGTCTCGTCGCCCTCGCCGGCCTTGACGAGGTTGTTGTACTTGTCGCGGAGTTCCTGGATCTTCCCCCGAAGCTGGGAAAGATCCTTGTTCTTGATCTTCTCGATCTCCTTCTGGGTCGTCTTCTTCCGCTCCAGAGGATCGCGGTGGCTGTTCTTCTGGATCTTCTTCCAGGCGCCGGTGACCCGTTCAAAGAGATCCTTGCTCTCCGTGTCGAGCTTGTGGCAGTCGAGCTCGCGGGTGTACCAGAGGGGTTGGACGCCCTGGCCGCCGCCTCCCGAGAAGACGGGCTGCGGAGGCGTGGGGACAAGGACGCCCAGGCGGAAGTATTCGTCGGGATCAAAATACTTCTGTGCAAAAAAGTTTTGCATGAAGTAGTTGGTCATGACGTCACTTAGGCTTTCTTCTCCTCTTTGATCGCCACCAGATTGGCGCTCCAATCCAAAATGGTATTCCACGACTCGGTGAAGCGCCTCTGCTGGGCCTCGGGATGGAGCAGCGTCATCTCCGTCTGGACGACGGGATCCGCCTGGACGGAGAAGTTGCACCTCACGCGGTAGTGGTCGAGCTTGTTGGCCTTGCGGAAGGGCTCGTGGAGATAGAGAAACGTCTCCGCCACGATGAAGCGGCGGTGGGTCGGATCCTGGAAGGCACGGTTGTTCCGGGCGCAAGGCGTGATCACGCTCATCTTGCCGTTGGGTTTCAGGATGCGCCAGCACTCGTCGAAGAAGGCGAGGAACATGTCCTTGCCGACCCACTCCTTGAGAGCGGCCTCGTAGGCGGGAATGCCGTCCTTCTTCGGGTCGCAGAGGAGATCTCTCGCTTCCACCTCGCGGGCCGGGATATGCTCGATGTGGTGTGAGCAGTGGAGCGTGTCCACTGAGCTGTCCGCCCAGGGCCAGGGGAACTTCCAGAGGTCGGCGACATGCTTGGCGCCCGACCAGATGTCAACGCCTTCGTATCCTTCCCGTGGGTTCTGTCCGCAGGCGAGATCGAGCAAAATGGGCTTCGTGGGAGCCGCCGCAGGGACGGCTTCGGGAGCCTTCGCCTCTTTAGCAGGCGCGTTCACCAGCATCTGGTCGCTCATGATTCATCCCTCTTCAAATAGGGCCCATGTCCACGGAACGAAGGCCCCCTATAATGGATCTCCGTTCCACACCAACAGCACTGTTCCAGGATCGCTTCGTACTTCCCGGACGGCTCAAGTTTACTGCTCCGATGCCAACAATGCATCCCTTTTTTGCCTTCGTTGTCGCAGGCGGTTCCCGTGATGACCTGCATCGTGTCCAAGGGCTCTCCTTAAGGCGTCAGGGTCACGACCGAGCGGTTTCCGACCGCGTCGCAGATCGAGGAAACGCGGTTCGCCAGGTCGTCCATGCTCCTGAAGATGGGAGTTCCAGGGCCGCCCGACACCTTGCCGCAGAGGACGGCGCCGATCAGCTCCATCTCGTCGAAGAAGCTGAAGCCGTCGATCACGCGGGTGAACATGTCGGGGCCCGTCTCGGTGACGTCGAAGGTCTCATCAAAGCCGCGCGGGGCGTAAGTCGCCTGGCGGATGACCAGCTGCCAGGAGCCGACCGCAGTGGGCGTAAAGGTGGCCGTATAGACGCCGCTCGTGATGCTGGTCACCGTGACGACGATGCCCGACAGCGCCCCGTTCACATAGAGAAGCTTCGTGAAGGCGCCATTGAGGAGGCCGACCACGGGAACGTTGTTCTCATCATAGACTTCGAAATAGGTTCTGATGAGCCCGTTGTCGAGCTGGATGCTTCTGGGCATTAACCCTTACGGAGCAAGCTCCGCCTTATTGAGTTTTCCCACGGCTCCCTTGATGAAAGCAAGCGAGACACCGGGCAGGACGAGCAGGACGGTGTCCTGCTGATCCTTCGTCAGCTGGGCCATGAAGGAATCGTAATCGACCTTGATCTCTTCCGCCTGGTAGTCGATCACGCCGTCCGTGTCCTCCACTCCCTGGGAGTAATTGAGAGTAACCACACCGTCACTCTTGGCGGGCAAAGCAAAGTTGAACTTGACGGTTCGTTGTCCAGCACTCATAACGAACCTCCGCTAACTAATACACCACCCCCGTATTGACATCAAGATGACCGACTTTCACTCTGAAGTCAACTCCGAAGCGCTTCCCCGCTTTCTTCGCCTTCTCGCAGAAGTTGAGATCCTGGGTGAAGCACTGGACACCCTTATCGGGAATGACGTCGGCCACCGTCACGAACCAGGGTTTGGGGATCTGCTTGAAGAGATCGATCTTCCAGAGACCGCATCCCATCGCGATCCCGTTCACTTCCATGATATTGCCGTTCTGGAGCGCGGCGCGGACGTCTCTCGGACGAAAGTCCAGAACACCCGTCTTCCGGTACTCCTCGGGATCGCCGTAGGCCATGGGCATCCCGATGTCGCCCTTGGTGAAGTAGATGCCGCTCATGGCGTCGAAGCCCGTCTGCTCGATCGACTCCAGGAGCCGGATGTGGGCGTCCGCGGGAATGACGTTGTCGTCCTCGAGCGTCAGGATGTACTTCCACTTGGCGAGCTCGGGGTTGGCCAAGACCCCTTCGATCATGGCGTTGTAGGCCTGGCCCACCTCGTGCCCGGTCGTATAGAGGAAAGCCCGCTTCTGATTCATGGGCGTGATCAGGCCCTGCCAGGCCTGCATGATCTTCATGTGAAACATCGGCAGCATGCAGAAGCGGTGATCGCCGCTCTGGCAGGTCTTGTCCAGGACGTGCTTCTCGAGTCCTCGGGTGGGGACGACGATGATCGTGGAGTTGTCCTTGTACGTCGATCCGGGAATGTGATCGACGCGCTCGAACCCAAGGCCGTCCAGAGCCTTCTTCGCCTCGTCGCCTACAAGTTGCGTCATTCCATCTCTCCTTCAGGGCCAAATGCCCTCTTCAAGCCTCACGGGTTGTACCATGCGAAGTCTCATCCTGTCAAGATCAGGCGCTGCGGATCATCTGGAAATAAGCGCGGATGATATTCGTGTTCGTCGAGATGGCCGACATGGGGAGCACGCCCGTCGTGGCACCGCCGGCGGTCGAGAAGCTTCCATATCCCCACGCGCCGCCCGACGTGACGTTGGTGGAACCCATGATACCGGGCTGAAGCGTAGCACCGGCTATGTTTCCGACCTGGATTCCATAGTTCTGAGAATAAGCCACGCGGCAGTTCGTCGCCGCGGACACACCGGTCGAGTTCGTCGTACTGGACGAGCTGACGCCCATGATGAGCCAGTAAGGCCCGACGGAAAGCGAATTCGCAAAGTTGACGTCGAGCCAACGGATGGTCGTGAAGAGCGACTGCCAGTTGGTCGTCACGAACGAGTAGTTCGTATTGGAGATCGAGTATCCGTTCGACGTGCTGGAGGAGCTGCCTTCCACCTGATAGGTGTAAGCCTGGGTGATCGAGTACTGGGTTCCGTTGGCCGCGACGCTGATCGAGTTGCGCTGGGTGAACCCGGCTGAGCCTGAAGCCACGGAAGTGAGCGACCTCGAGTTCGCCCCCGTAGCGACCGAGTAGACGACGGCATTGAAGGTGCTGTACTGCTCGGCGGAAGCGTTCATCGCTCCCGCCGTGCTGGCGATCGTCGTCGAGTTGGTCGTCATCTGTATCGGAATACGGATGAAGCTGATCGAGATCGCCTCCGGGACGGTGAAGGCGGCGGCGATCGAGATCGAGGCGCCGCTCATGTTGGTCACGGCAAACGAGACCGCGGGGAGGTTTTCATAGGAGCTGATCGTCCCGCCGCCCGCGCTGATGGTGATCGTGTGGATGCCGGCTCCCGTGGACTGGGAAAGCGTGATGTTATTGCCGCCGGCCCAGACAATGGTGCCCAGCTGGGTTCCGCTCGTTCCCGAAGTATTGCCGATGTTCGAGATGCCTTCGGCGGCGATGCCCGCGTGCTGGTGACCTTCGTTCGCAAAGCGGCCGACGTTGGCACCGACCACGTTGTTCGAGGTCACCTGAGAGACGGTCGTCCCCGTAGACCAGGAGTTGATGATCGAGATGGTCGCGTTCGAGGCCCCGCCCGTCGACTGGGATAGGATGATGGCGTTCGATCCGACGAACACCACCTGGGAGCTCACCGTCCCCGTCGACCCCGACGTATTTCCGCCCGTCGAGACGCCGCCGGCGAACATGTTGGGCGTCGAGATCGTGATCGTGTGGATGCCCGCGCCCGTGGACTGGGAAAGGGTGACGTTGTTGCCGCCTGCCAGGACGATCGATCCGAACTGCGTCCCCGACGTGCCCGAAGTGTTACCGATGTTCGAGATGCCCGCCGCCGCAATTCCGGCATGCTGGTGGCCTTCATTAGCGAACCGCCCGACGTTGGCCCCCACGACGTTCGCGCTCGTGACCTGGGAGACGGTCGTCCCCGTAGACCAGGAGTTAATGATCGAGATGGTATTGGTGGCGGCGCCCGTCACTTGGGAAAGGACGATCCCCGCGCCGCCGTCGAAGACCATCGTCCCCGTACGGGTTCCGCTGTTGCCCGAGGTGTTGCCCGCCGTCGAGATGCCGATCCCCTCGACCACGTCCATTCCGCTGATCGTGATCGTCGCCAGACTCCCAGCCGCGGTGGACTGGGAAAGGGTCATGTTGTTGCCGCCGACCAGGAC
>JBGPNZ010000112.1:0-7243 GCA_041487795.1 Nitrospiraceae bacterium
GTGCTGATGCTGGATCTCGTCGGGATGATCAGCTCGGCTGAGGAACATGGGTTTTATCCCATCCCCAGCCAGGTCGCGCGGCTGAAAGAAGCGCTCACCAAGGCGGCTGCCGACCAGGACGTCCAATCGCTCGTCCTGCGGATCAACACGCCGGGGGGGACCGTGACCGCTTCCGACGTGCTCTATCACGAGTTGCGGCTCTTCAAACAAAAGAAAAAAATTCCGATCATCGCCTCGATCATGGACGTCGGCGCATCCGGCGGCTATTACGTCGCCATGGGAACCGACAAAATCGTGGCCCATCCGTCGTCCGTCACAGGAAGCCTCGGTGTCATCATGCTGACGATGAACGCAAACGGTCTTCTGGAAAAGATCGGCGTACACGCAAACGCCATTACATCGGGACCTAAAAAAGATATGGGCTCGCCGTTCCGGGCCATGACTGATGAGGAACGCGCAATCTTCCAAAGCGTCATTAATGGGTTTTATGAGCGATTCCTCACCGTCATCAAGGAAGGGAGGCGAAACCTGACCGCCGACGAGATTCGCAAGCTGGCGGACGGGCGCATTTATTCGGGCGAGCAGGCGAAGGCCGTCGGGCTGGTCGACAGCATCGGGTACCTGGACGATGCCATCGAGCTGGCTAAGAAGGAAGCCGGGCTGACCGACGCCCGCATCGTGGTCTACCAGCAGCCCGGCGAATACCGGCACAACATCTACTCGCGCTTCCTGGGCCAGGAAGGGAGCGGAAACTTGTTGGCAAACTTCGATCTGATGGCTCTCGTTCGCAGCGGGACGCCGCAATTTATGTATCTCTGGATGCCATGACCCGAAATAGGCGACAGGCAAGAGGCGAGAGGCAAGAGGCGGTCCGGCAGGAAATCTTGAGTACGCCGATGGGTCGCCGCGCGGCATTGATGCTGGGCCTGCGCAGCACCGTCGGCCTCTGGGCCATGCTGGGCTCCGGAGCCGCGCTGAGTCTGTTCGGATCGCTGACCGGCTGTTACAAGGCGCCGGGCACCGCTCGCGATCAATTCATTTATCTGTCTCCGGAAAAAGAAATCGACATGGGCGTCAAAGCCTTCCGTGACATCCTCCGGTCGGCCCCGCTCACGTCAAACCCGGAGGTCAACGATCTTGTGCATCGCGTCGGTCGGCGAATCGCCGATGCGGCAAACAAACCCGAACACCTCTGGGAGTTTGCCGTCATTGAAGAGCCCAACATGATCAACGCCTTCTGCCTTCCTGGCGGCAAGGTCGCCATCTTTACCGGCATCCTGCCGACCACAAAGAACGAGGCCGGCCTGGCCACCGTCATGGGTCATGAGGTGGCGCATGCGCTGCAACGGCACGGCGCCGAGCGTATCAGTCGCAGCATACTCGAGCAGATCGCCCAGCTCGGCACCCTGGATGCCGCCGCGACTGGCCATCTTGATCCCGGCGTCATGCAGGGTATCCAGAGCGCCTACGGGGTCGGCGTCTCGCTCCCGTTCAACCGCAAGCAGGAATCGGAAGCGGACTACATCGGCTTGCAGTTGATGGCCAAGGCGGGCTATGACCCGCGGGAGGCCGTGCCGTTCTGGGAGCGCATGAGTGGGTGTCCACGCAAAATGATCGGCACGCTGTGCTTCCGGTCTGCCAGCTCGATTCCTGAGTTTCTTTCGACGCATCCCTCGGATGTCACCCGGATCAATCAAATCGAGGCATGGGTTCCTGGCGCCATGCAGTTCTACCACCCCGGACAGGCACCTGAAGCACCCGCGGCTCCAGACGCACCGGCTCCACCGTATCATCCTCCCATCGGTCCCATGCCGAGGCCGGGATGAAAATAGACATCGTGTATGCCCAAACGTAACGACATCCACAGCATCCTGCTCATCGGCTCCGGTCCGATCGTGATCGGGCAGGCCTGCGAATTCGATTATTCGGGCACGCAAGCCTGCAAAGCCCTCAGAGAAGAGGGCTATCGGGTGATCCTCATCAACAGCAATCCGGCCACCATTATGACCGACCCGGAGCTGGCCGACCGGACCTACATCGAACCGATCACCGTGGACGTCGTCGAGCAGGTGATCGAGCGGGAACGCCCCGATGCGCTGCTACCGACGATGGGCGGACAGACGGCCCTCAATACGGCGATCGGCCTGGCGAAGCGCGGCACGCTCGCAAAATACAATGTTCAGCTGATCGGGGCGTCCGTCGAGGCGATTCATAAAGCAGAGGATCGCGAAACGTTCAAGCAGGCGATGCAGCGGATCGGCCTGCGGGTTCCCGACAGCGGCGTCGCCAAAAGTCGTGAGGACGCCATGCGGGTGGCGGAACGAGTCGGATTCCCGGCCATCGTCCGGCCGTCGTTCACCATGGGCGGCACCGGCGGGAATATCGCCTACAACCGCGAAGAGTTCGAGCGCCATGTGGACTGGGGTCTGGCGATGAGCCCCGTCGGAGAAATTCTCGTCGAACAGTCCGTCATCGGCTGGAAGGAATTTGAATTGGAGGTCATGCGGGACCTCAAAGACAACGTCGTGATCGTCTGCCCGATCGAGAACTTCGACGCGATGGGCATCCACACCGGCGACAGCATCACCGTTGCGCCCGCCATGACGCTGACCGACAAAGAATATCAAGTCATGCGGGACGCCGCGGTTCGCATCATCCGCGAGATCGGGGTGGACACCGGCGGTTCCAACATCCAGTTCGGCCTGCATCCCAAAACAGGCGAGATGGTCGTGATCGAGATGAACCCGCGCGTCTCTCGCAGCTCGGCCTTGGCCTCGAAAGCGACCGGCTTCCCCATCGCGAAGATCGCCGCCAAGCTGGCCGTCGGCTACACGCTCGACGAAATCACCAACGATATCACCCGCGTGACGAAAGCGTCCTTTGAGCCGACGATCGACTACGTGGTCGTTAAGATCCCTCGCTTTGCCTTTGAAAAGTTTCCCGGCGCCGATCCGACGCTGACGACACAGATGAAGTCCGTGGGCGAAGCCATGGCCATTGGGCGAACCTTCAAAGAGGCCCTGCACAAAGCGCTCCGTTCGCTCGAAGTGGATCGTTACGGACTGGTCTCATTGTGTAGCCTCGATCACGGCATTCCGGACGGAGCGAACCGTGATGAACTCACTGCGCAGGTCCGCCACGCACTGCAGACGCCGCATCCGGACCGACTCTGGCATCTGGCCGATGCCATGCGCCTGGGCATTTTCGTTGAAGAACTGTATGCGCTCACGCATGTCGATCCCTGGTTCCTGGACCAGGTTCGCGAGCTTGTGGACTTTGAAGGTCGCTTGCAAGCGGCAGGTGAAAAGTTAAAAGTAAAAAGTAAAAAGTTATCGGACTCTCTGGACATGGAATTATTGTGGGAAGCCAAGCGGCTTGGCTTTGCCGACCGCCGCATTGCGCAGTTGACCGGAAAGACTCCGGAAGCCGTCCGGCAACAACGGATCGCCGGCGCGCCGGCGGGCACCATCGGCGGCGTCACCTACAAGCGCGTGGACACCTGCGCCGCAGAATTTGAAGCCCAGACGCCCTATCTCTATTCGACCTACGAACGGACCTGCGAAGCGCGCCCGACGGAACGGAAAAAAGTCGTCATCCTGGGCGGAGGGCCGAACCGCATCGGGCAGGGGATCGAGTTCGACTACTGCTGCGTCCACGCCGCCTTTGCGCTCCGCGAAGAGGGCGTGGAAACCATCATGGTCAACTGCAACCCGGAAACCGTCAGCACCGACTATGACACGTCCGACCGGCTGTACTTTGAGCCCCTGACGGAGGAGGACGTCCGCAATATCGTGGATCGCGAGCAGCCGATCGGCGTCGTAGTGCAATTCGGTGGACAGACTCCTTTGAAACTCGCCATCCCGCTGGAGCGGGCCGGGATCAAAATTCTTGGCACCAGCCCGGACGCGATCGATCGCGCGGAAGACCGAGAACGGTTCCGCGAACTGCTCAATAAGTTGAAGCTCCGGCAGCCGGCCAGCGGCACCGCCCGTTCCGCCGCCGAGGCGGTCCGCATCGCCGCCGAGATCGGGTACCCCGTCATGGTGCGGCCGTCCTACGTGTTGGGGGGACGCGCCATGCGGATCGTGTACGAGGAGGCCGGTCTCATGCACTACATGGCGACCGCCGTAAACGCGTCGCCTGAACATCCCGTGCTCGTCGACAAATATCTCGAAGACGCCATCGAAATCGATGTGGACGCCATCTCAGACGGGAAAAGAGTGGTGGTCGCCGGCATCATGGAGCATATCGAAGAGGCCGGCGTCCATTCAGGCGATTCGGCCTGCTCGCTCCCGCCCTATACGCTCGACGCGACCGTGGTGGACGACATTCGACATCAGACTATCGCTCTGGCCATGGAACTGGGCGTGGTGGGACTGATGAACGTCCAATTCGCCGTTCGGGGCGGCGTCATTTACGTCCTCGAGGTCAACCCGCGTGGATCGCGCACGGTACCGTTCGTCAGTAAAGCGATCGGCGTGCCGCTGGCCAAGCTGGCCATGAAGGTCATGATCGGACAGACGCTGGATCAACTCGGCTTCACGGCCGCACCACGACCGGCTCACATCTCGGTCAAGGAAGCGGTCTTCCCGTTCACCAAATTTGCCGGGGTGGACGTGCTGTTGGGTCCGGAAATGAAATCGACGGGAGAAGTCATGGGCATGGACGCCGATTTTGGTTGGGCCTTCGCCAAATCCCAATCGGCGGCCGGAGTCTCGCTGCCACGCGGCGGCACGGTCCTGATCAGCGTGAAAGATCAGGACAAGCCTGCCGCGCTCGATGTCGCCCGGCGGCTCCGGCAACTCGGGTTCCGAATCGAAGCCACCCGCGGCACCGCAGCCCATCTGCGCCAGCACGGCGTCGACAGCGACGAGGTCAACAAGGTCACGGAAGGCCGCCCGCATCTTGTCGATCACATTAAAAACGGGGAGATCAGCTTGGTCATCAACACGGTCTGGGGCCAGGCGTCGCAGGCCGATTCCGCCTCGATCCGCCGGGAAGCCTTGCAACGTGGAGTCCCGTACTATACGACCATGCCGGGCGCCCGGGCGGCCGGCATGGCGATCGAAGCCATGCTGAAAAAAGGGCTGACGATCCGGTCTTTGCAGGAATACCACGCAAAGCGTGATGCGTGAAACGCGAGACTCGCGCGACTGGCGAGTCGCGCTTTTCCCGCATGTCTCGCTCGTCTTGCAGCCGGTTGAGTGCTGATGACTGATAGCGATTTTCTGGAGGAATAATGCCGACACCGATCACGAAAAAAGGCTACGAAGCGCTCAAGGCCGAATTGGACCGTCTCAGAAAAGTCGAACGCCCCAAGGTGATCGAGGCCATCGCCGAAGCCCGCTCGCACGGCGATTTGAGCGAGAACGCGGAATACGACGCCGCCAAAGAACGCCAGGGATTTATCGAGACCCGGATCAACGAAGTCGAGAACAAACTCGCCGACGCCCGGATCATCGAAACTGCCGGCCGAACGAGCGAGACGGTCGTTTTCGGCGCCACCGTGCAGCTCATTGAATTGGAAGCCAGGCAGAAAAAACAATATACGCTGGTCGGCCAGGACGAAGCGGATCTCAAAAATGGAAAGATCTCGGTCCAATCCCCGGTCGGCAAGGCCCTGATCGGCAAGCGCGTCGGAGATCAGGTCACAGTCTCTACCCCGTCAAAAATTGTCGGATATGAAGTGATTGAGATTCGTTTCGACGATCTCTAAACCCAGTGACGAGTGATGGGTGACGCGTGACGAGTTATACGCATCTGCTAACCGGATCGGCAATTCCGTTCCTTCTCATTACTCATCACTGGTCACTCATCACCATCTTCTAGACGATGCCGACTGCCATCTCCGTCATCACGCTGCTTACCGATTTCGGCGACCGCAACTACTTCGTCAGTTATTATGAAACGGTGAGCCTCATTACCAGTCCGATTGAGAGCTAGAATGCCGACTGCCATCTCCGTCATCACACTGCTGACTGATTTTGGAGACCGCGACTACTTCGTCGCCAGCATGAAAGGGGTGATCCTGGGAATCAATCCGCAAGCCAGAATCGTGGATCTTTCGCACGCGGTCACGCCGCACCAAGTCGAGGAGGCGGCCTACCTCGTGAAGGCCGCCTATAAATATTTCCCGGACGGCACCGTGCACGTCGCAATCGTCGATCCCGGCGTCGGCAGTACGCGGCGGCCGCTTCTGGTGACAACCTCCCGCCATTTCTTTGTCGCGCCGGACAATGGACTGCTCAGTTTCATTTATCAGGAGGAAACCGGCGTCGAAGTCCGCCAAATTGAAAACAAGCAGTACCGCCTGGATTCGGAGGGCACGACCTTCGATGGGCGCGATCTGTTCGCGCCGGCGGCCGCGTGGCTCACCAGAGGCCAACAGCCAGGCTCCTACGGCAAGCTGATCCAGGATTACGTAAAATTGCCGCTGACCGAGCCGAAATGGCAGGGGGGGGCGCTGGTCGGAACGGTTGTGTACGTGGACCGCTTCGGGAACTTGATCTCGAACCTCACGCCATTTCACGTCAAGGACGTGCAGGGCAAAACTAGACGTTCCGATGTGTCTATTCGAATCGGCGGCGTGACGATCGACGGTCTACTCAGAAACTACAGCCAGGGCTCCGCCGATGCCCTTCACGCGCTGATCAACAGCAACGGTCAGGTCGAAGTTTTCGTCAAAGAAGGCAGCGCCGCAAAGACCTTGAACGTCTCCCGAGGAGAAACCATCGCGCTGGCGTGAGACGATTACGCAATTTTCTTGTCTCGACGATGAGCAAGGGGAGTCTGCTCCGGCTTCAAGTCCGCTACGCCGAGCATGATGCGCCTATCGACATCGACGTGGCCGTCGTGCGCTCCTCCTCCAACAAACAGCTGGGGTTGAATTTCTCAACTTGCAGCCCAACGAGGAAGAACGGCTCCGCCTCCTTCTGGAACACCTGCTCTACGGCCGCTATTGATATCCAACCGAGACTGCTTCGGCAGGGCTATCCACGCCTCGCGATATTTCCGGATGGCCATCACAAAGGTCGCGTGGCTCTAGGTGAGGGGAGAGACAGAGAGCGGCCTGGTATAAGGATGGCCTGCTGAACTTCGCTCGCGTGGGCTACTTCGGTAACGCGTTCCACTTGTCGAGATATTCCCGGACGGCCATCACGAAGGTCGCGTGACTCCAGGTGAGGGGAGAGACGGACAACGGAGCGTGGGTATAGGGGTGGACCTGCTCCGCCAACACGCCGGA
>JBGPNZ010000113.1:0-7231 GCA_041487795.1 Nitrospiraceae bacterium
AGAGGCGCGCCACGAGCCGCGTCAGCGCCATCTCGTGCAGCGCCGCTTCCACGGTTCCGTGCAGTGCCCCCAGATTCACGTACATCCTCGCCATCGGCTCTTTCGGCATCGCTGGTCTCCGCTTCCACGCTAAATTCTGTGTGCTGGGGGCCGTATCTTAGGCTGGCATCGTGGAAAACGCAAACGGGCTGCAGAGAGGGGAAAACCGAGGGTTTGCCCTTAACCCTCATGAACAATGCGGGCTAGGGGATGGTCGCGCGGCCGATCAGGACAGGCATGCTTTCGGTCACCGACCAAGCCAGCGAGCGGGCGCTCTCCGGCGAGAGCGTCAGGCGTAGCCATGGACTCGAACCGTTGGAAACCGCCCGGCTCCACCACTCCCGCATACGGCCCCTGATCCAGAGCCAGGGGTGATTCCGAGCCGGCGGAACAACCGCCACGAGCAACGACGGTTCCAGCGCCAGGTGATATTCCGCGGGCATATCGGACACATCGATGGGATGTTCGGTCGCATCCTCACCCGGCTTGGTCTTGGGGCGATCCATCGGCGGCCTGGCCGTCAGCCGAAAGAGGCCCACCGGCAACCGATCCTCCCGGGCACGCCAGGAGAGAAGAGGCAGCCGGTGGATTTCGACACCGCGAGCCTTCACCAGGACAACACCCTGATGCACATCGATCAATAAGTATGTCTGCGGCCGCGCGGCCAGTTTGATTTCTTCCTGAAGAACGGTATTCGCTTCCTGGACGGCTTGCCGCTCGCCGGTCGCCTGGAGATTTTGCGCGGACGTCTCCGTCACGAGGCAGGTCCCGCAGAACGCGGCTGCGAGCCCGAGCGCGATGAAAAACTTTCGGTGGCGCAAGTCAGAAAATGATGAGGGGTGTTCCGATGTCGGCGAGCCGGTTGACCGTGCGCAGGTCGTCGTCGTTCAGCCGGATGCAGCCATGCGTCACGTTCTTGCCCAGCATTCGGGTATAGAGGGTGCCGTGGATGAAATACCCGTTGCCGAATCCGAATGCGTACTCTCCGAGGATGCCGGTCTCCACGCGCTCCGCGGCATTCGCGGGAATCATGCGGCCTTCTTCGAGAAACGCCCAGTCCGGCTTCACCCAGGCCGGATTGACGAGCTTCGACTCAACAGCAAAGGCGCCGCGCGGCGTGTCGAAGACCCACCGGCGCTCCGGCTGGTCGGGATGATCCAGAATGGTCCCGCTGCCCGTGGACACGACCGCGTCCAGCAGAACCGCTTCGCGGCGCTTGACGTAGAGCCGGTTGCGCGCCGTATCCACGACAATGTAGGCGCCGGTCGGAGCATAGGCGGCCAGTTGCCGCTTCAGCGCCGCATGCTGGGCACGCAGATGCGCCAGGCTCGACGTCGTCCGTGGCTCGGCGGTGAGGATGCGGCTCTCGACTTCGCGCGAGCCGTCAAATTGATAGGCGAACAATCCTGCGGCAAGAGCCGTCGCGGCCAGCACCGCCGCGCTGGATACGCTCCGCTTCGATCGTTCGATAAGGTGCGTCATCGCCGCTCAACTCTGCTCGACGTCCGTCTCATCCACCGGAGTCTGCGTGTCGTCAGGATCGGCGCCGTCCGCATCGGCATCGTCGTCGCCCTGATCCAACTGCGCCAATACTACCGCCACCGTATTGTCCACGTCTACGGCGCCGACGATCGTGACCGGTGTGCCGACTTCGACCTCTCTGAGCAAGGCGTCCATCTGGCGGTTGCCGAGCATCACGCAACCGAGCGTCTGGCTGAGCTGCCGGTTTGCCTCGCCGTGGATCTCGATATTGCCGCCGATGCGAGCCTGGACCGGAATCATGCCGGTCTTCCGCGCCGACTGGAACCGCCGCTGATCGTCGGTATTCGGATAGTCGAGCAGGAGTGCCCGGTAGAACTCCGTTTGCCCGCGGTCCTTCACCCTGATCACCCGATAGTCACCCTCCGGCGTCGCGCCGTCGTCTTCGTACCGCTTCTCCTGGACGCCGTTAAAGCCGAGGCGGACGGGATAGGACGCCACAGCCTGACCGTTCCGGTAGAGCGTCAACCGCTTTTTGGCTTTGACGACTACCAGCGCCACCGCCTGATGCTGCCTGGACCAGTCCACTGTACGACGGACCATGGCGCGCCAGTGATTGACCTGCGCCTTATCCGCATAACGGCCCAACTCGGAGTTCAACTGCGCTGCCTGGCTGGTCATCCGTTCGTCCGCCTGCCGCGCGGCCTGCTTCGAATGGACAAACCGTCCCTGTTCCATGAACGACCGGGCCTGTTTCACCAGCAACTCGGTCTCCACCCGCTTCTCACCCAGCGCCACGCGGCTGCCGATCTGATCCACGCGGCTGGTAAAGCGTCGCAGGCGGCGTTCCAGGCGCGCGACATGCGCCATGGCACCCCGCCGCTCGGCATTCTGCTTGTCGCTCGCCAATGCCAGCACGCGCGAACCTTCGTCGTGAAGCGCCTGCAGGTCGGTTTCAAACGGATTATCCTCCCAGGGCCATCCGACGACGTCGTCGTCCGACCGGAGCCGCTCCCTCAACGCCACCCAGTGCTGGATGAACCGGCGATAGTCCTCCGGCGCGAACTCGGCGCTGTGGGCCGCCACAAGTTGACGGTCCAGGGCTTCCACAGACTGGACAAGATCCGGCGGAGCCTGCTGGACGCAGGCCGAGAGGACCAGCAGGCCCAACGCCATGCTGACCGTGCCTGTACGCCGTCTGTCTGAAGAGAATCGGTTCATGAAGCGCCCGCTCCGCTACTTCTTTTTCTTGGTGCTTTTCGTGCTCTTCGCCGCCGCCGGCTTTGCTTGCGGCGCCTTGGTTCCGCTCACTTTCGTCAGCGCGCCTCTCACTTCCGACGAGAGTGCCAGGCTCTTATCCTGCACCGCTTTGGCCTTGGCTTGCGCGGTCAGATAATCTTCCGCGTCCATCGCCATCTGCACATCGTTCAACGACGCGGTCAACGCCTTGGCGTCGTTCTTGATCGCCTCCACGGCAGCCCGGTCCTTGCCCACCGGCGCCTTGGAAACCAGTGCCTGGGCTTTCTTGACGGCTTGCTTGGCGGCTTCGTGCGCTTTGAGCGCGACTGCCTTGGCTTCTTCCTTTTTCTTCGCCGTCTCCTCGAGCAATGCAGGCGTCTCGGCCTTCACCGAAGCCAGCAATTGCTCTGTCTTGCCGTAATCGCGGAAGAGCATGAACTTGGCGTTCTGATCATCCATTTCCTTCTTGGCATTATTCAGCATGCCCTCGAGCTTGGCAAAGTCCTCGGCGACGTAGGCCTGTGCCCCGGCGAGCTTGGCGTCCATCACGGCTTTTTCAGCCTCGCCCAGCTTGTCGGCCGGCGCCTGGCTGCAGCCGACCATCAGCAGGAGCACCGGCAGGAGCGCCGGCACCAGCAGCAACATCATGATCCGTTTCATCGTATCTCCTCCTCGTTGTTTCTCACGACTCCGCACGTTGTGTGTGTCCTCTTTCATTGTGAATGAATCGCACGCGTTTATATGATGACCGGAAAAATGGAAACGCCGGCGCCCCTCCGAGGCATGGATTGCCCTCGAAGGGGGCCGGTCATTCCGGAAAAGGCGAGCTTACTTCTTCTCAGCCTTCTTCTCGTCCTTCTTCTCGGCCTTCTTCTCCTCCTTCTTCTCAGCAGCAGGAGCGGCCTTCTTCTCGTCGGCCTGCACGAAGGTCGTAGCGCCAAAGGTCAAACCGAGGACCAGCGCCAGCATTGCAAACATTGCCTTCATCATAATTGATTCACCCCCCTTCATTGAAATCGGAAATCGTACGTGTCTTGTCACTTCGGAAACGGTCCCTAGAGTGAGCAAGGGCGATGCCACCTCTTCGAAGCGGCGACGGCGATGAAAATTTCATGTTATCAACGGCTTATTCTTTCGGCTCCCGCACGCTGCGCTCGTCTTCTGTGGCGGATTGGCTGTCGTCCCGCAAAACCGCCTCATGCCAGGACGGTTCATATTAATGTGGTTCGGCGATCGCTCAGAGAGCGAAAGAGACGGGCGAATGTTTTGATGGATATGGAACTGCGCCGGATTTGGATGAGGATTCGCCTACTGGCCTGTGCCGGAACCGCAGTGCCTCGTCGTTGACACTCCGATCGGCTGCTACCTATAATGCGCATCCTATTTGTGTTCCAAGTCTGATGAAGGAGCCGATGAATGTCATTCACATACCAACAGCCTTCGAAACTGAAACGGAAACGCGACCACGGGTTCCGAAAACGGATGAAAACGAAAGACGGGCGCAAAGTCCTGGCTCGCCGCCGCAAGAAGGGGCGCAAGCGCCTGACTGTGTAGTATGCGGACCACGACGCGTCCGTCGGAAGACCGCTTGTTTTTTCTCAAGAAGAGCGGCGATATCGAGCGCGTCAAAAAAACCGGCCGACGGCTTCCAACTCCGCTGTTCAATCTCGTGTCCTGCCGTTCCGACCTGTCTCACGCGCGAGTGGGCGTGATTGTGGGCAAACGTCTGGGGGGAGCCGTTGTGCGCAATCGCGCCAAGCGCCTCTTTCGTGAGTTGGCCAGACAGGCTCGCGGGCAGTTGGTGCCGGGCTGCGATCTGCTGGTCTTCCCCCGGCATGGCGCCTTGAACGCCACGCCCCTGGCCCTGCGGGAGGCATGGCTGACGGCTTTGCGACAGCAGGCGCTTGTGCGGTCCTAGGAAAGAGGTTATGCAGACGATCGGACTGGCTGTCATCACGTTCTATCAGCGATGGATCTCTCCGGTGCTGGGCTCCGCTTGCCGGTTCGAACCCACGTGTTCGCACTATGCGGCGGACGCCATCCGCTCCTACGGCTTCGTCAGAGGGACGGGGAAAACTTGCGTACGACTGTTGAAATGTCACCCGTTCCATCCCGGCGGGGAAGATCCCGTCCGGTAACGACGCGCGGATCGCACGTCCACTAGCATGGAAAAACGAGTCGTCATCTTTCTGATCCTGTCCCTGACCATTCTGGTTGGTTACGAGTATTTCCTGCGACAGATGGGGTTGACACCGCCGCCCTCGCAGCAGGCGGACCAACAGGCTCCCGCTTCGACGGTTCCGCAAACACCCGAGACGGCAACGGCTCCGGAAAAAAACCCGGCGGCGGCACCGATCGGTCGCCCTGACGAGCGTTCCGCCCCTGTGCCCACAGGGGCGCAGACGGTCGAGGTGGCTACCGATCTGTACCGGGCCGCCATCTCGAATCGCGGTGGCGTCATCACAAGCTGGGAATTGACGCGATACCGCCTCGCGCCGGCGAGCGCCTCGCCGCCTGTCCAACTGGTGCACAAAGAAGGGAAGTTCGCCGGGCCGCTGTCGTTGCACACCAATGACGAGGCGCTCACCCGGCGCGTGAACGAGGCGCTGTATGAGGTCGAACGCGATTTCAGCAGGCTCGACGCGGCCCATCCGACCGGCCACGTCACGCTGACCTATCGGGTGCCGGGATCGCCGGTCCGCGTGGAAAAACAGCTGACCTTTCACCATGGTAGTTATGTGGTGGATGTGGCGGTCGTCACGGAAGGCATCAGCGGAACGCTGGCGACCGGGCTGGGTACCAATTTCGGCATTGTCGAATGGAGCGAGGGTCTGATCGGCCTGATCGGTCCGGCCTCCCGCATCGACGATAAAATCGAGAAGGACCTGCCGGACACCGAACAAGAATTGAAGGGGAGCGTCAAATGGGTCGCGCTGCAGGACAAGTATTTTATGAGCGTGGCCATTCCGACCGGCGCCACCGCCGCGCTGGTCAGGAAAGAAGGTGACAGGCTCGCCTCCGCGCAGGTGCGGTTTCCTGCGCCGTCCGCGTCGGCGCCGCTGGCCTTTCGACTCTACGCAGGCCCGAAGGAATTCGAGATCTTGAAAACGCTGGATGTGGGGCTTGAAGACACGATCGACTTCGGATGGTTCATCTTCGGCAGTTGGGATATGGTCAAAGCGGTCGCCAAACCGCTGTTCTCCGTCCTGCGGTTTCTGCATGACTACACGCAGAACTACGGCATCGCGATCGTGCTGCTGACGGTCGGCATCAAGCTGCTGTTTGCGCCGCTGCAATATAAAAGCTACAAGTCCATGAAGGAGATGCAGCTCCTCCAGCCGAAGGTGCTGGCGCTGCAGACCAAGTACAAGGACGACCGGGATCGGCTGAACAAGGAGCTGATCAAGCTCTACCGCGATCATAAAGTGAATCCGGTCGGCGGCTGCCTGCCGATGCTGCTGCAAATGCCGGTCTTCGTCGCGCTCTTCAATGTCCTGTATATGACGATCGAGCTCCGGCAGGCGCCGTTTCTCCTGTGGGTGACCGATCTCTCGATGCCCGATCCCTATTATGTGCTGCCGATTCTCATGGGCGTGACGATGATGATTCAGCAAAAAATCACGCCCACGACCATGGACCCGGTGCAGGCCAAGATCATGCTGCTGCTGCCGGCGTTCATGACCCTGCTGTTCCTGAATTTTGCATCCGGGCTGGTGCTGTACTGGTTCACCAACAACTTGCTGACCATCGGCCAGCAATTCGTCACGGACCGGTACATTTACAGGCAGCCGACGTTTTCGACTTCCTCCGACCAACCAACGACCTGAGTTCCACCATGAGTGGACTATTGAACGACACGATCTGCGCCATCGCCACTCCCATTGGCGCTATGAGATCGACCATCGCAGCGTAATCTGATATCAGATAGAATTCTGATCCGACGCATGAGCTACCAGTTGAACGATACCATTTGTGCCGTCGCCACTCCGCTTGGCGAAGGAGGCGTCGGCATCGTGCGCGTCAGCGGCGAGAAAGCCCTCGATGTCGCGTCCAGTCTGGTCGCGCTACGGTCCGGCGCACCGCTGCTTTCCGCCTCCAGTCACGTGCTCCACCACGCGGATCTTCTCGACCCGACCGATTCACGCCGGCGCGCGCTGCTCGATGACGCGCTGGTGGTCGTCATGCGCGGTCCGCGGTCCTATACCGGCGAAGACGTCGTCGAACTCCAGTGCCATGGCGGTGTGGTCATTTTACAAACGATCTGCGAAGCCCTGATCCGCGCGGGGGCCCGATTGGCTGAACCCGGCGAATTTACGAAACGAGCCTTCCTCAACGGCCGCCTGGACTTGGCCCAGGCCGAGGCCGTGCTCGATACAATTAGAGCCAAAACGGCCGGCGGGCTGCGGATTGCGCAGGAGCAGTTGCGCGGGGCTCTGTCCAAGGAAATCGACGCGGTCCGGGAGAGGCTCATGGG